>JAPORH010000232.1 GCA_026710325.1 Litoreibacter sp. | reverse complement strand
GTGGCGGGCTAAGGCCCTACTTTCGCACAGAACCACCTAAAGTCATAAGACAAGCGAATTTCGCCGCAGCTTCGAGGATTATCTGGCGCTTGTGGCAACAGAGGAACGTGTCAGACGCGAGCGGGCGGCGTTTGCGCGCCACAAAAACAGCCTGGGCGCGATCGAGCAACGCTACGGCGTGCCTGCCGAGATTGTTGCCGCTATTTGGGGGGTGGAAAGCAATTTTGGACAACGGCGGGGTGATATCCCCGTGATTTCTGCAACCTCGACGCTCGCCTATGACGGAAGGCGAGGACGGTTTTTTGAGGGCCAGCTTCTGGCGGCTTTGCGTATTTTGCAATCTGGCGATGTCGCAGCGCGCGACATGGTGGGGTCCTGGGCGGGCGCCATGGGGCACACGCAGTTTATCCCGACGTCTTATCTGGAGTTCGCGGTGGATTTCGACGGTGATGGGCGGCGCGACATCTGGGCGGAGGATCCGACCGACGCACTGGCCTCGGCTGCGGCTTATTTGGCGCGGTCCGGTTGGCAACGCGGCGCTTTGTGGTCGCGGGAGGCGGAAACTGGTGGCATCCAACCCGATCCAGGCGGACCAAGGTTTGCAACCGGACCGAATTTCGAGGTCATCAAGCGCTACAACCGGTCGACCAATTACGCGCTTGGCGTCGGTTATTTAGCCCGACGTATTGTGGGTGAGGGGCCGCTTAAGACGGCTTTCGCGCCGGACCGATATGGCCTCAAACAAGCGCAAAGGAAGGAGCTTCAGGAACGCTTGATGTCGCGCGGCTATGATACAGGCGGGGCCGATGGCGTTTTGGGGCCAAGTTCAAGGCGCGCTATCGCTGATTTTCAACGAACCCAAGGCCTTGAGGGGACAGGGAGGCCGTCGGCCGAGTTGCTGCGTCTTCTGAGCAGAAATTGATCACAGTTAACTACCCGTAAATTTTTGACCCGATACAACGTGTCCAACCGTATAACTTTCCCCTTAAATGTCCGCTTCGTCGCATTGACCCTCTGAGCGGCGCGGCGTAAAGATCAAACCAAGCTGCTGAAGCCTGCACCGTCGAGGGTGCGGGGCACGAAGGAGAAGCACGTGGACGAGCTGCTACGCGAATATCTTCCAATCCTTATTTTTCTCGCAATTGCAATTGGTTTGGGCCTGGTATTGATCCTTGCTGCTGCCGTTGTCGCGGTCAGGAACCCGGACCCCGAGAAGGTGTCGGCCTATGAATGCGGGTTCAACGCCTTTGACGACGCACGGATGAAATTTGATGTGCGCTTTTACCTCGTGTCCATTTTGTTCATTATCTTCGACCTTGAAGTCGCGTTCCTTTTCCCTTGGGCGGTTGCATTCAAGGATGTGGGGCTCTTGGGCTTTTGGTCGATGATGGTTTTCCTTGCGGTGCTGACGATCGGCTTCGCTTACGAATGGAAAAAAGGAGCCCTTGAATGGGAGTAGCAACCGGCGCCAACACCGCCAGCTGGGACAAAGATGTCGCCACGCAAGCCTTGAACGCGGAATTGCAGGATAAAGGCTTTCTGGTCACCTCGACCGAGGACATCATCAATTGGGCGCGCACCGGCTCGCTGCATTGGATGACCTTTGGGCTGGCCTGCTGCGCGGTGGAGATGATGCACACCGCTATGCCGCGCTACGATATGGAGCGGTTCGGCACGGCGCCGCGCGCCTCCCCGCGCCAATCGGACTTGATGATCGTGGCGGGCACATTGACCAACAAAATGGCACCAGCGCTTCGCAAAGTGTACGACCAGATGCCGGAGCCGCGTTACGCGATCTCCATGGGCTCCTGTGCCAATGGTGGCGGCTATTACCACTACAGCTATTCAGTCGTGCGCGGCTGCGACCGGATCGTGCCCGTCGACCTCTATGTGCCGGGCTGCCCGCCAACTGCTGAGGCGTTGCTCTACGGTATCCTGCAGCTGCAACGAAAAATCCGCCGGACGGGGACGATCACACGATGAGCGCTGCACTTAAAGAACTGGGCGCAATGATCGAGGCGAAGCGCCCCGATTGCGTGCTGAGCTGGTCGGTCGAGAATGATGAGCTGACAGTCAACGTCGCACCCGCATCGGTTGTGTCCTTTTCAGAGTTTTTGAAAACGGATCAGACCTGCCAATTCTCTACCTTGGTCGATATGACGGCGGTGGACTACCCCACGCGGGACAACCGGTTCGACATGGTTTACCACTTCCTGTCGATGTACCAGAACCAGCGGATCCGCATGAAGGTTGCGATCCGTGAGGAAGAGATGCTCGCTTCCATCGTGGACATTTTTCCTGCCGCCAACTGGTTTGAGCGGGAGATTTTCGACATGTTCGGAATCCTGTTCACGGGCCACCCGGACCTACGCCGCATCCTGACCGACTACGGCTTCCGCGGGCATCCGTTGCGCAAGGATTTTCCGACCACAGGTTATGTTGAGCTGCGCTACGACGAGGCCGAGAAGCGCGTCGTCTATGAGCCCGTCAACTTGGTGCAGGAATACCGCCAGTTCGACTTCATGAGCCCCTGGGAGGGCGCAAAATACGTGCTGCCCGGCGACGAGAAATCCGAAGATGAGGAGGCCAAGGCCTGATGCCGGAGCCCCGCTCGGATATGCCACGCCTGGTTTTCGGGCTGGGGGCCACCAAGGCCGGCACCAGCTGGCTTTACCGCTACCTCGACGCGCATCCCGATTGCATGATGCCGACGCCCAAGGAACTGCATTACTTCGACCGCGCCGATGGCAAGTTTGATGTCGACCAGCGCCCGGCTTTGGAAGCCAAGCTCGATAGGCTTCCGGCTGAGGGTGCACGTGCGAGGTCCATGCGCGCTTACTTCGACCTCCTCAGTCAGCCAGACCTGAGCGACGCGGCTTACAAACATTTCGTGCGCAAACTGGGCGGAGAGAAGCCAGTCTTCGGTGACATGACCCCGGCCTATAGCTTGGTCTCAACGGATATGTTGAAGCGCATGGTTGGGATCGCGGCGCAGACACGCTTTGTGTTTGTGATGCGTGACCCGGTTGCCCGGCTGTGGTCCAATATCCGTATGATGGCTAAGCGTCGCGCGGCCAAAACGGGCGGCACGCCGGAGAAGATCGCAGCGCAGGTCGCACAAAGCTACCTCGACGGTGGTGCTGAACAGGTTGCTATTCGGTCGGATTACAAGGGCATGTTGGAACGCATGTCGCGGGCGATCCCTGGCACGCAGCTCTTCACAGCCTTTTATGAACGGCTTTTCACAGGTGAGACGATTTCGAAGCTATGCGCCTTCTTGGGCATTCGCGATGTGCCCGGCGCCTTTGAAAAAGAAATTCACAAGGGGCAAAAGATGCCTCTATCGGTAGAGCTTCACAGCGCCCTTCGCGCCAAGCTGGCCCCGCAATACGCGGCAGTCGCCGCACAATTCAACGACCTGCCCAATGAGTGGCGGGCAAATATGGGTGGTACCTGATGGACGGCTCAAAATTTAACGACGTACTGACCGGCGAACAGAAAATTCGCAACTTCAACATCAATTTCGGGCCTCAACACCCGGCGGCCCACGGCGTGTTGCGCCTGGTTTTGGAGCTAGACGGCGAGATCGTGGAGCGCTGCGACCCGCATATCGGGCTTCTCCACCGCGGCACAGAAAAGCTGATGGAAAGCCGGACCTACCTGCAAAACCTGCCCTATTTCGACCGGCTCGACTATGTCAGCCCAATGAATCAGGAGCATGCCTGGTGCCTCGCCATCGAGAAGCTGACCGGGACCAAAGTACCGCGCCGCGCGTCGCTGATCCGTGTGCTCTATTCCGAGATTGGCCGTGTCCTGAACCACCTATTGAACATCACCACGCAGGCCATGGATGTGGGCGCACTGACCCCGCCGCTTTGGGGCTTTGAGGAACGCGAAAAGCTCATGGTCTTTTATGAGCGTGCCTGTGGTGCGCGTCTGCATGCGGCTTATTTCCGGCCCGGCGGCGTCCATCAGGACCTGCCCGATGATCTGATCGACGATATCGAGGAATGGTGCGGGACTTTCCCAGCCGTCATGGACGACATTGACGGGCTTCTGACCGACAACCGGATTTTCAAGCAGCGCAACGCTGATATCGGCATCATCACCGAGCAGGATATCCTCGATTACGGCTTCTCCGGCGTGATGGTGCGCGGCTCCGGCCTTGCATGGGATTTGCGCCGCGCGCAGCCCTACGAATGCTACAATGAATTCGAGTTTGAAATCCCCGTGGGCAAGAACGGCGATTGCTATGACCGCTACCTGTGCCGCATGGAAGAGATGCGCCAATCGCTGTCGATCATGAAGCAAGCGATTGCGAAACTGCGGGAGCCCGAAGGGCAGGGCGACGTTATGGCGCGCGGTAAAATGACCCCGCCCTCGCGCGGCGACATGAAGCGCTCTATGGAAGCGCTGATCCACCATTTCAAGCTCTACACTGAGGGCTTCCACGTCCCCGAGGGCGAGGTTTACGCCGCGGTCGAGGCCCCCAAGGGCGAGTTCGGCGTCTACCTGGTCGCCGACGGCACCAACAAACCCTACCGCGCCAAACTACGCGCCCCGGGCTTCCTGCATCTGCAAGCCATGGATTACATGTGCAAAGGCCACCAACTGGCCGACGTCGCCGCTATCATCGGCACCATGGACGTCGTTTTCGGAGAAATTGACCGCTAATGCTACGCCGCCTCCACCAAGACCAACCAGACAGCTTCGCCTTCACCCCTGACAATCAGGCTTGGGCGGAAGGGCAGATCACGAAATACCCTGAGGGGCGTCAGGCCTCAGCCATCATTCCGCTTTTGTGGCGCGCGCAGGAGCAGGAGGGGTGGTTGACCCGTCCGGCGATCGAGCATGTGGCGGAGATGCTGGGCATGGCTTACATTCGCGCGCTCGAGGTTGCATCCTTCTACTTCATGTTCCAGCTGCAACCCGTTGGGTCTGTTGCACATATTCAGGTTTGCGGAACGACCTCCTGCATGATCTGCGGGGCGGAGGACCTGATCGCGGTTTGCAAGGAAAAGATCGCGCCGGAGCCACATCAGATCTCGGCCGATGGCAAGTTCTCGTGGGAAGAGGTCGAATGCCTCGGCGCTTGCGCAAACGCGCCCATGGCGCAGATCGGCAAGGATTATTACGAGGACCTGACCGCCAAAAGCTTTGGCGAGATGATCGACGCGCTTGCCAAAGGCGACGTGCCAACACCAGGTCCGCAAAACGGTCGCTTTGCATCGGAGCCGAAATCGGGTCTGACGTCGCTCACCGAATTTGACAGCGGCAAGACCAAATTCAACGCCTCCGCGCAGCTGGCGACGGATATCGGCGACACGGTGAAACGCATCGACGGGACCGAGGTGCCGTTGATCACGCCTTGGAACCATGGCGGCAAACCTGCGAAAGCGGCCAATACCAAAGCTGCGCCAGCCCCTAAGAAACCAGCCGCCAAGAAACCCGCGCCCAAGAAAGCAGCGGCAAAACCAAAGGCGGAACTAGCAGCAACGGGCGAAAAACCTGAAATGCTGACAGCGGCGCGCGAGGGCGGGCCCGACAACCTGAAGCTCATCAAGGGCGTTGGTCCCAAGCTGGAGGCTTTGCTTCACAAGCTCGGTGTGTTTCATTTCGACCAAGTGGCCGCCTGGAAAGACGCCGAGGTGGCTTGGGTCGACGAAAATTTGGAAGGATTCAAGGGTCGCGTCAGCCGCGACAATTGGGTGGCTCAGGCCAAGACTCTCGCCGAAGGGGGCGCCACTGAGTTCTCGAAACGCGTCAAGAAAGGCGACGTTTACTAATGCTTAGAACGAGCAGACAGGGAGTTAAGATATGAGCCAGACTGGATCAAATAACGTAAGCCTTCTCTTTTGCGCGGTCATCGGGTTGCTTTTGGGCGCCTTTGTTACCGGGCTGTTGATGGTTGTGGGGGACTGGGATTTTATGCCCGCGGCGGCCGTCGGTGCGCTGTTTTTGATCTTAGCGGTTTTGCTGCTGCCTTTGTGGTTCATTCGCGGCAATGGCTCAGATGTGCCTTTTGGCGCGCCTGTCACTGGGAACGAGGCCGGTACTGCGCCAACGGCGTCTGGCAGTGCTGCCGCATCAATGGCTGCGCCTGCGATGGCAGCGACAGCTGAAGCTGATGCAGAAGCGTCGAAGGCTGAGGCCGTTGCAAAGGCCCAAGCTGACGCAGACGCCAAGGCGAAAGCGGATGCCGATGCGGCTGCCGCTAAAGCGAAAGCGGAGGCTGACGCGGCGGCTGCCAAAGCGAAGGCCGAGGCCGAAGCTGCAGAAAAGGCCAAAGCAGATGCGGCGGCGAGCGCGACAGCGGCGCCCGCAGCGAGCGTGGACGAAAGCACACCTGAAATTCTGACCGCTGCACGCGATGGAAAAGCGGACGACCTCAAACAGATCAAGGGCGTGGGCCCTGGGCTGGAAAAAACGCTGAACGAGCTGGGCTTCTACCATTTCGACCAGATCGCCAAATGGGGCGACGGGGAGATCGCATGGGTGGATGCACGCCTGAAGTTTAAAGGCCGCATCGTGCGTGACAGCTGGGTTGACCAGTGCAAGACGCTGGCCGCCGGCGGCGCGACCGAGTTTTCCGACAAGGTGAAGAAGGGCGACGTTTATTGAGCCGCACGCGAGCGGCACAAAACAAGATGGGCTCCGATCCGAAACACGAGGGCACGTCGCGAGAGGGTAGGCGCCTTGCGCTGCTGATCGCGGGAACCGGCGTTGCTTATATCGGGGTCCAGATCATCGGAACATCCTTGGGCTGGACAGCCCGCACAATGGGATTTTTCGACTTGGCCACACTGGCCATTTTTGGATATGCGCTGGTGAGCGCATTCATGATCTGGCGGTCTCGCCAGGAGTAGTAGCTAAGGGACGACGCGCGATGCTCGCAGATAAGGACCGTATCTTCACCAACCTCTACGGGATGCATGACCGCACCCTGGCGGGCGCTCAGGCGCGCGGCCATTGGGACGGAACGGGCGATATCATCAAGCGTGGCCGGGACGCGATCATCGAGGAGATGAAATCCTCCGGTCTTCGCGGTCGCGGCGGCGCAGGCTTCCCAACAGGTCTGAAATGGTCTTTCATGCCCAAGGAAAGCGATGGCCGCCCGGCCTATCTGGTCGTCAATGCCGACGAATCCGAGCCCGGCACCTGCAAAGATCGGGAGATCATGCGCCACGACCCGCATACGCTGATCGAAGGGTGCCTGATCGCCAGCTTCGCGATGAACGCCCATGCCTGCTACATCTACATCCGCGGCGAGTATATCCGAGAGAAAGAGGCGCTGCAGGCCGCGATTGACGAGGCCTATGATGCAGGGCTCGTGGGGCCGAACGCCGCCAAATCTGGTTGGGATTTCGATATCTACCTGCACCATGGCGCGGGCGCTTATATTTGCGGCGAGGAAACCGCGCTGCTCGAAAGCCTTGAGGGCAAGAAAGGCATGCCGCGCATGAAGCCGCCATTCCCGGCAGGAGCGGGCCTTTATGGCTGCCCAACCACGGTGAACAACGTCGAATCCATCGCAGTGGTTCCGACCATCCTGCGCCGCGGCGGCGATTGGTTTGCAAGCTTCGGGCGCCCGAACAACGCGGGCACTAAGCTCTTTGCCGTGTCGGGCCATGTGAACAACCCCTGCGTGGTTGAGGAGGCAATGTCGATCACCTTCGAAGAACTGATCGAGAAGCATTGCGGTGGTATTCGTGGTGGCTGGGACAACCTGAAAGTGGTGATCCCGGGCGGCTCTTCTGTGCCCTGTGTGCGCGGAGAGAATATGAAAGATGCGATCATGGATTTCGATTACCTGCGCGGGGAGCTGGGCTCGGGCCTCGGCACCGCGGCGGTGATCGTGATGGATCAATCAACTGATATCATCAAAGCGATCTGGCGGTTGTCGAAATTCTACAAGCATGAAAGCTGCGGGCAATGCACACCTTGCCGCGAAGGCACTGGCTGGATGATGCGCGTGATGGACCGGCTCGTGAAGGGCGAGGCTGAGCCAGAAGAGATCGACATGCTCTGGGACGTCACCAAGCAGGTCGAAGGTCACACCATCTGCGCGCTCGGCGACGCGGCAGCCTGGCCCATCCAAGGTCTCATCCGCAACTTCCGTGACGAGATTGAGGATCGCATCAAGCATAAACGCAGCGGGGCTTCCCCGATTGCGGCGGAGTAAACCCTTGCGCAAGTTCGTCGCCATATGTGCCCTGGCAGCTCTCGCAGCGTGTGAAGTGCCACCGACCAAACCGGAAGTGCCGGAAGGCCCCGCTTTCGAGATCACTCAGGCAACGCGTGCAGGCGACACAACGACTGTTGTGATGCGCTACAAAGATGGCTCGGCCATTCCGCGCGAGGATGAGGCCCGCGCTGCTTTGAAAGCCACGACGATTGCGTGTCGTGAGGAAGAAGATGCAATTGCAGACACACGCAAGCGGTCCAAAGGGCTGTTGAGCGTCAATGTGTTCTGCGTCCAACTGTTCCAAACTGACGAGGTCGTGGATGGGTCAGGGCTGAAAACATGATGTTGCGCGGAACAGTTCTGGTACTGATGATCGCAACGCTTGCGGCCTGCGGCGGGCGCAATTCGGTGCAACGCGCCGATGCGCCAGTTGAGCTGCCGTTCAAAGCGAAGCTGTCCAAAAGCGAGGAGCGCGCCTTCAGCGTCTCGGTCGAACATGAGGGTAAGGGCCTGGATGAGCTGCGCGAAAGCGTGCGGTTTGAGGCCACGAAATATTGCTTGGGCACCTTTGGCGGTTCCGACGCGGACTGGCTGATCGACCCTGCCACCAATGACTGGGCGTTCAAACAGGACGGCTCAAGACTGATCTTTAACGGGGAGTGCACAGCACTGTGACGTCACGCCCTGGATATCATCTTGCTGAGCTGAATATCGGACGGCTTCTTGCGCCCGTGGGCGATGCGCGCGTGGCGGAGTTCATCGATAACATCGATCGCATCAATGGCCTTGGAAAGCGCATGCCGGGCTTTGTCTGGATGCTGGAAGGATCGGGCGCGCCCGGGGCGACCTCCCACGCGATTGACGGTGACGCCTTGCTGGTTCCGAACTTGACGGTTTGGGAAGACGCAGCATCGCTTGAAACCTTCGTTTGGGGCACAGTGCATAAACAGTTTTACGAACGCCGGGCGCAGTGGTTCGAGGTTCTGGACAAGATGCATTTCGTCATGTGGTGGGTGCCGGAAGGGCATCAGCCGACCCTCGAAGAAGCCCTCGACCGGCTTGAGCTATTGAACAGCAAAGGTGACAGCGAAGACGCCTTTGGCTGGGAGTATTTGAAAGACGCGACCATGTGGAAAACCCATGGTTGCCAACATGTTGCAGCGGAGTAACGCATGAGCGACCTACGCAAAATCATCATCGACGACAACGAGATCGAAGTCGATCCAGCGATGACCCTCATTCAGGCCTGTGAGCAGGCGGGCATTGAGGTGCCGCGCTTTTGCTACCATGAACGCCTGACCATCGCGGGCAATTGCCGGATGTGCCTTGTCGAGGTTGTTGGTGGCCCGCCAAAACCCGCAGCCTCTTGCGCGATGCAAGTAAAAGACCTGCGTCCGGGGCCGGAAGGTCAGCCACCGGTTGTCAAAACCAACTCGCCCATGGTGAAAAAGGCCCGCGAAGGGGTGATGGAGTTCCTCCTGATCAACCACCCGCTGGATTGCCCGATCTGCGATCAGGGTGGCGAATGCGATCTGCAGGATCAGGCGATGGCTTACGGCGTCGATTTCTCCCGCTACCGGGAGCCGAAACGCGCGACCGAGGATTTGGATCTCGGCCCGCTGGTTGAGACCCACATGACTCGCTGCATCTCCTGTACGCGCTGCGTGCGTTTCACGACTGAGGTCGCAGGCATCACCCAAATGGGCCAAACTGGCCGCGGTGAAGACGCAGAGATCACGTCCTATCTGGGCGAGACCCTCGACAGCAATATGCAGGGCAATATCATTGATCTATGTCCCGTAGGTGCGCTGGTCTCCAAACCCTACGCCTTCACCGCCCGGCCTTGGGAGCTGACCAAGACCGAAAGCGTCGACGTGATGGACGCGCTCGGCTCGAACATTCGTGTCGACACGAAAGGGCGCGAAGTGATGCGCTTTCTGCCGCGCAACCATGACGGCGTTAATGAGGAATGGATTTCCGACAAGACCCGTTTCGTGTGGGACGGGCTGCGCCGTCAGCGTTTGGACAAGCCGTACATCCGTGAGAATGGCAAGCTGCGCGCCGCAAGCTGGCCGGAGGCGCTGAGCGCGGCAGCGGCCGCGATGAAGGGTAAGAAAGTGGCGGGTCTAATCGGAGATCTTGTCCCAACAGAAGCCTCTTACGCATTGAAAACACTGGTGGAAAGCCTTGAAGGGCAAGTCGAGTGCCGCACCGATGGCGCGAAGCTTCCTGCCGGTAATCGTGGCGCATATGTTGGCACAGCCGCGATTGAAGACATCGATGCGGCGGAGAAAATTCTGCTCATTGGCACGAACCCTGCCATCGAAGCACCTGTCCTGAATGCTCGCATTCGCAAAGCCTGGGCGCTTGGCGCTGATGTCGTTGTGGTCGGCGAAGCGGCGGACCTGACTTATGAATACGAACATATGGGAACAGACCGCGCCGCGCTTGAGCATGTGGCCGGGCTCGACATGTCCGAGCTGAAAGACAAAAACTGCATTGTGATCGTCGGGCAAGGTGCGCTCTGCGACGTTGATGGCGAAACGGTTCTGGCTACAGTTCAAGGCATTTGCGAAAAATCCGGCGGAAAGCTGTTGATCTTGCACAGCGCCGCGGGCCGCGTTGGCGCGATGGATGTGAATGCGGTGACAGACGGTGGCTTGGAGACGGCGTTGAAAGGGGCCGAGGTGGTCTACAACCTCGGGGTCGATGAGACGGACATGCCCGCAAGCTCTTTCGTCATCTACCAAGGCAGCCACGGTGACCGCGGCGCACACCGCGCCGACATCATTCTGCCCGCAGCGGCTTATACCGAAGAGCAGGGGCTTTTCGTAAACACCGAAGGCCGTCCGCAACTCGCCTTGCGAGCGTCTTTCCCGCCCGGCGAGGCGAAGGAAAACTGGGCGATCCTTCGGGCATTGTCCGCTGAACTGGGCGCAACACTTCCCTTTGATAGCTTGGCGCAGCTGCGTCAGCAGATGGTCGAAGCCGCGCCACATCTGATGCAGATCGACGAGGTGCCTGATAACGAGGTGTCGCCGATCAAATCGGGCAAGCTCTGCAAGGGTGCGTTCAAAAACGCGATCAGCGATTTCTACCTGAGCAACCCGATTGCACGTGCATCCGAGCTGATGGCGGAGCTTTCCGCTGGGGCGGCCGCGCGCAAAGGCGAAAAGATCGCGGCGGAGTAAGAGATATGGGCGTGGGCCGCGCAACAGCGATGGCGGGTTTGATCCTGCTTTCCGCTTGCGACACGGCTCCGAGGTCCGAGGACGAAGCAAAAGCCCCGGGATATCTGGGGATTGAGACAAGGAAGCTTGACGATGAATTGGTCAGCTTTTTGGTGCGCATGACGGGCGGAAGCGGGGCAGAAGACCTCTCCGCCTATACGGATTGTGCCGCAGCGCAATATGCGTTGATCAGAAGTTACGGTTTTGCCCGCCATGTGCGGACAAATGTGGATGAACGGGCTGGCCTTTGGACCGCAGATGCGGTTTACACCATTTCGGAAGCACGGCCCGACGGATTGAAGACGCTCGACGCCGCGCTTGTCGTCGAGGACTGTGCCGCACGCGGCATACCGACAGTATGAGGGACGCATGGCTGACTTTCTAACCACCGGGCCCGGGATCGCCTTGATCATCTTGGTGCAGTGCCTCGCACTCATCGCCTTTGTGATGGTTTCGCTGCTGTTCCTTGTCTATGGCGACCGTAAAATCTGGGCGGCCGTGCAAATGCGCCGCGGGCCCAATGTGGTGGGCGTCTTTGGCCTGCTTCAAACCGTGGCCGACGCGCTGAAATATGTGGTCAAGGAAATCGTCATCCCGGCAGGCGCCGACAAGGCGGTTTTCATGCTGGCACCCATGCTCGCCTTTGTTTTGGCTATGATTTCCTGGGCGGTGATCCCGTTCAACGACACTTGGGTCTTGGCCGATCTGAACGTGGCAATTCTATACGTCTTCGCCATCGGCTCGCTTGAGGTCTATGGCGTGATCATGGGGGGCTGGGCATCCAACTCCAAATACCCGTTCTTGGGCTCGCTGCGGTCTGCGGCGCAAATGATCTCTTACGAAGTCTCCATTGGCCTGATCATCATCGGGGTGATCATCTCCACCGGCTCGCTAAATTTCGGCGACATCGTGCGTGCGCAAGACGGCGATTACGGGCTCTTCAGCTGGTACTGGCTGCCGCATTTGCCGATGGTCTTCCTCTTCTTCATCTCCGCCTTGGCCGAGACGAACCGCCCGCCTTTCGACCTGCCGGAAGCGGAATCCGAGCTCGTCGCGGGCTACCAAGTCGAATACTCCTCGACCCCGTTCCTGCTGTTCATGGCTGGTGAATATATCGCCATCTTCCTGATGTGCGCGCTGATCACGCTGCTCTTCTTTGGCGGCTGGCTGTCCCCGATCCCGGGCGTCGCCGACGGCGCGCTCTGGATGGTCGGCAAAATGGCGGTGTTCTTCTTCCTCTTCGCGATGGTGAAGGCCATCGTGCCGCGCTACCGCTACGACCAGCTGATGCGTCTGGGTTGGAAAGTCTTCCTGCCGCTGTCGTTGGCATGGGTCGTGATCGTTGCATTCTTCGCTCAATATGGGGCCTTTGGCGGTGCATATGCCCGCTGGGCCGTAGGAGGCTGATATGGCTTACTCACTTTCCCGCCGCGCGAAATATTTTCTGCTGCTTGATATCTTCGCGGGCTTCAAATTGGGCTTTAAGTATTTCTTCGCGCCCAAATCGACGGTGAACTACCCGCATGAGAAGGGGCCGCTGTCTCCTCGTTTCCGGGGCGAGCACGCGCTGCGCCGTTATCCAAATGGTGAAGAGCGCTGCATCGCGTGTAAACTGTGCGAGGCTGTCTGCCCCGCGCAAGCCATCACCATTGATGCCGAGCCTCGCGATGACGGCTCCCGCCGCACCACGCGCTACGATATCGACATGACCAAATGCATCTATTGTGGCTTCTGCCAGGAAGCTTGCCCGGTCGATGCCATCGTCGAAGGCCCGAATTTCGAATTCGCGACCGAGACGCGGGAGGAGCTATTTTACAACAAAGAAAAGCTGCTCGCCAACGGTGAACGCTGGGAAGCAGAGATTGCCCGCAACCTTGAGATGGATGCGCCTTACCGATGATTAAGTGGAAGTTTGGATTGGCAGCATGTTTCGCACTCACAGGTGCGGCCTATGCACTTGACCTGGATCGCTCCTTAGTAGCGGCCTCCAAGGGTGAGGTTTTCTACATCGAGATGGGCGAGAGCTGCCCATTGGGGTGGACAAACCGAAGTGGTGATCCCCAGCTTCAACTCAGCTATGGCCCGTCGGACGACATGGCCGATCACGACATGTGTATCGGAGGTTTCTGATGTCCGATCCCACCAATCCGTTTGCGGCCATGATGAGAATGGGCCAAGACATGGCGAAGACCATGAACCCCGCTTTGGAGGCGTTTACTCCTAAAGGTTTTGAGAACCTGATGCCCACCATGTCGGCGGAGATGATGGAAGCCTTCATGGGCAAAACGCTGAACCCTGAAGGCCTCGACGCCAAGACACGGCTTTTGCTGACCCTGACCGGGTTGACCATTCAAGGCGCTCAAGCGGAAAGCCAAATTCGCATCACCGTGCGCCATCTGGTTGAAGCGGGCGCTACGAAACAAGAGATTGCTGAGACCATCGCGCAGGCTGCCATGTTTGGCGGCGTGCCTGCGATGAGCAAGGCGATGGAACTCGCGACCGAGGTGCTGGATGCACCTACGGAAGAGGAGGACGAATAATGGGCTTTGCCGATTTCGCATTTTACCTTTTCGCCATCACGGTGGTGACTGCGGGCCTGCTGGTCGTGGTCTCCCGCAACCCGGTGCATTCGGTGCTGTGGCTGATCCTGGCCTTCCTCAGCTCTGCCGGGCTGTTCATCCTCCTGGGCGCGGAATTCGTCGCCATGCTGATGATCATCGTCTATGTCGGCGCGGTCGCGGTGCTGTTCCTATTCGTGGTCATGATGCTAGACGTGGATTTCGCCGAATTGCGCGGGGAGCTTGCCAAATTCGTCCCACTTGCTGGGCTCATAGGCGTGATCCTTTTGATGGAGCTCGCCTTGGTCTTTGGCGTATGGCAGGGAGCCGAAAATGCGGCGGAGTTGCGCGATGCTGTCGCGCCCGCTCTGGAAGACACACAGAACACGGCCGCCCTCGGCCAGCTGATCTACACTAAGTATATTTATCTGTTCCAAGCGGCAGGTCTGATCCTGCTTGTGGCGATGATCGGGGCCATCGTGCTGACGTTGCGCCACCGTGAAGACATCAAGCGCCAAGACATCGTTAGCCAAATCCTGCGCGATCCTGCGGAACAGATGGAGCTGAAGAACGTCAAGCCGGGGCAGGGTCTCAACGGTTGAAACACCTTACCGCCATATCCTGCGCTTTGACGCTGTCGCTTCTCGCGGGGCCCGTGGCTGCCGCGATTGAGGCTTGCGACCGCGTCACGCATATCAGCTATGGCGGCTCTGCCGCGCATCGCGATATGGGCAATGGCAAGGTGATGTGGGTCGACTGGTGGTCGCAAGAAGGCATCTTCAAAGATGTCTGGCTGGCGGATTGCAAGACCGGTGTGGCGCTTTCACTGCGCACCTCTGAAGAGCGGATCAAAGACCGCCACGTGATCGATCGTACCAAACGCGCCATCGAAAAGATCGAGCGCCAGGCTGAGGCCGCGCCGGCTTTCTTCACCATCGACCGGGTTGCCGGGCTTGTGCGCAAAGACGGTGTCGACTTGATGGTGGCCCAATACGAAGATGAATTCTGCGCCTGTGCGCAAGCCTATCCTGAACTGCGCGGCGAGAAGGTGGCCTTTGACGAGGTGCTCCAATGATGCGCCCAGGCCTCAGACGCGCGGTGATCTTCGGGATGCTTGCCCTGTTACTGGCGCCAATCGTGGCCCTAGGCATTTCACCTGCAGACCGCGTGCACGGGCTGGCTGGCCCTTTCCAAGGCAGCGGCGCCGCCGCGCCGGGTGGGGGGCTTTGAAAGATATGAGACTTGAGAAAGATACGAGATGATCGGACTTGAACACTATTTGACAGTCGCGGCGCTGCTTTTCGTCATCGGCATTTTCGGAATCTTCGTGAACCGCAAGAACGTCATCGTCATACTGATGTCGATCGAGCTGATGCTGCTTGCGGTCAATATCAACCTCGTCGCTTTTTCGAGCCACCATGGTGATCTTGCGGGGCAGGTATTTACCCTGTTCGTACTGACCGTCGCCGCCGCGGAGGCCGCCATCGGGCTCGCCATTCTGGTTTGTTTCTTCCGTAACCGCGGCACCATAGCCGTGGAAGACGTCAACGTGATGAAGGGCTAAGTCGCAATGGAAACCATCATCCTCTTTTCCCCCCTCATTGGCGCGCTCATCTGCGGCTTCGGGTGGAAATTCATTGGCGAACAAGCGGCTTGCGTGGTTGCCACATCGGGGTTGTTCCTGGCCGCTATCCTGAGCTGGATCGTGTTCCTGACCTTTGACGGCACCACGGAAAGCATCGAGATTTTGCGCTGGATCCAGTCCGGCACGCTCGACACGAGCTGGGCCATCCGCATGGACCGGCTCACGGCGATCATGTTGATCGTGATCACGACAGTCTCTGCGCTCGTGCATCTCTATTCCTTCGGCTACATGGCGCATGACGACCATTTCGCCGAAGGGGTCAGCTACAAGCCGCGCTTCTTTGCCTATCTGTCTTTCTTCACATTCGCGATGTTGATGTTGGTGACAGCCGACAACCTGGTGCAGATGTTCTTCGGCTGGGAAGGTGTGGGCGTGGCCTCCTATCTTCTCATCGGGTTTTACTACAAAAAACCCTCGGCCAACGCGGCGGCCATCAAGGCGTTTGTGGTCAACCGGGTCGGCGACTTCGGCTTTGCACTTGGCATCTTTGGCCTGTTCCTTATGGCTGACAGCATCAATTTCGATGACATCTTTGCCGCTGTGCCGACAATCGCAGAGTCGCAGATCACTTTCCTTTGGACCGAGTGGAACGCGGCGAACCTCTTGGCCTTCCTGCTCTTCATCGGCGCCATGGGCAAATCGGCTCAGCTGATCCTGCACACCTGGTTGCCTGATGCGATGGAGGGCCCGACACCTGTTTCCGCCCTGATCCACGCAGCGACCATGGTCACCGCCGGTGTTTTCCTCGTATGCCGCATGTCGCCGCTTATGGAATACGCACCCGCCGCGCAGATGTTCATCATCACACTCGGCGCCTTCACCGCCTTCTTCGCGGCGACTGTCGGCCTCGTGCAGAACGACATCAAACGCGTCATCGCCTATTCGACCTGCTCGCAGCTGGGCTACATGTTTGTCGCCGCAGGCGTTGGCGTCTACTCGGTCGCGATGTTCCACCTGCTGACGCATGCTTTCTTCAAGGCAATGCTGTTCCTGGGCGCGGGCTCGGTCATCCACGCAATGCATCACGAGCAGGACATGCGCAACTATGGCGGGCTGCGCCACAAGATCCCCAAGACCTTCTGGGCGATGATGATTGGTACGCTGGCCATCACCGGGGTGGGTATTCCGCTCTTGTATATCGGTTTCCCTGTGGGCTTTGCGGGCTTTGTCTCCAAAGACGCGATCATCGAAAGCGCCTTCGCGCATACGCCAATGGGCTTTGCCTTCTGGATGCTGGTCATCGCGGCATTGTTCACCAGCTTCTACAGCTGGCGCCTAATGTTCCTCACCTTTTATGGGGAGCCGCGCGGCGATAAGCACACGCATGATCACGCGCATGAAAGCCCGGCCACGATGCTAACGCCTCTGGCCGTCTTGGCCGTTGGCGCGATCTTCTCCGGTATGGTCTTCTACAAGCCGTTCTTCGGATCAGATGAGAGCGTTGGCAAGTTCTTTGGCTACATCAAGACCGAGGAGCACGCGGTGGTCGCGCCATTGGCCACGCCTGCCTATGCCGCCGATGACAAGGAAGAGAAGAAAGAGCACCCGTCACAAGTGCCGGGCGAGGGTGCTATTTATCACGGACCTGACAACCACGTGCTACATGACGCGCATTACGTGCCGAAATGGGTGAAGGTGTCCCCTTTCATCGTGATGCTGATTGGCTTCGCCACCGCTTGGCTCTTCTACATCAAGGACCCAAGCCTGCCGGGGCGCTTGGCCAAGAACCAGCGGTTCCTCTACCAGTTCCTGTTGAACAAATGGTATTTCGACGAGATTTACGACTGGGTCTTCGTGCGGCCTGCGAAATGGCTGGGCGGCTTCCTGTGGAAGCGTGGTGACGGCAACGTCATCGACGGCTCGATCAACGGGATCGCCATGGGTGTCGTGCCCTTCTTCACCAAGCTGGCCGGCCGGGCGCAATCGGGCTTCATGTTCCACTACGCCTTCGCCATGGTGATCGGCATCGTGGTGATCATCACCTACTTCACGATCACCGGGGGGGCAGGCTGATGCTGAATTCCTTGCTCTCTATCATCACCTTCATGCCGCTTCTCGGCGCGGCGATCCTCGCGCTGTTCCTACGCGGTGATGACGAGGCCGCGCAGCGCAACGCCAAATGGCTGGCGCTTATCGCAACCACCGCGACTTTCATCGTGTCGATCTTCCTCTATACGGGGTTCGACCCGGCCAATACAGGCTTCCAGTTCGTTGAGGAACGCGAATGGATTCTTGGCTTCCAATACAAGATGGGCGTGGACGGGATCAGCGTGCTCTTCGTGCTGCTGACGACGTTCCTTATGCCGCTGGTGATCGCGTCCTGCTGGGATGTGAAGCACCGGGTGAAGGACTACATGATCGCCTTCCTCGTGCTGGAGACGCTGATGATCGGCGTGTTCTGCGCGCTGGACCTGATCCTGTTCTACCTGTTCTTCGAGGCAGGGCTGATCCCGATGTTCCTGATCATCGGCATTTGGGGCGGTGCGAACCGCATCTACGCGTCCTTCAAGTTCTTCCTCTATACGCTGTTGGGCTCGGTGCTGATGCTGGTGGCCATGATCGGCATGTATGTCGACGCGGGCACCACCGATATCCCGACGCTGCTGACGCATAACTTCACCTCGGAAAACTTCGAGCTGCTGGGAATCCAGATCGTGGGTGGCATGCAGACGCTGATGTGGATAGCCTTCTTCGCAAGCTTCGCGGTGAAAATGCCGATGTGGCCCGTCCACACGTGGCTGCCCGACGCGCACGTGCAGGCGCCAACGGCAGGCTCGGTCGTACTGGCTGCGATCCTGTTGAAGATGGGCGGCTACGGTTTCCTGCGCTTCTCACTTCCGATGTTCCCTGTTGGGTCCGAGGTAATGGGCGAGTTTGTCTTATGGCTCTCAGCCATCGCGATCATTTACACGTCGCTCGTGGCGCTCGCGCAGGAGGATATGAAGAAGCTGATCGCCTATTCCTCCGTGGCGCACATGGGCTACGTCACCATGGGCATCTTCGCGGTGAACCAGCAGGGGATCGACGGCGCAATCTTCCAGATGATCAGCCACGGCTTCATCTCCGGCGCGCTCTTCCTGTGCGTGGGCGTGATTTACGACCGGATGCACACGCGGGAGATTGACGCCTATGGCGGGCTTGTGAACCGCATGCCGGCCTATGCCCTGATCTTCATGCTCTTCACTATGGCCAATGTGGGCCTGCCCGGCACCTCCGGCTTCATCGGGGAATTCTTGGTGCTGATGGGGGTCTTCCAGGTCAACACCTGGATTGCGATGCTGGCAACTACTGGGGTGATCCTGTCGGCGGCCTATGCGCTGTGGCTCTATCGCCGCGTCGTGATGGGCGACCTGATCAAGGAAAGCCTCAAGAGCATCTCCGACATGACCACGCGGGAGCGCGCGATCTTCGCGCCGCTGGTGGTGATGACGCTGCTTCTGGGCGTCTACCCGGCTCTGGTCACCGACATGATCGGGCCGTCGGTGGCCGCCTTGATTTCGAACTATGACTCCGCGCTGCTCGATAGCGGCGTGGGCACGGCCGTGGCCGGGAACTGAGAAAGCTGAAGCCATGATCCAAGCTGATCTGAACACAGTCATGCCGGAGCTGATCCTGGCGGTCTACTCCATGGTCGCCCTTATGGCTGCGGTCTATACGACCAAGGACAAGGCAGCACCTTACGTGCTTTGGACAACCTCTGGGCTTTTTGTGATCCTTGCCGTGCTGATCGGCACGACCGGGGCAGGGACGACGACGGCCTTCGGCGGCGCGTTTGTCGATGACGCGTTCTCACGCTTTGCCAAAGTCGTGATCCTGCTTTCGGCCGCCGCGATTCTGCTTCTCAGCCAGGACTACATGACCCGCAACGGGCTGTTTCGGTTCGAATATCCGATTCTTGTGGCGCTTTCGGTCGTTGGCATGATGATGATGGTCTCCGCGGGCGATCTGATGGCGCTATACATGGGGTTGGAGCTACAGTCGCTGTCGCTCTATGTCGTCGCCGCTTTGCGTCGTGACAGCGTCAAATCCACGGAAGCTGGCCTGAAGTATTTCGTTCTGGGCGCGCTCAGCTCGGGCATGCTGCTTTACGGTTGCTCGCTGGTCTACGGCTATTCCGGCACCACGCTCTTCTCTGGCATCACGGAAGCGGCCTCTGGTGGCGTTGGCCTCGGGCTGCTCTTTGGTCTTGTTTTCGTGGTTGCAGGTATGGCGTTCAAAGTCTCCGCCGCACCGTTCCATATGTGGACACCTGATGTGTATGAAGGTTCGCCCACGCCAATCACGGCATTCTTTGCCACGGCACCCAAAGTCGCCGCGCTCGCTCTCTTCGCCCGCGTGGTCCACGACGCTTTCGGCGCAGCTGTGAGCGATTGGTCGCAGATTGTGGCCTTCCTCGCCGTGGTCTCGATGTTCCTGGGCTCTATCGCCGCGATCGGGCAGCGCGATATCAAGCGTCTGATGGCCTATTCCTCAATCTCCCATATGGGCTTTGCGTTGATGGGTCTCGCGGCTGGCACGGCTGGCGGCGTTCAGGCCATGCTCGTCTATGTGAGCATTTACGTGGTGATGAATGTCGGCACTTTCGCTTTCATTCTGTCGATGGAGAAAGACGGCCAGGCGGTCACCGATATTGACGCGCTGCAGAACTATTCCAAGCAACAGCCGGGCCGCGCCTTGGCTGTCCTGATCTTGATGTTCAGCCTTGCGGGCATTCCGCCGATGGTGGGCTTCTTCGGCAAATACTATGTGCTGCAAGCTGCCGTTGATGGCGGCTTGGCTTGGCTTGCCGTGGCTGGCGTGGTGGCATCCGTGATCGGCGCTTACTATTACCTGCGCATCGTCTACTACATGTATTTCGGCGAGGAGCGCGACGCGCTCGACCCTGGCATGGCACCCGTTGGGTGGGCCATGCTGATGGGCTGTGCGGCGATCATGCTTTTGGGCGTTATCAACCTTTTCGGGATCGAAGCACCGGCGCTCGCGGCGGCTCAGGCACTTGTCAACTAAATGGCCTGAAGGCTACGGGCTGATCCTTCTGGAGGAAACCGACAGCACCATGTCGGAGGCCACGCGCCGCGCGGCTGAGATCTCTGGGCCCACTTGGATCATGGCCAAGCGCCAGACCGCCGCCCATGGCAGGCGGGGACGCGCATGGAGTAGCCCTAAGGGTAGCTTCGCAGGTACTTTGGTTTTGCGCCCCAAAGAAGGGCTTGAGACCGTGGCGCTTCGCTCCTTCGTTGCGGCGCTTGCGCTTTTTGACAGCTTTGTCGCGCTGACAGGTCGGGCAGAGGCTTTTGCGCTGAAATGGCCCAATGATGTGTTGATGCACGGGCAAAAGCTGGCAGGGATCCTGTTAGAGAGTAGTGGCGCGCAAGGTCGGGTCGATCAGCTGGCGATCGGCATCGGGGTCAATTTGGTCAACGCGCCCTCGGCGGAGGCTCTGGAGCAAAGAGCAATCGCGCCCGCGGCCCTTGGCGTTGATGTCACGCAAGAGGACTTCCTGGCAGAGCTCGCTCATCATTACGCTGAGTGGGAGTCACGTTTCGCCACCTATGGGTTCGCGCCAATTCGTGAAGCCTGGCTCGCACGCGCGGCCAAGCTGGGGGAGGTGATCACCGCACGCATGACCAACCGTGAGCTCACCGGCACGTTTGACGGCATCGATGCCCAAGGCAATCTGGTGCTCAAAACCGCCAAGAGCCGCGAAAATATTCCCGCAGCCGAGGTCTATTTTTGACCTTTGCGGCGCACCCATGTAGAGCGGCGTCAACCGAATAAGGATAAGCAAACATGCTGCTGGCGATAGATTGCGGCAACACGAACACGGTGTTTTCCATTTGGGATGGGGAGCGGTTCATTTTCTCGGGTCGCACCGCGACCGAGTGGCAGCGCACGGCGGATCAATATTACGTCTGGCTGTCCTCGCTGATGCGGTTTCAGAAGATCGAGGACGTGGAAATCACGGAGGTTATCGTTTCCTCCACCGTGCCGCGCGTCGTGTTCAACTTGCGGGTCTTTGCCGATCGGTATTTCGATTGCCGCCCGCTGGTGGTGGGTAAGGAGGGCTGCGCACTGCCCGTCGATGTGCGTGTCGATGAAGGCACACAGGTGGGCCCGGACCGGCTGGTCAACACTGTCGCGGGCTTTGATCTCTATGGTGGCGATCTGATCATCGTGGATTTTGGCACCGCTACGACTTTTGATGTTGTGGCTAAGGATGGAGCCTATATCGGCGGCGTCATCGCGCCGGGCGTGAACCTGTCGCTGGAGGCTCTGCACAATGCCGCCGCAGCGCTGCCCCATGTCGATATCACCAAGCCGCAAGGCGTGATCGGCACCAACACCGTGGCTTGCATGCAATCTGGCGTGTTTTGGGGCTATGTCGGCCTGATCAAGGAGATCACCGCCCGCATCAAGGCGGAACGTGATCGGGAAATGCGCGTGATCTCCACCGGCGGGCTCGCCCCCTTGTTCCAACAGGCCGAAGAGCTATTTGACGATTTCAACGACGAGTTGACCATGCACGGGCTGGTCACCATCAACAGCTACAACAGAAAGCAAACCTAAATGGCAGCAGAGCGGTTGATCTACCTGCCCCTTGGCGGGGCGGGCGAAGTGGGCATGAACATGTATGTTTATGGCTACGGGCGTCCGGGCAATGAGCGGTACATTCTGGTCGATGTCGGCGTGACCTTCCCGGATATGGATGGCACGCCTGGGGTCGATTTGATCTTCCCCGATATCGACTGGATCGCGGAACGCGTTGACCGGCTTGATGCGATCTTCATCACCCACGCGCATGAAGACCACGTTGGCGCTTTGGGGCACCTGTATCCCCGCCTGACCGTGCCGATCTATGCGCGCAAGTTCACCGCCCATATCGCGCGGCTGAAGATGGAAGAGCATGGCTATGACGGGACCGAGGTCACGACCGTTGGCCCGATGCCTGAGATGATCGAGGCCGGCCCCTTCAAGGTGGGCTTCATGCCGATCTCGCACTCCATCCCAGAAAGCTCCGGCTTGATCATAGACACGCCCGCAGGGCGCGTCGTGCATTCGGGCGACTTCAAAATCGACGAGACGCCCGGTTTGGGCGAACCTTTCGATGTCGACGCCTGGGGCAACCTAGGCCCCGTCAAAGCTCTGATCTGCGACAGCACCAATGTCTTCACCCGCCACCCCGGCAAATCAGAAGCCACTGTAGGCCCGGAGATTGAACGCGTTGTGCGGGAGGCGCGCGGCATGGTTGTGGCCACGACCTTCGCCTCCAACATTGCGCGGGTGAAAACACTGGCAGAGGCGGGTGCGGCTGCTGGTCGCTCTGTTGTGCTGATGGGGCGTGCGATGAAGAAAATGATCGGTGCGGCTGTAGAAACCGGGCTCATCAAGGATTTTCCACCGACCATCACGCCAGAGGAGGCGCGAGACGTGCCGCGTGAGTATCTGATGTTGCTTGCGACGGGATCGCAGGGTGAGCGGCGCGCGGCGTCTGCCCAGCTGAGCCGAGGAAAGTTTCAAGGGCTAGAGATGAAGGCAGGGGATACTTTTATCTTCTCTTCCAAAACCATTCCGGGAAATGAAGTTTCAGTGGGGCGGATCACCAACGCACTCAGCGAGCTGGACGTAGACGTAATCGACGATAAGATGGCCGATATCCACGTCTCTGGCCACGCCAACCGCCCGGATCTGGAGCGGATGCATCAGCTGGTACAGCCGCAATTTCTGGTGCCCATGCATGGCGAGCATCGCATGTTGCGTGAACATGCCAAGCTGGGGGAGGCGGGCGGCGTCGCGTCGGTTATAGCGCCCAACGGAACCATGGTCTCTCTGTCGGGTAACCGCCCAGAGGTTGTCGAATTTGTCGAAACTGGGCGGCTTTATCTTGATGGTTCGGTGCAAGTGGGCGCGTTGGACGGGGTCGTCCGCGATCGCATCCGCATGGCCTTGAATGGGCAAGTGGTGATTGGTGTTTTGATTGATGAGGAAGACGAACCTCTCACCGACACTTGGGCCGAACTGCGTGGTCTTGCCGAGCTAGGCCAAAGCCGGGCGCCGTTGCAGGACGTGCTGGAAGAGGAGGTCGGCCAGTTTCTGGGACGGGCCGATAGCAAGACCGTTGCCGATGATGACCGGTTGGAAGAGCAGGTCAAACGTATCGTGCGCAACACGTGCCTCAGTGAGATCGGCAAGAAGCCCGAGGTCTTTGTCCTGATTTCGCGTCTCGCGGCGTGATCTGATTGTGCGGGCTTGAGCCCGCGCATGATAATTTTCGTCACGCCCTTTGTGCGCTTCAAAGCCGCAATCGGGCGGGTGAGACCAGTCGTGGGGTTATGGCGCTTCGATTATAGTGAGCGCCTCCGGCGCTGGCCTTGGCAGCGCCGTCGCTTTGCAAGGAATGGCCTGCGCGTTTTCTTGCAGAGATTGTTAGTTTTAATACGCAAGGCCTCGCCGCTAGTCGGCGCGGCGCTCTTCGAAGCTTTTCTCGATGAAGGCCGGCAAGTGATCGCCAAGGCCCACGACTTGTGGCCCGTTGTCGTTTTGACGCCCACGGCCGCGATTTGAGCGCTGTGAGCGTTCTTGCGGCTCGGCCTTTGGTTGAGGACGGTCCTGGGCCTCTGAGCTTGCTTTTTTGCGTCCCCGACGCGGCTTGCTGTTCTCTTGATCTGCCTTTTCCGCAGTGCGCTTCTTTGGTTCAACCGGCTTGAATTCGGATGTGTCGCCGCGCGGAATTTGCGTCTCGATCAGGCCCTCGATCGCTGTCAGCAGTTTCTCGTCCTTAGGGGTCGAGATCATCATCGCCGTTCCGGTGCGGCCCGCGCGACCTGTCCGCCCGATACGGTGCACGTAGTCTTCCGAATGCGACGGCACGTCGAAATTGAACACATGGCTGACATTGGGAATGTCGAGCCCGCGCGCGGCCACGTCCGAGGCCACGAGGAAACGGATATCGCCATCGCGGAAACCATCTAGCGTACGCATGCGGTGCGATTGGTCCAGATCACCGTGAATGGGCTCAGCGTCGTGGCCATGTTTTTTCAAAGACTTAGCGACAATATCGACATCAACCTTACGGTTGCAGAAGATGATACCATTGGTGACTTTATCGCCTTCGGCGTCGATCAGGTGGCGCAGGAAATCGCGCTTTTTCTTCGGGGTCTCGCGACCTGCAGCAGAAATTTCATAGACTGATTGGGTGATCGTCTCGGAGGTGGTGGCCTGGCGCGCGACCTCGATCCGCTCTGGGTTTGACAGGAACGTGTTGGTGATCCGCTCGATCTCCGGCGCCATAGTGGCGGAGAAGAAGAGGGTTTGGCGGGTGAAAGGGGTGAGGCCGAAGATACGCTCGATATCAGGGATGAACCCCATGTCGAGCATGC
Organism: Litoreibacter sp.; assembly: GCA_026710325.1. Classification (GTDB taxonomy): domain Bacteria; phylum Pseudomonadota; class Alphaproteobacteria; order Rhodobacterales; family Rhodobacteraceae; genus Litoreibacter. The sequence goes on along the minus strand of JAPORH010000232.1, from coordinate 11,571 downwards.
GGTCGGCCTCATCAACCACCATCACTTTGACATCCGTCAGGATCAGCTTGCCGCGTTCGAAATGGTCGAGCAGACGGCCAGGCGTTGCGATCAGCACGTCGACGCCTTTGTCGATGAGCTGGTCTTGCTCTTTGAACGAGACCCCGCCGATCAGCAGCGCTTTGGTCAATTTGGTGTATTTTGCGTAGAGATCGAAGTTTTCGGCGACCTGGGCGGCCAGTTCGCGGGTCGGGGCCAGGACAAGGCTGCGCGGCATACGTGCCCGGGCGCGGCCACGGTTGAGCATGGTGATCATGGGCAAGGTGAAACTGGCTGTTTTGCCCGTCCCAGTCTGCGCGATGCCGATCACGTCGCGCCCCTCAAGTGCGGGGGGAATCGCGCCAGCTTGGATTGGGGTTGGCTCGGTGTAGCCGACTTCGTCGATGGCCTTGAGCACTTTGGCGTGCAGCTTCAGATCTGAGAATTTTGTCATGTATGTCCAAATTGTGCAGCGAGTGTCTGCAGTGATTTGGGACGCCAAGTATCCAACGCGCCCCGGCGTCGTGCCAAAGGACGTATTCCTCGGCTGACTGGCATTTAGAGCAGTTCGGCTACTGCGTCAATATTTATGCCCCAAAAGCAAAGCGCACCGTAAATACGGTGCGCTTCTGTCTCGTTTTTAAGAGCGGCTAGCTGCGTTTGCACTTTGCCAGTCCAAGCCCGCCCAGAGCGGCAATCAGCATCCAGCCCGCAGCGGGCAGCGGCACTGGGGTTGGGTTGGGGTCGGTTGGCGTTGTTGGCGTGCTCGTCAGCGAAATGCCGATGCTCGACAAGCTTATTGGGTCCACGGAGAAGGTGTTGACCGAGATTGGTTCCTGGCCATCGCCAAAGAAGGGCGCCGAATAGGCCCGTGCAATCAACCAGGACGTTATCTTGATCTCTTCGCCGGCCTGTTTGGTGCCGAGGTCGATATCACCGCTGATTTCGCCGACGCTGAAGTTAAAACCGTCAGCTGTTGCGGTCGCAGTTGGTGTAAAGACGCCAACTGCGTCGAATACCAAGCCAGCGGCGGTATCAAATCCGTCGAGGATAGCGTCTGCCCGGGCCGTAAGCTCGGTCACGCCATTGACCTGGATGATATACTCAAACGACGCCGCGGCCACCGGTGATGGAAATTGGTTGGGGGACAGTGCTTCGGGATCATCGATTTCCGTAAACGGGTTGTCCGAGTTGGTAGGAGCAATGCCTGAGGTCCGGCTGGTCGTCACGCTTGCCGCTGCAACGCCGGGGTCGGTGCTGACCGATGTTGCAGACAAGCTTTGTGACTGACCGGCAGCAGCAATACGGCTGTTTAGGAGGTCACCAAACCCGACCGTGAAGTCGGCCGATTGACCAGACAGTTCATAGGACAAGGTGTAGTCCCGGGCCCCATTGGTCAGGTTGGTTTCACTTTGCTCAAAAGCGGCGGTTGCGGTGATTTTGTTTTCACCAGAAAACGCGTTCGCTGCTGCGTTTACGGCTGATGTCCCGTCAGCGTTTTGTTCAGCGAATGTCCCGAAGGTGCCGGTCAGAGACGCGTCGCCATTGATGACGGTTTGTCCTTGAGTGCCTGTTCCGAAGCCAGCCGTTTCGATGATTGAAACACTGCTGATCGTTGAGGCAAAGGCGCCTGTTGTTGCGAGAGAAAGAAGCGCAGCAACACTGGCGCCTGTAAGTAGTGTGTCTTTCACGTGATTTTTCCTGTTAAATTAACAGGTTAATCATCAAGACTTCAGCGTTAACCGTCAACACCTTATGCACCAATAAACGGATTGTTTTGCCTCTGGAAATGCTAGCTAAGAGCTATGCTTGGTTTGCTTCGCGCTATGTTGCCATCATTTCTTTGGTGGCACTTAACGTCACCTCCGGATAGTCGCGTTCGACCCGGTCGATATCCCACTGCATCCGGGTCAGAAACACGACATCGCCGTCATTGTCATGACTGATATGCTGCTGGTTGGCGGCGATGAATTTGTCCAACGCGTCCTTTGGCCCGGTGGCCCATCTGGCAGAGGTGAATTGGGAGGGCTCAAAACGAACCGGTAGCCCGTATTCTAGCTCAATCCGGCTCGCCAATACCTCAAACTGCAATGCTCCGACGACGCCCACGATGAAGCCTGACCCAAAGGCAGGTTTAAACACTTTGGCAGCGCCTTCCTCGGCAAATTGCATCAACGCTTTCTCGAGGTGTTTTGCCTTCATCGGATCGCCCGCACGGCAGGTTTGCAAAAGCTCCGGCGCGAAAGAGGGGATACCAGCCACGCGCAAGGCCTCGCCCTCAGTCAGCGTGTCGCCGATGCGCAGCTGCCCGTGATTGGGGATGCCCATGATGTCGCCGGCCCAGGCTTCTTCCGCCAGCTCCCGGTCGGAGGCGAGGAAAAGCACCGGGTTGGAGATCGCCATAGGCTTTTTCTCCCGCACATGGGTGAGCTTCATACCGCGTTTGAAATGGCCGGAGGCGAGCCGCACGAAGGCTACCCGGTCACGGTGTTTGGGGTCCATATTGGCCTGCACCTTGAAGACAAAACCTGCGACTTTCTTTTCATCGGGTGAGATTTGTCGCGGCTCCGCCTTCTGTGGCTGCGGCTGGGGGCCGTATTCGGCGATTCCCTGCATCAGCTCCTGCACGCCGAAGGAATTGATTGCCGAGCCGAACCAGATGGGCGTCATCGTGCCATCTAGCAGCGCCTGTTGGTCAAGCTCTGGCAAGAGCTCTTTGGCCATCTCGATCTCTTCCAGGAACTGTTCGAGCAATGGCCCCGGCACATGTTCCGCGAGTTTGGGGTCGTCGAGGCCGTTAATCTCGATGCTTTCGGCGACTTTGTTGCGGTCGGCCCGGTCCATCAGTTCCAACCTGTCATGGATCAGGTCATAGCAGCCTAGAAAGTCGCGCCCCACGCCAATCGGCCAGGAGGCAGGTGTGACATCAATCGCTAGGTTTTCTTGGATTTCGTCAATGATCTCAAACGTGTCGCGGCTTTCGCGGTCCATTTTGTTGCAAAAGGTCAGGATCGGCAGGTCACGCAGACGGCATACCTCGAAGAGTTTCTGCGTCTGGCTTTCTACGCCCTTGGCGCCGTCGATCACCATAACGGCCGCATCCACGGCCGTGAGCGTGCGGTAGGTATCTTCCGAGAAGTCTGAGTGGCCCGGCGTGTCGACGAGATTGAACCGGTACTGCCCGAAATCGAAGGACATGGCCGAGGCTGACACGGAAATTCCGCGATCTTTCTCCATTTGCATAAAGTCTGACCGCGTGCGCCGCGCTTCGCCCTTCGCGCGCACTTGCCCCGCCATCTGAATAGCGCCGCCATAGAGCAGGAATTTCTCCGTAAGCGTCGTCTTGCCCGCATCGGGGTGGGAGATGATGGCAAAGGTCCGGCGCCGTGCAATTTCGGGCGGCAGTTCGGGTTGATTTGAGGCGCGATCTAACATGGCTTCGGGATATAGTGCGGGGTCGCGCGGGGCGCAATCGGCTCAATACGGGGGATTGCTCAGAAGCGACCCGTCTCGCGCAGTAACGTCGCGGCTTTCGCGCCATCGAGTGGCAGGCGGGGCCTCGAACCCGCAGTCGTTTGCGGGCTGGGGACAGCGCGCCGGATCTCGGCCGCAAGTTCCGCGGGTAGGGAGGCTAGGATCTGCTCAGATATCTTCAGGCTTTCGGTTGGGACGCCTTCCGCATAAATCACCTGATGCGCATCGAATACGATTTGGGTGTATTGGGTAAACCCGCCGCTGCGGACAAACACGCTTTCGCCATTGACCAGCTCCTTTGCCTGGATCAGCACGTCGCGCGCGCCGACCATCACTTCAGCCCGCCAGTCGGAGATCAGAATGCGGTGATGCTGGGCGAGCGTGACATTCTCTGCATTGCCCAAGACACCTGGGGTGATCACGACAGGCGCGAAGGCGCCCACGGCTTGAACCGTCCGTCGTCCAATCCACAGAATCCGCTTCATGCCATTGTCGCGGGTTAATACCCGGTCGCCGACCGTCAGCGCTTCCACCGGGCATTGCCGCCCATCAGAAAGGGTGATGCGGGTGCCGCGCCCGAAACACATTGGCGTAAGTTCCGCCAGAGGGATGTCCTCCGGGTCAGGCGTGACTGAGATCAGGCTGTATTCTGTGCCCGGTTCAACTGGCCCAAGCGGGTGGAAATATCGCTGCGTTTCGCTTTCGATCAGCAGCGCGTCGACCACCGCGCCAATTGCTGTCATTAGCGTCAGCCGCGCGCTCATTTTGATAAGCTAACCCGGTTTTTCGATCTCGGAGGTTTCGGCCACTATCAGACCCGCCTGGGTCTGATCGTCCTCTATATGCAATTTCAAAGAAGCGGCTTCCGCGGTTCGTTCAAGCCGATAGACATCACCGCAGCATAGGGTTTTCGCAGGGCCAATCGCATCGCCCAGGTTCACGCCTTCGCAGACTCGGACGAGCGCGCCTGCGTAAACAGGTAGAAACAACTCGGTCATGGAGGAAGCGTCAGGGGGCGTCGGCATGGTGGATGCGCAGCTCTTTCTCAGTATTGATCCGACGCAGATGCCATGCGCGAACCAAGCTTAACCCCATCACCTCCGTGAGATTTACCAATTCACTGCAAAATTTGCAAATTTAGGCGCCAAGCCTTCGCCTCACCCGCGCAGGGTGCTAGGGATGCGACAACACAAGACTGGGAGAATGGATATGGATCTTGGAATCAAAGGCAAACGCGCTCTGGTATGCGCCTCCTCAAAGGGGCTTGGGCTCGGATGCGCGGAGGCACTGGCGGGCGCAGGCTGCGATTTGGTGATGAACGCGCGCAGCGCAGACACATTGGAGGCCGCCGCCGCTGATATCCGGTCCCGCTTCGGGGTCAATGTCACTGCAGTTGCCGCCGACATCACAACGGATGCGGGGCGCACACAGGTGCTGGAAGCTGCAGGGCAGATTGATATCTTGGTAACCAACGCGGGCGGGCCGCCCCCCGGTATGTGGTCGGATTGGGAGCGGGACGATTTCATCGCGGCCCTCGACGCCAATATGCTGACGCCTATTGCGCTGATGAAGGCCTGCCTGCCTGCGATGATGGAGCGGGGCTGGGGCCGGGTGGTCAACATCACCTCCCAATCTGTGAAGGCGCCGATCGCGGTGCTGGGCCTTTCCAATGCCGCGCGCACCGGGTTAACCGGCTATGTTGCGGGGACCGCGCGGCAGGTGGCGCCCTCAGGCGTGACGATCAACAATATCCTTCCGGGCATCCACGCAACGGACCGGGCCGTCTCCCTCGATACTGGCGTAAGCGAGGCGCAGGGCATTTCGATGGAGGAAGCCAAGGCACAGCGCGCAGCCACCATCCCCGCGCGCCGCTACGGTACACGCGAAGAGTTTGGCGCGACCTGCGCGTTCCTGTGCTCCCAGCATGCAGGCTTCATCGTCGGTCAAAACATCCTGCTTGATGGTGGGGCGACGAACGCTACGATCTGATGCGCCTGATCTGACGGCGCCGTCACAACTGCGTCAAAGGCGGGATTTCAGTCTCGCCTTTGACGCACTCGGCCACTAAAGCCGGGTGCAACATTCACGACACCCGGACCCATTCCCAACATGACCAGCCTTGCAATCACCGGCCTGCTCGCCGCGATCATTGTCGTCTCTTTCCTTGTGGCCCCGCGCCGCGCCGGGGTTGATGGATTTTTCTCTGGCCAATATCAGGGCCGCGCGCCGGGGTTGCTGGTTTTGGTTCTAAGCCAGGTGACCACATGGATTTTCGCGCGCTCGCTCATGAACGCGGCCATTTTGGGCTATTACTACGGGTTTCCCGGTACGCTTGCCTATGCGGCCTACTACCTATCTTTTCTGACGGGCGGCTACATCGTCGAACAGCTGCGTCTGCGGGACGCCGGCTCGGTTCAAAACTGGCTTGGCGCGCTTTTCGGCGGGGCTGGGACACAAAGCTACAATCTGGTCATCGCCCTGCGGCTATTGTCGGAGGTCTTCGCAAACCTGCTGGTTGTAGGCCTGATCTTTACCGCCGTGATGCCGGAGATACCAGGTGCGGGAACCACCGCCATCATCATCGTGGCGTTGCTGGGGCTGGCCTATTCGGCATGGGGCGGGCTGTCGGCGGCCTTGCGCACCGATGTCGTGCAGATGGTGGCCTTTCTGGCGGTTTTTGCGGTGGCGCTACTGTTCCTGGTTACCTCACCGGAGTTCTCTCTCACGGCCATCGTGACCTCCGAAGGCGCCAGCGGCACGCGGCCCGGCTGGGTCTTGCTGGCCGTGGCCTTTCTTCAGGTCTTCTCTTACCCCGCCCATGACCCGGTCATGATGGATCGCGGGTTTATTGCGGATCGTACGGTGACGCACCGCGCCTTTTTCCACGCTTTCTGGCTGTCGACCTTGTGCATCATTGGCTTCGGCTTCTTTGGCATTCACGCGGCCAATCTCGGGGCGGCCTATGAAGGGCAGCTCTTGGGAACTTGGGCGCAGATGTTTCCCGATTGGATTTTCATCTTGCTGATGGTGTCGCTTCTGGTCTCGGCGCTGTCCACGCTCGACAGTGCGCTGAGTTCTGCGGCGCGCTTGGTGGTAGTGGAGCTCGGCTGGGCCTCCCGCTCTCTGGCGGGCGGGCGCATCGCGATGGTGGTGTTTATGGTTTTGGGTGGCGCGCTGACGCTTTGGGGCAATGCCACATTGTTTGATGCGGTCGCGGTAAGCGGCACGGCTTCGATGTTTTTAACGCCTGTCATGGTCGCGACATTTGTTTTTGGTTGGCAGGTGAAACGCTGGGCCTATCTGACGAGTTTTGCGGCTGCGATGCTCGGGGCTTTCGCCTATTTCGCGCGCAGCTGGGAGAGCGTCGCCTGGGCGCTGCCGGAGGCGCATAAATACGAACAGCTTCTTGTTATCTGCATTGCGGTATTGGTCGTAGGCTTCTGCGCTGTCGCTTTGGGTCATCGCAGGGTTGCCGCATAGGGGCGCGACTGTTAGACCTGCGCGACACTTATCTGATTGTTTTGATCGGATACCAAAGAGGCCGCGCGTGACGCCCAGACTGGAACTGAAACAGATCACCAAAAGCTATCGCGGCCGGACGGTGGTAAATGATGTCTCCCTCAGCATCGCGCCGGGGCAGGTGACTTGCCTTTTGGGACCTTCAGGCTGCGGTAAATCGACGACTTTGCGTATGGTCGCGGGCGTTGAGCGGCAAGATCAAGGCGAGGTCTTTTTTGATGGCGAGTTGATTTGCGGGCCGCAACTTAGCCTCCCACCCGAAGCGCGCCCTGTCGGGTTGATGTTTCAGGATTTTGCGCTGTTTCCGCATCTCACGGTGGCTAAGAATGTAGCCTTCGGCGTCACCGGTGACAAACAAGATGCAAAGCGGCGCGTCGATGAGTTGTTAGAGCGCGTCGGCATGATGCGGCATCGCGATGCCTATCCGCACCAGCTGTCAGGTGGAGAGCAACAGCGCGTGGCCTTGGCCCGCGCCTTAGCACCACGTCCGAAGATCATGTTGATGGATGAACCCTTCTCTGGCCTCGACAACCGTTTGCGCGACGGCATCCGCGACGAGACTTTGAGCGTCTTGAAAGAAGAAGGCGCGGCTGTTTTGCTGGTGACGCATGAACCAGACGAGGCGATGCGGATGGGCGATGAGATTGCGCTGATGCGCGCGGGCGAGATCGTACAGCGCGGCAACCCCTACAACATTTACAACGCGCCCGTCGACAAGGAGGCCGCCGGGTTTTTCAGCGATATCAACGTAATCAAAGGCGTCTCAAAAGGGGCCTTGACCGAAACTGCTTTCGGGCAATTCCTGACACCCGGGCTCCAAGATGGCGCACCGGTAGAAATCATCATCCGACCACAGCACCTGCGCATCGATTTTGACCGCAAGGGAAAAGGGCCGAATGAGACCCCTCAGGACGGCGTTGCCGCGCGGGGCGTCGTGCGTCGCGCCCGGTTTATGGGGCGCGAAAGCCTTGTGGAGTTTGAGATGGATTTTGACGGGTCATCCCTTTCGGCCACAGTGCCTGCGGTGTTTCTGCCCAAACCTGGGACGCCTTTATGGCTCACAATGAGACGCGATCGGTGTTTTGTTTTCCCTGCAAAGCATGCGGCCTGAGCGCGGATTTTTCGGGCAGGCGAGACCAGGTGTGAGCTTTTAGGTTCTTCAATGAGATTGAGCGCCTCCGGCGCTGAGCCTGGTAGATGCGCGCGCTTGCGGAGGCCGCGTCGCGCGGGTGTCTTGCTGAGATTGGGGTGGCCGGTTTGGCTGGCCTTGCGCCTCACTTTGTCACGGTGAGCGTGTCGAGCCCGTGGAAGTGATAGAGATTGGCGAAGCGTGGCGTGTCGTGCAAGGCGAGCCTTGGACAGCGTTCAAACAAGATGGGCAAAGCCGCGTCGATTTCCAGCCGTGCGAGCGGCGCGCCAATGCAGAAATGAATACCGCCGCCAAAACTGGTATGGGTCTTTGCCGCGCGATGTGGATCAAAGGTGTCGGGCTCTGGGTAGACGGCAGGGTCACGATTGGCTGCGGCGAGGAGCAGCCCGATTTGGTCCCCTTCTTTGAAGTCGTGGCCCTTAAGCGTCAGGTCTCGCATGGCGAAGCGCGTGAACAGATGCAAAGGCGGGTCGTGCCGTAACACTTCTTCTGTGAAATTCGGCCCGTCACCGGGACGACTCCCGGTCAAAAGACAGGTACGGATCGCGTTGCCCAGCGTATGTACCGTTGCTTCATGCCCTGCATTCAGTAGCAAGATGCAGGTTGTGATAAGTTCCTCGGTCGAAAGCTTTGCGCCCTCTTCTTCGGCGGCAATCAAACTGGTGATCAGGTCGTCCTCGGGCTTCGCGCGGCGCTGCGCGATATAGTCGGTCAGAAAGGCGCTGAACTCGGCCGCGGCCTGGCAGGCGGCGTCTTCTTGCGCGCGGCTGCGCCCGGCTTGGTACATGGCGACCATGGCGTTCGACCAAGTGAGAAGCTGCGGCGCCATTGCCTCAGGCACGCCGAGCAGTCTTGCGATGATGATCACGGGCAGTTTCTGCGCATAGTGTGTCAGCAGGTCGAAAGGGCCCTCGGGGAAGTCGTCAATCAGGGCATGGCAGAGCGTTGCGACCTCCGGTGAAAGCGTCGCGATTCTGCGGGAGGTGAAAGCCCGCAAGACGAGGCCGCGCAGTCTTGTGTGCCGGGGCGGCTCGAGCTCTAGCATTGAATGCGCCTCTACGGCGTAGAATGGCGCTAGCCGGTCGGGGTAGATCAAGCCTGCAGGGTTTTCGCGCCCGAAGCGACGGTCGCGCAAAACCGCACTGACAAGGCTGTGGGAGGCGGCGACGGGCATTCCGTAGTCTTCCCACCACACGAGCGGTCCCTTCTCTCGAAGCGAGTCGTAAAACGGGTAGGGGTTTTGAACGAAAGCGTCTTCCGTCGGAGATTGAGATACGCGCTGCATGAGTAAGGTATCGGGAATGTCATTGGCCGTGACAAGCCTATGATGCTTTGTCGTTCAAACTCCCACTGGTGCTTCGTGCGTGCCTGAGTAAAGTGGGGCAACGGGAGGCAGGTTTGGACCCAATTACACTTACATTCGAGATGGGCGTGGTCTTGGGACTGCTTGGCCTGACAGTAGGGTTATTTGTCTCGGAAATCATTCGCATCGATTTGGCTGCGATTTTGGTTATGGTCCTGCTGGGTGCATTGAGCTACTTGCCGGGTTTGGGCAATCTGGCGGATGTGAACCGGCTTTTTGAAGGCTTTGCCTCCAACGCAGTGATTTCGATCATCGCGGTGATGATCATCGGCTTGGGGCTCGACAAAACCGGGCTCATGTCCAAAGTCGCCGGTCTGATTTTGAAAAAAGGGGGCACGACCGAAGCGCGGATTATCCCGATCGTGTCTGGTACGGTGGCGGTGATTTCGTCCTTCATGCAGAATGTTGGCGCGGCGGCACTGTTTTTACCGGTGGTCAGCCGGATTTCGGCGCGTACCGGTTTGCCCCTGTCACGGCTGCTGATGCCGATGGGGTTTTGCGCGATTTTGGGCGGGACGATGACAATGGTAGGCTCTTCGCCGCTTATCTTGCTCAACGACCTGATTGTCAGCGCTAATGAGGGGCTGCCCGAGGGCCAGAAAATCGAAGAATTCGGGCTCTTTTCGGTCACGCCGATTGGCGTCTGCCTGATCCTTACAGGAATTTTGTATTTCGTTGTTATGGGGCGGTGGGTCTTGCCCGGCAGCAGTGAAAAAGAGGACGCGACCTCCGGCCAATCCATGCAGGCCTATATGCGCCAGACCTATGGGCTGAACGCGGATATTTTCGAGGTGATCGTGCCTGAGGGCAATATCCTCGTAGGCCAGACCCTCAACGACATAATGGATGCGCATCATATCTACATCGTTGGAACGGATTATCGCGGTAAGAAGGTCGTAGCGCCTATGGTGGATACACGGATCGAGACGCCGTGCCGGCTGGCGGTGCTGGGGCTGCGCCGCGTCGTGCAGGAGGTGGCCGATACCTATGATTTGCAGGTCGCGCCCGGGCTTGATCGCTTTGCCGAAGACTTTGCCGCGACCAGCGCCGGGGTGGCCGAGATCGTCATCCCGCCGACGTCGAGCCTGGTGGGGAAGACGCCGCAGGACGTGCGGATCAGGCAGACCTATGGGTTTTCTCTTCTTGCTATTCATCGCGGTGAAGAGGTGTTGAGCCTGGTCGAGACCGATGAGCATGAGGCGTGCCGCCTGGGCCAACAGGTCTTGCATACGGGCGACACATTGGCCGTTCACACGCCGTGGGAGGCCTTGGCGCGGCGAAAATCCGACCGGGATTTTGTGATTGTGACGACTGACTTTCCGCAGGAGGAATTAAGGCCGCATAAGGTTGGTTGGGCGCTTGGGTTCTTTGCGATTGCCTTATTTTTGGTGCTGTTTACAGACATGCGGCTCTCGCTTTGCCTGCTGGTCGGCGCTGTCGGGATGATCATCAGCAAGGTTCTAACAGTGGATGAGGCCTATGCGGCCGTTAGTTGGCAAACCGTGTTTTTGTTGGCAAGCCTGATCCCCTTGGGGCAGGCGGTACAGAACACAGGGACGGCCGGGTGGATCGCGCAGCAGATCCTTGTTCTGCTCGATGGTTGGCCAATCTGGGCTCTGCAAGCGGGACTAGCGGTCTTGGCGACGGTGTTTACGCTTGTCATGTCCAATGTTGGCGCGACTGTTTTGTTGGTGCCCTTGGCAGTGTCAATCGCCGTGGCAGCCGGAGCGAGCCCGGCCATGTTCGCTTTGACGGTTGCGATTGCGACCTCGAACAGTTTCCTCATACCGACCCACCAAGTGAATGCTCTTATCATGGGGCCGGCCGGCTACCGGGTGGCGGATTTCGTCAAGGCAGGTGGCGTGATGACAGTGCTGTTTCTGATCGTCTCGCTCGGGGCTTTGAACCTGTTTTATTGAGCGCAGCGCGCGGGTGTGGTTCTCGCATGGCAAAGTAGGTTTTTTCAAGTCTCTGAAATCGTGTGATAAATTCTGACTTATTTTGAGCGACCCCTTGAGTCCGAGCGTTTTCGCGAAAATATCCCTTG
>JAPORH010000191.1 GCA_026710325.1 Litoreibacter sp. | reverse complement strand
CGGGCGCTTTCAAGCCCAAAATCGAAGGCTATTTCGCCGTGAGTCGTGTACCGTGGGCAGTTTTACTTCCCGGGACCATTATTTTGAGTTTATGGCTCCTCTCGCGCGTGAAAGGCGCTCTTATCGCCTTTCAATGGGCCAAACGGATGCATGGGTTTAAATAATCAGAACGAGGTCATGGGAGGGTAGAGATGTCAAAACTCGAAAGCCTGACGCTGAAATGCCCCAACCCAAAGGCGCAAGTTGCATTCTATACGTCTGTTCTGGGTTTTGACGCGCGGCCTAACGGGCATCTCAGGTATTCCGAGGACGAAGCGAGCCTGTTGTTCGAACCTGGAGAGGGTGCGTACCTCTCCTCCCAAAGCGACGTGTATTGGAAAATCGCCATCTCTGTTCCCAATCTCGATCTGGCATACCGTCAGCTAAACAACCAAGGCATTTCCGTCAGCGAGCCGCGACAGTTCCTGGATGTGGGATATCTTGCCCATCTGTCTGACCCGGAAGGCTTTGCGATTGAACTAATTGAGCACACATTCAAGGGTCACCGGAAAGACATAGAGTTCAATCAATCCCTGTTGGGAGGGGGTCCCTGCCTCAACTTAATCACTTTGCGCGCCAATGAGATCGCCCCAATTCGCCAAGAGTTGCTTGACTGGGGCATGCGTCCGCTGTGCGTTCAACCGGTTCCAAGCCATGGGTTCACGCTACACTTCTTTGCATTTACTCAAGATAGGCCGCCAAACGCCGACCTTCTGGCTGTCGAAAACAGAACCTGGACCTATCAACGGCCCTACACTGTCCTTGAGATCCAAGAAGTTCACGGCGCAGAACCGATGATCCACCCGGTGTCAAGCGCGTGCGGTTATGTCAGAACCCAAATCGGTGGTTTCGGGCGCATCGCCTCGCTGCCCCCACTCGGCATTGAATGTGCGTAGAACAAAAAGCCGATTGTAGAGAAAGCAAGACCAATCAGCTTAGACCAGCTGACCCACGGATTATCCTATCTGGCAGCCGCACAAAACAGGATCATCGCGCGCAACGGTTCGAACAGGGCGCGCAATTCATCGACGCTGGTTGCCTCTCGCTTGATCTGTTTGAACGTCGCTTTGATATGTCGGTGAAGTTGACTTGGTAAGATCCCTGCCGCCTCAATCTGAACCTCAAAAGGCAGCAATGCCAGTCTGACGGCCTCCAAATAGTTCGCTCGGATCGTTTCCTGTTCTTCGGGTGGCAGACTGTCCCCAATCTCAAGGACCTCGTCCAGATGCGGCAAGTGCTGCATCGCTTCAAACGGAATGACGCCCATATGCTTAAACAGAACCTCTAGGCGCGCATCCATTGACGTCGCCTGAACACAGTCTCGTTCTATGTCCGACCTGGTCTTGCCGCCATAGTGTTTGAGTGCCGCTGAGATCAGTGCTTCTTTGCTCTCAAAGGCATTGTAGAGCGTCTGACGTGCCACATTCGCATCGGACGCGATCTCTGTCATCGAAGTCTTGTTCACGCCGTAATTTGCAAAGCGCTTGAAGGCGCTCTCGACGATATTCAGTGTTCTTTCATTCATACGGGGCTGCTTAGACCCAATTTGCCTATCTGTCAAAAACAAATTGACACATTTGGTACATCAGTCTATTTGTTTAACTCAGCAAAACCCAATACGGCCTTTGGCTATCTTGTTCTTTGACACAGGGAGAGTGACGAAATGGCGAACAGCTTGAAAATTAACGGCCAGATGCTCAGCGTCGACGCACCAGAAGGGACACCGCTTTTGTGGGTCATTCGTGATGAGCTTAAGCTCACCGGCACAAAATTTGGCTGCGGTGTTGCATCCTGTGGGGCTTGTACAGTCCACATCGACGGCCAACCAACGCGGTCTTGTCAGACTTATATCGAAGACGTCGCAGACACGGAAATCACCACCATTGAAGGCGCTGAGTCCGATGTTGCGCGCGCCGTTCACCAAGCCTGGAACGAACTCAACGTGGTTCAATGCGGCTACTGTCAATCCGGCCAGATCATGTCAGCCGTTGGATTGCTGACAGAGAACGCCAAACCGACCGCCGATGAAATAGACGATTACATGTGGGGCAATGCGTGCCGCTGCGCCACCTATCAGCGCATTCGCACCGCCGTTCAGCGCGCATCAGACATTCTGGAGGCTTGATCATGAACACGCAAATTTCTCGCCGCAACTTCCTGAAATCTGCCTCTGCCCTTGCCGGGGCAACGTTGGTTGTAGGCTTTGACGCTGGCAAGGCGGTTGCTCAATCAGCGGGTACATCCGACATCACGCCCTTTGTGCGCGTGGCCGCTGATGGCAAAGTCACCGCGATCATCAAGCATTTTGAATGTGGTCAGGGAACCGCAACAGGTCTTTCTGCGCTCATCGCAGAAGAGCTCAACATGCCTTTGGACGCGGTTGAGGTCGATTTTGCCCCGGCCAATGCGGCGCTTTATGGCAATACCTTGTTTGGTGGAGCGCAAGGGACTGGCGGGTCCACTGCGATGGCGGATTCCTACCTGAAATACCGCACCGCAGGCGCAGCTGCCCGCGAAATGTTGATCACTGCTGCCGCAGAAGTCTGGGGTGTGTCGCCCTCTGACGTGACACTTAAAGATGGCGTCCTGAGCGCGGGCGACACCTCTGCCCCCATCGGGGATTTGGTATCCGCCGCAGCCCAACTGGACGTGCCCGCAAATCCGACCTTGAAAGATCCATCTGAATTTACGATCATTGGAAATCCCGACACGAACCGCAGAGACAATGGGCCAAAAACCAACGGCACCGCCACCTATGGCATGGACATCCAACTCGACAATCAGATTGTCGCGGTCCTTCTGCGAGGCCCACGGTTTGGCGGCACTTTGGTCTCTCACGATGATAGCGCCGCGCAGGATGTTCCGGGTTACATCCGTTCCGCCGCCCTGCCCCCACAGGCTGGCGCGGGCGTGATCGTTTATGCACAAAATACCTGGGCCGCATTCCAGGCACGTGACTCAATCACGGCAGACTGGGATTTCTCCGCAGCGGAAAACCGCAGCTCTGATCAGATGAAGGCAGACCTGATGGCCGCCGTAAACACGGACGCAGAGTTTGACGCGCGTGGCACCCCGGCTGAAACCGCTGCCGCCCTTAAAGGCGCCGCGCAGGTGATTGAACGAGACTTCTTTTTTCCGTTCCTCGCCCATGGCACGATGGAACCGATGACGTGTGTTGTTGCGCCCTCTGAAACAGGTGTTACGGTCTATGACGGGTGCCAGTTCCCGACTGCCGTCTTGGGTGCTTTTGCTGCAGTACTGCAAATCCCGCAGGAGGCCATCGAGGTCAAAACCATCTATGCAGGCGGGACTTTCGGTCGTCGCGCAACGCAAACAGCTGATTATCATGTCGAAGCGGCATTGGCATTTGCCTTCGCCGGTGGGCAGCAGCCCGTCAAGCTTGTTTGGTCCCGGGAAGATGACATTAAAGGCGGCTACTATCGCCCGGCCTATGCCCACAAGGTGCGCGTGGGTCTGGACGACGCGGGCCAGATCGTTGGTTGGGATCACCGCATCGCTGGTAAGCCGATTTTCAAAGGCGGGCCGTTTGATGCGGCACTGGTACATGGCGGCGTTGACAATTCCTCGGTCGAAGGCACACGCGATACGCCCTATGCGCTGCCAGGCATGTATGTCGGTTTGACGGATGGCAAAACACCAGTTCCGGTCAATTGGTGGCGCTCTGTGGGGCACAGCCATACGGCCTTTGTGATGGAAACTATGATGGATATGGCCGCCGAGGCTGCGGGTCAGGATCCGGTCGAATATCGTCTTGGTTATTTGGCTGGTGGAACACCCGATCAAAACCGCATGGCCAATGTTCTGCGCGTTGCGGCAGAGCGATCTGGATGGACTTCGGACATGGCAGAGGGGCACAGCCGCGGCGTCGCAGTACATAAGTCCTTTGGAACTTTTGTAGCCGAAGTGGTCGAGATTTCCGGGAACGCTGACGACGGCGTCGCAATTGAGAACGTGACCTGTGTTGTGGATTGCGGTGTTGCCGTCACCCCGGATGTCGTGGTGGCCCAAATGGAAAGCGGTATCGGCTACGGTATCGGCCACGCGATGCGCAATGAGATCACTTTCTCCGATGGCGAAGTTGATCAGTTCAACTTCCCGGATTACGAACCGCTTCGTATCAGTGACATCAAGTCAATTGAAACCCATATCGTACCATCGGCAGAAGCACCCACAGGGGTCGGGGAACCCAGCACGCCGCCTTCAGCTCCTGCCCTTGCAAACGCGATCGCCAGAACCGGCACCCGTGTGACGCATTTGCCGATGGCCGAAAACGGCGTATCCTTCGCCTAAATCTCTGCTGGCGAGAGTTAGCTCTCGCCGGCACCCCCATACAATCCCGCGCAAAACAACAGGCCAGTCGCCTGCACAGTCGAATTGTGTCGCGCATATTCAAAGGACAACACATGGCTCAAACAATTCTGATCACGGGTGCTTCAACCGGTATTGGCAAAGCGACGGCGATGCACTTCCAAGCCAAAGGCTGGAATGTGGTCGCAACAATGCGGACACCTGAAAACGGCGCCGAGTTGGAAGCGCTGGACAACGTCGTGGTCACGCGTCTCGACGTGACCGATCCGTCCTCTGTTGCCTCCGCCGTGAAACTCGCGCATGATACATTCGGTTCCATTGACGTCTTGCTGAACAATGCAGGTTATGGTGCCTACGGCCCGCTTGAAAGCTTCGACAGGGACCGGATCAAGCGCCAGTTCGACACCAATGTCATTGGTTTACTGGAGACAACCAAATCCGTATTGCCGCATATGCGCGCCGCCAAGTCCGGCACGATTATCAATGTCAGTTCCATTGGCGGGCAGATCACCTTCCCATTGGGCACGCTCTATCACGGCACAAAGTTCGCTGTCGAAGGCCTTTCTGAAGCTCTTCACTACGAGCTTGAAGCCGTCGGTATCAAGGTCAAGATTGTGCAGCCGGGTATGATTGCAACCGACTTCGCCGGCCGGAGCTTTGATTTTGCAAACGACCCCGCCATTGAAGAGTATCAAGAGATCATTGGTAAGTTCATGGCGATGTCGGCAAATCAGGCGCTACCACCGTCAAAGCCCGAAGTCGTCGCAGAGGTCATCTGGACCGCAGTTACCGATGGTACCGACACCTTACGGTATCGTGCTGGCGCAGATGCTGAGATGTTCTTGGACAATCGAAAAGCCGCTGATGATGCGACCTTTATCGGGGGTCTAAAAGCCCAGATGGGTCTCTAAAGATTTGGAGCTTTTAGCAGATGGCCCTGCGTTTGTCGGAAGCTCCTGCTCCAACGACCGGTCCAGCATGAGATTCTTGGCAAGTAGGCAAGGATCTTAAAAGGCATGACCAAGGTAATCCCCCCATTTTTGGAGGGGCGCGTCAGTAGAATCTGGATTTCTTCGTATCCGAGCGAACGTAGCTCTGCTTGGATTTACTGAGCAAAGACAACTGCACGCACTTTTGGGAATAAACCGTAACTACGTCAGCAAAGGTCGGTTTGATGGAAATTGACTATGAGAACTAGTCACCGGCTATCTGCAAAAACCGCCCATATTCTTCGCTGACTTCGCGCGCCTCTTCAAAGGCGCGCGCGCGTTCTTCTTCAAAACACCGAAAGTAGGCTTGGATGTCTGCTTTGTACGTTTCGAAGTCGCGCCCGGTCAGGTCTCGATACTCTTGAACATCTTGCGGATCGGTCGGAACGAAGGGTCTCGGTGGCGCATAGCATGTTTGTGCGACCGCCCCGGCGGGAAAAACAATCAACAAAAGTACGTAAAAACAGCGCTTGGCTGACCAAACTGCTTTCATGGCTTTCTGCCTTCAACGCTTGAGAAAATCACCTTCGCGTGCGTAATAATGGCCCAGGTTTTGGGGCAAATGCAAGACAAAACCGTATCTTGCGCTCAAAACCGTATTATTGTAACTATGGCTCATCGAAGTATCCGTCTTGGTCAAGTTAGTTTTGGCGACCATTTTCGCTTCGCTTTGATAAGTGCGTTTGCAAGCTCGAGGAG
>JAPORH010000185.1 GCA_026710325.1 Litoreibacter sp. | reverse complement strand
GTGGCCAAGGTGAGGATTGAGGCACCGGTAAAGGGCGAAAGCCACCGGAAAACAGCAACTCCCCGCACCTACAGCAGGGCGCGCCTCTCCCTGACTCTACTATCTAGGTTAAACGCCGTCTCGCCCTTAGAGGCCGACCCGGCCGATATCGCGGTCGCCCTAAGGCTGCCTGCTGGGATTGGCATACAAAGTGGGAGCGCGATTTTGTCCCTGTCAGCCGAGCGCGCCGACACAGGCGCGCGCAGCACCGCCGCCTATACGCTTGCCTCTCAAGTCGCCGCAGACGGGTCGCGCATCTATGCCGTTGCGCAATCCGACTGGGACGCGTTTCGCGCGCAGCAAGCCATGATCAATGGATGGGAGAGCGAGGCTCCAGACGATACCAACGGATCGCTCAGCGTGGCCCTTGGTGGGTGCCGCACCGCCACTGCGGTCGCGCCGGACGCCACGCTTGATATCAGCATACGCACCGAAGAAGGCGGCAGCTTTTTGCCTTTGGTGCGGCAGGCAAAGCTTGCGCGCGTGTTCAACATCACGGGTATCACCGAGCTACCGCCCTGCGACCAATCGCGCGCAATGTAAATCAAACATAACACTTGCCGACTCTATTGGTGTAACGCTAAGTTTACACTCATGAGTATGTCGAGCTCTCTGCCGGAGCGGCGGCCGCCGGAACCAGCGGCGGCGTTGCGCCTGATCAAACCCATCACATGGTTTCCCCCGATGTGGGCGTATCTCTGCGGTGTGGTTTCTGCTGGCGTGCCCGCAACAGGGCATTGGGGCTTGATATTCTTGGGCGTTTTGCTGGCCGGGCCGATCACCTGCGGGATGAGCCAGGCAGCAAATGACTGGTGTGACCGGCATGTCGATGCCATCAATGAGCCCGACCGCCCGATACCATCTGGCCGCATCCCTGGACGCTGGGGGCTTTACATCGCTCTCGCCATGTCGGTCTTGTCGCTTGTTGTCGGCTACCAGCTGGGCCCTTGGGGCTTTGGCGCGACAATTTTGGCGGTTATCGCCGCTTGGGCCTATTCGGCGGAACCCGTCCGCATGAAACGCTCCGGCTGGTGGGGGCCCGGGCTTGTAGGCCTCAGCTACGAAACTCTGCCTTGGTTCACCGGCGCGGCCGTTTTGGCCTCCGGCGCTCCCCGGTGGGAGACGGTTTTGGTCGCGGTGCTTTACGGCATAGGCGCACATGGGATCATGACGCTCAACGATTTCAAGGCGCTGGAGGGCGACACCAAGATGGGCGTGAACTCCCTGCCCGTCACGCTCGGCCCGGAACGCGCGGCGAAGCTTGCCTGCTGGATCATGGGCATTCCGCAGCTTGCAGTCATTGCGCTGCTCTTCATCTGGGACAAGCCGCTGCACGCTTTGAGCGTGGTCGCAGTTCTCACGTTGCAAGTTCTGGCCATGCGCAAACTGCTGCGCGACCCCAAGCAATACGCGCCCTGGTATAACGGGACGGGCATCACGCTTTACGTCTCCGGCATGATGATCGCGGCCTTCGCGCTGAGAGGGCTGGCATGACCTTGGGTTGGGGGCAAATCGCAAGGCTCGGCCTAGTGCAAATGTGTCTGGGCGCGGTGGTGGTGCTAACCACATCGACCTTGAACCGGCTGATGGTGGTCGAGTTTGCGTTGCCTGCCGTGCTACCCGGTCTACTCGTCGCGCTTCACTACGGCATTCAGCTCTCGCGACCCCGCTGGGGGTTCACGTCCGATACCGGCGGGAACCGCACCAAATGGATCATCGGTGGCATGGCTGCGCTTAGCTTTGGCGGGTTTTTAGCGGCGTTCGGGGTGACGCTCTTTGCGACCAGCTACGCCTTGGCTTTAACAGTTTCGATCCTGGCCTACGCGCTGATCGGGGTAGGCGTCGGAGCGTCGGGCACGTCTCTATTAGCCCTCTTGGCAACAGCGACCGCGCCGCAAAGGCGCGCGGCGGCGGCAACCATCACCTGGCTCATGATGATCTTTGGCATTGCGATGACAGCCGGGGTGGCGGGCAGTTTCCTGGACCCCTACTCGCCTGCGCGGCTGCTAGCTGTCGTGGCAGTTGTGACGGGGCTCGCCTTGGTGATCACCGTTCTTGCGGTTGGCCGGATCGAGCAAAAGGTGCAGGCGGTGAAAGAACAAGAAACCGCCCCCTTCTTTGAGGGGTTACGCGAGATTTGGTCGGAGACCAAAACCCGCAACTTCACCATTTTCGTGTTCCTGTCGATGAACGCCTATTTCATGCAGGAGCTGATCCTTGAGCCTTTCGCGGGCCTCGTTTTCAACTTCACACCCGGCCAGTCGACCTCGCTAAGCGGGGCGCAAAATGGTGGCGTCTTCATTGGCATGCTAACCGTGGGCATTGCCGCCACTGGGCTTAAGCTTGGCGCGCTGCGCCATTGGGTGATCGCAGGCTGCTTGGGCTCCGCCGCAGCTTTGACGGCCATCGCTCTTGCAGGCTACGGCCTGCTTGCGCTGCCGCTGACCGCGCTTGTTGTCGGTCTTGGTTTCTTCAACGGCATGTTCGCCGTCGCTGCCATTGGCTCGATGATGGCGCTGGCCTCCCAGGGGCGCGAAAGCCGGGAAGGCACGCGCATGGGGCTTTGGGGGGCGGCGCAAGCAATTGCCGCAGGATTTGGCGGGCTCTTTGGCGCGGCGGCCGTGGATATAGCGCGCAGCTCATTGAGCGACGGGCAGGCCTTCGGCTCCGTTTTCACTTTCGAAGCAATACTCTTTGTCGCCGCGGCCGTGATGGCTGCGCGCGTAATGGATGACAACCGCGCCGCCTCGGGCGCCATGGTACCAGGGGAATGACAATGACATATGACGTGGTGGTGGTGGGCGGTGGCCCATGCGGTGCAACGGCGGCAGAAGAGCTCGCGCGGTCTGGCAAACGCGTGGCGATGCTGGACCGGGACGGGCGGATCAAACCCTGCGGCGGCGCGGTGCCGCCACGGCTCATCCAGGATTTTGAGATACCGGACGAGCAGATCGTCGCCCGCATCAACACCGCCCGGATGATTTCGCCGACGCAGCGGCAGGTCGATATCCCGATTGAGAACGGCTATGTCGGCATGGTTGACCGGGAGCATTTTGACGAGTTTCTCCGCGTCCGCGCCAAAAAGGCCGGCGCGCATCGCTACACCGGCACGTTCATCCGCATCGACCGGGACGGGGACGGCACCAAGGTCATCTACCGCGACAAAATCAGTGGCAATGAGCTGGAACTGGAAACCAAGCTGATCATCGGCGCGGATGGCGCGCGGTCAAAGGTGGGCCAGCAGGAGGTGCCAGGCGGCGACACGATCCCTTACGTCATTGCCTATCATGAGATTATCGAGGCGCCTGAGGCCATGGGCTCCTACGACCCTTTGCGCTGCGACGTGATCTATGACGGCGCGATCTCGCCAGATTTTTACGGCTGGGTCTTCCCGCATGGTGCGCAAGCCTCCGTCGGCATGGGCACCGGAAAAGACGGCGTGGATTTGAAGGAGGCGACGGCGGCTCTGCGACGTGCCTCTGGTCTCGCGCAGTGCAAAACAATCCGCAAGGAAGGCGCGCCTATTCCGTTGAAGCCGCTGGACCGGTGGGACAATGGCACCGATGTGGTGCTGGCCGGTGACGCGGCTGGCGTGGTCGCCCCGTCCTCTGGCGAGGGGATTTACTACGCCATGGTTGGCGGGCAGGTCGCCGCGATGGCGGTGACGGCCTGTCTTGATAGCGGCCGGGTCAAGGACCTGCAGATCGCCCGCAAGATGTTCATGAAAGAGCATAAATCCGTGTTCAAAGTGCTGGGCGCGATGCAGAACGCCTATTACCGCTCCGACGCACGGCGGGAGCGGTTTGTGTCACTTTGTCACGATATTGATGTTCAGCGTTTAACTTTTGAAGCCTATATGAACAAAAAGCTCGTAGCGGCGCGGCCGCTGGCACATTTGAAAATCGGGTTGAAGAACCTGGCCCACCTAACCGGACTTGTGAGCGAAACCCGTGTCTGACGTGACCGACATCATGATCCCCGCTTGGGTGGAGGGCCGCTTGACCCCGGTCGAGAAGCTCGACGCGCATTTGCGTGGGCTCAAGCACAAGGCGGTCTCGGTTTTCGTGCTGAACCAAAAGAGTGAGGTGCTGATCCAGCAGCGCGCCTTGGGCAAGTACCACACGCCGGGCCTTTGGGCGAACACCTGCTGCACCCATCCTGAATGGGATGAGGCGGATGCGACCTGCGCCGTGCGGCGGCTGAACGAGGAGCTGGGCATCACCGGCCAACGCGTAGAGCATCGCGGTCAGGTCGAGTACCGCGCCGACGTGGGCGGCGGGCTCATTGAGCATGAGGTGGTCGAGGTGTTCCTGAGCCGTGCCACCCCCGACATGCCCCTGAAACCCAACCCGTCCGAGGTCATGGCCACCCGCTGGATCGACTATTACGATCTGATGGCCGAAGTGAGACGCCATCCGGACCGCTTCACCCCGTGGCTGGCGATCTACCTAGAAAAACACGCCGAGCTGATCTTTGGGGATTTGATTGGGGTTTGAAGCTCCGCGACAAAATCCGGAGAGAACTCCGTGAAGCTTGGCTCTTCAACGTTGCGATAGTTAAAATCACGCTTCAGATCATAGCTGTCATTTGTTTGGTGAGCGCCATTACGGTAATTTTTTGGATCATTTTTTGAATTGGCCATTTTTGATTTTCGCTTCCCTGGCCTGCGCCGCTTTCTATGTCGGAGCGTTCGCAGTCTTTAAGTGGAAGCAGAAGAAGGATCCCGAGAACCACAAAGACTTTGATGACTGGCTTCATCCAGACCCAGAGGAAATGGAAAAAGTCGCGCGTCGCGGATTTAAGGTCGCGGTTTGGTGGCTGGGTTTCATGTTCCTCGTATTCGTCATGCTCTTACTCTATTCAAGATATTTCTAGCTCGAGGACTCCTCCTTATCTGCCCGGAATCAAGCGCGACGCGCGCCGGGCCAACACCTGACCGTCCCGGCGGTCTGGTGTTTTTGTTAGCCGCGCGCGCAGAAATTCGTTCGGAATGTGCTTGGCTGCCATTAAGCGCTGTCGAAAATAGGGTGAAGCACCAGCCCACGGTCAGGTATTCGCCCTGCTTGGGCAGCCTCTGGCCCGGCTTACTCAGCTGCTTCGCCGATCTTGATTCCAGCCGCTTGCAGCGCAGTCGCGGCAATATCCGTCGCGGTCAAACCCGCGTCGGCATACATCGCGTCGGGGGCGGCTTGGTCAATAAAACGATCCGGCAGGGTCATGGTCCGGATGGCGAGGTCGCCATCGAGCAGCCCCTCCCCCGCCAGCGCATGCAGCACCATTGCGCCGAAACCGCCTTGAGAGCCTTGCTCCACCGTCACCAGCGCGCGGTGCGATTTTGCGAGATTGCGTATAAGGCTCATATCGAGCGGCTTCGCGAAGCGTGCGTCGGCGATGGTCACAGACAGGCCTTGCGCCTCGATCATCTCCGCCGCTTTCTCGGTCTCCGCCAGATGCGCGCCGAAGCTCAGCAGCGCGATGTCGGAACCGTTTTTCAGAACGCGGCCTTTGCCGATCTCCAAAACCTCGCCCACCTTCGGCATCTCGACGCCATTGCCCTCGCCGCGTGGGTATCGGAAAGCAATCGGGCCATCTTGATAGGCGGCGGCGGTGGCCACCATGTGCACGAGTTCCGCCTCGTCGCTCGCGGCCATGACGACCATGTTTGGCAATGCGGACAGATAGCCTACATCGAACGCGCCCGCATGGGTCGCGCCGTCGGCGCCCACGAGGCCTGCACGGTCAATCGCGAAACGCACGGGCAGGTTTTGCAAGGCGACATCATGCACAATCTGATCGTATCCGCGTTGCAGGAAAGTCGAGTAAATCGCGCAGAAGGGTTTCAGACCACCCGCTGCAAGCCCGGCAGCAAAGGTCACGCCGTGTTGTTCGGCGATGCCTACATCAAACATGCGTTTCGGATGCGCCTTCTCGAAAATATCCATGCCGGTGCCCGACGGCATGGCGGCGGTGATGCCCACGATTTTCGGATCGCTGTCCGCCAGCTTGGCCAGCGCCTGGCCGAAGACCTTCGTATAGCTTGGCGCATTGGGACGGGATTTGTTCTGGGTGCCACTTTCGACGTCGAATTTGGAGACACCGTGGTACTTGTCGGCAGAGTTTTCCGCAGGCGCGTAGCCCTTGCCCTTTACGGTGCAGGCATGGATCAGCACGGGACCCGTCGCCCAGGTGCGCGTGGAGCGCAGGACCTGCAGAAGCTGACCCATGTCGTGCCCGTCGATGGGGCCGATATATTGGAAACCCAATTCTTCGAACACCGTCCCCTGGCCGCCCACAGCGCCCGTCACCAGCTGGCGCGCGCGGCGTGCGTGGTCGCGCAAAGGACCGGGTAAAGCGGCCTCGAACCCTTCGGCCATGTGGTGGAACTGACCCATGGGGGAGGCGTAAAGGGAAGAGAGGTATTTCGACATCGCGCCCACGGGCGGGGCGATGCTCATCTCATTGTCATTCAGGATCACGAACATGCGGCGGCCTTCATGGCCCGCATTGTTGAGCGCCTCATAGGCCATGCCCGCGCTGATCGAGCCGTCACCGATCACAGCAACCGCATCGCCCGTAGGCTCGCCCATATCGCGGGCGACGGTGAAACCTAAAGCCGCAGAAATAGAGGTCGAACTATGCGCCGCGCCAAACGGGTCATACTCGGATTCCGAACGTTTCGTGAAACCGGAGATCCCGCCTTCCTGGCGCAACGTAGTCATGCGGTCGCGCCGACCCGTGAGAACCTTATGCGGATAACACTGATGCCCCACATCCCAGATGATCTTGTCACGCGGCGTGTCGAAGACCGCGTGCAATGCGACGGTCATTTCGACAACGCCAAGCGACGAACCCAAATGCCCGCCCGTCGTAGCGACGGCGGACACCACCTCGGCGCGCAGCTCATCTGCGAGGGACGAAAGCTCCGCATCCGTCATGCCTTTCAAGTCAGAGGGCAGCGTGACGCGGTCTAGCAGCGGGGTCTGGGTCATTTGGTGTCCTTTCTCGACGTTTGGACAGATCTCGACTTGGCAGGTAACCTGCTGGCTCGGGAACAGGGGCACCGATACGGGAACGCAAAGGTGCCACCTGTCTCCCGTAGCCAACAGGAGGGTGCTGGGGTGTCGAGCCCCCAGCGTTTTCAGGCAACCCAAGGGACCGGGCGGCCTGAAACTGAGTCGGCGCAAGCGGGCGAGGCCGCGCCGGATTTCGTAGCCCGCGTCTAGGCGCGAGTAACCTCTTCTTGCGGCAGCACGTAGCTGAGCGGAGTTGGATCCGCCGCTTCGCGCGACTCTTCAGGCAGAAGCAGGCCGATGCCGTAGATCACATAGATCGTAATCACCGTGATCAGGCAGAAGGCCGCGGCATAGCCCGCCCCCTTGAGCTGCAGCATGAGCACATTGGCCTTCAGCTGCAGGTTGGGGTCTTTGGTGCCACCGAGGTAGTCGTGATTTTGTTCAGACATGTCTCTCTCCTTAGAGGTCAGGGTCCGCGAAGCCATGCTCCTGCGCCCAGACGAACCAGTTGTCGACGACCGTGCCGGTGAGCAGGATGCCAATGCCGCCAGTCAGCGTCGTCAGCACCGCAAACCACCAGGCCCAGCGGTGAATGCCTTCCATCGTGGCGTTGAAGCCCATGGTCCAGCGCCAGAACAGAGCTGCGCGCTCAGACGCCGTGCCGCGATCCACGATCTGCTCGATCTCCCGCTCACCGCCGTAGCGACTGACGGCCAGGATCGTGGCGCCATGCATGGCAAACAGCAGGGCCGAGCCATAAAGGAACACGATCGAAAGCGCGTGGAACGGGTTGTAGAACAGGTTGCCGTAGGTCAGCGAGAACAGGTTGGTCCAATCCAGATGGGTGAAGATGCCGTAGGGCACTGCCTCCTCCCAGCTGCCCATCATGACCGGGCGGATAAGGCCCAGCACGAGGAACAGCCAGATAGCGGAGGCAAAGGCCCAGGACACGTGCTTGCCCATGCCGAGCGCCTCGGCCCGCAGGTACGTCCTGATCCACCAAGCGCAGACCGAAATCAGCAGGAAGAAAGAGGCGATAAGCCACGCCCCGCCTTCGGCTAGCGGCGCCATGCCGAGCCCGTAATCAGATGATGGCGGCTCAAGCGAGAACCAGAACAGATCGCGCAGGAACACCCCGGGGTTGTAGCCCGCTTGCGCCCAGTAGCTGAGGCCCACGATGAAGAACCAGATCGCACCGGTTGCAATCGAGACCACGCCGAAGGGGCCAAGGTAGATCGGTCCGAGCTGCGCGTTACCGAAGAGACCTGCGAGCTTGGAGAAGCTTGCGCCTTTCGTGCGCTCGCGGGCCAGGTCGCCGGGGTCCACGCCCATTTCGGGCGGGCCTTGGACCTGAACTTGGGTGAAGATGTTTTGATATTCCATTATCCGTTTACCCCTCCTTCAAGGTCTGCCCACCAAGGCAGCTCCAACCACCAATCCCACCAGACGACCCAGGCGTCGAACCAGATGGTGCCAGAGATCACGATACAAACCGCCGACCAGAACCCGGCATTGAGCGCCAGGAACAGCCCAAGGCGGTGAATGCCCAAGGGCCCAATCGAATAGCCGATCAGATCGCGGAAATAGGTGTCTTCATGGTCCGGGCTGGCAATCTTTTCGCCCTTGGGCGTGTTCACCGCCGACAACACCAGCGAGCCGTGCAGTGCGAGCGCCAGACAGGTGGTGAAGAAGAAGGTGATCGCCACCATATGGGCCGGGTTGTAGTGGAAGTTGCCATAGGCGTAGCCCACGTTGTTCACCCAATCGAGATGGCTCCAAATCCCGTATGGAAAGCCATGCCCCCAAGCGCCCATCAGAACGGGGCGGATGATCACGAGGGTGACATAGGCAAAAATGGCCACGCTAAAGGCGAATGGCACGTGAAGTCCCATACCAAGTTTGCGGCAAATCTCCACCTCCCGCAGCGCCCAGCTTATGAAAGCCAGCGTCGCGCAGAAGGTCACGATCTGCCATATACCCCCCTCGGCCAGAGGGGCTACACCGAGGCCAACCTCAAGCGAAGGCGGGTCGATGGAAATCAGCCAAGGGTTCCAGGTGTCCCCCAGGGCTGCGCCGTAAAAAATCATGATCGTGCCGAGAGCAGCGAAGAAGAAGGTCGTGACCCCGAAGAAGCCCACGTAAAAAGGCCCCACCCAAAAGTCGAATAGGTCACCGCCGACCAACGTGCCGCCCCGAACGCGATATTTTCTCTCGAAGGTGAGCTGTGCCATCTTCTGTCTCCTTATGCGCGCCCACTTCCCTTGCGGGCCGGTCGCGCCAATCTGTTCTGGTCGATTGCCGCGGGCGGAGGGTCGCCCCGCCCGCAGCTCTTTTCAAAAGCTGAGCTTACTCGCTGGCTTCAACGCCCCCGAAGGCGCGGTCGAACCAGTTGGTCTCCGGTTGGCTGAGCAGGACGAGGTGAATCATCGCTGCCAGCAAGAAGAGGAACACGCCCTGCGCCACGAACACGCGACGCGGGTCAAAGATCAGCCAAATCTTGTAGAATTGTGCCATTCTCTGTTCTCCTTAACCCCAGCTGAACCAAGGCAGTTTGAAATAGGTCAAGATGTGAGCGACCACTGCTACCGCTGCGAAGAGGTAGAAACCGCTCAGATAGACCGCATGCAATTCCTGCGCTTGCTCATCTGTAAGACCTGTGAATGACAGGTCGGTTTTATCAGCCATATTTTTTCTCCTTCGAAAAAATCATACTGACGCCGCGACCCCCCCGCGGCTGGGTTACGACAGGGGCTCATCCCCTGCCCTAATCCACCACCCCGGGGGGGAGTGGCGAATTTGAAGTAACCCATCGTCTCGACCCGATAGATTGAATTCGAGCTACGCCGAGAAAATCCTCGGCGTGATAATCTGCGCTTGGCTCCACGCAGATTTGACGGGGCCGCGCTCGGGCAGCTCCATCCTGCGGGCTGCGGACAGCCCCCAAGTGAGGAAAGACAGCGGCAAGGTCGCCAAAAAGATCAGTGCGAAATACGCGATATACTCGCGCTTCGGCACTGAGCTTGAGCGGCGCGCACGCACCGGTGTCTCATGTGTAAAATCAGTCATGATGCTCCTCCTGAAGCTGGCTGAAGCCCTTCGACGGTTTCCAGAACGACCCGCTCTTCCCCTGCGTCGAGCGCGCGCTTTTCAGCGGCGTCGCGTAATGTCTTGGCGGCGGAAATCCGTGTCAGGATCGGGTGGCTGGCGACGATCTCGTCCAGCTTGGCCTGCGCATCCGCGTCCCATGGGAAATCGCGTCTGAGCGGCGTTGGTGTTGCCTCAGCAGCATCCATTTCGGACGCGAGAGGCAGAATGTGGAAAAGCGAGTCAAAGAGGCCATTACAGACCTCCTGCACGAGATAGGTGGCACCCGCATAGCCCATGAAGGGCGTGCCGGTGGCGCGCCGGATCGCGGCCCCCGGGAAACTGGCCGGAATGAACGCTGGGGCAGGGCCAAAGCCGCCCTTCATCTCCGCCAGATACATCTTTTCATTGATCGATCCGAAGACAACGAGCGGGCGTTTCTGGTGCATCCAGGCGCGCACCTCGTCATTATTGGTCTTTTTGCCAGCCGTCCGCGCGACCGCAAAGGCGCATGGCAGCCCAAGGTCGTTTTCTAGGAAGTTGCGAACCCCGCGGGCGTAGGTCTCGTTGGCGACAATCGCAAAGCTGGCCGTCGCAAAGAAGTCTTGTGTGACAGAGCGCCACAGGTCCCAAACTGGCTTGATCGTTGAGTGCTTTTCGCGCTCGATAAACGGTTCATGGTCCAAATCGAGCAGTTCGCCCAGTTTGCGCAGGAATTTCGTTGTGCTTTCGACACCAACCGGGGCCTGCAGATAGGGCTTGCCCAGCACTTCACAGAGCCCGCGCCCAAACTCGCGGTACATGCAGATATTCACATCTGCATTCACGAGCCCGCGCATTTCGGCCACGTGGCTGCCCAGCGGCATCACCATGTTGACCTCGGCCCCGATACCTTCGACCAAACGCCGGATCTCGGCCAGGTCAGACGGCATGTTGAAGGTTCCATACATCGGCCCGAGGATGTTGACGCGCGGCTTCGCGCCCTCTTCGCGCTTGGCCTCTTTCGGCATACGGCCCTTGGTCATCCCAAACTCGGTGAAAATCCAGGTCATAGCCCGATCCGCGGCTTCCCACTGATCTTCATCAATGGTGCGCGGCAGGAAACGCTGAATATTGGTGCCCATGGGCGTCACGCCGCCGCCGATCATCTCGGCGATAGAACCTGTTACCACAACGGCAGGCAAAGCAGGATCCAGCGTGCCCCAAGCGCGCTTCATCGCGCCCTCGGTGCCGTCGCGGCCAAGCTCTTCTTCGCCCAGACCGGTCACCACAATCGGCAATTCATGTGGGGGAAGCGCGTCGGTGTAGTGCAATACAGAGGTCACCGGCAGGTTTTCACACCCAACCGGGCCGTCGATCACGCATTGCAGGCCTTTGACGGCACAGAACGCGTAGACTGCCCCCCAATATCCGCCAGCTCTGTCGTGATCCTGGATTAACATCAGACCATCTCCGCCGCTTTGGCGGCCTTGGCGGCGCGTTCGAGTTTTTTCAGATTGAGCGCCCGGAAGCTTGGCTGGAGATTGGGATCGCCTTCCCACACCCCAGCCGAGTCTTCACGGCCGACACCTTCAAAGAAGGCCTTCATATGATCCATGCGGTCTTTATTGGCCATCGCGCCATTCACGACCTGCGCGAGCGAGCCCGCACCAGCGGGGCCCATCAAAGGCCGCGCGGAAATCAGGTTGGTGAAATAAAGCGACGGGATACCAAGCTCCTTGCCCTTCTGGACAACGGGCGTGGTGCCAATCGCGAGGTCCGGCTTGATGGCCTCCATCGCCGCGCAATCATCTTCAAGCGAAGCGCGGAATTTCACTTTGGTGCCTTTGGATTCCAACCAGGCTGCGTCTTCGGCCGACCAAGGCGACTTGGCGCAAGCGGTGCCTACGTAAGGGATGTCCGCACCGCTCTCGATCAGCAGACGAGCGACGAGCAACTCGCTGCCCTCATAACCCGACAAGGTGATCGTGCCTTTGACCGGCATGGCTGAAAGCGCGCCTTTGATCGCAGGCAAGAACTGGTTCTGTGCGGCGGCGATCATGTCTTTGTCTATATTAAACGCGTCGCCGATGCTTGCCAGCCAGGCGGCTGTACCGTCGTGACCTACCGGCGCCGAGCCTACAACAGGGCGTCCAGCCGTTTGAAATTCGCGCACGGCAGAGGTGTAGAACGGGTGGATCGCGGCAACGGCGCCACAATCAAGCGCGGCATAAAGCTCCCGCCATTCGCGGCAGGGCACGACCGGTCCGGCGGCCAAGCCCATCGGTGCCAGCATCTGGCCGATCATCATCGGGTCAGCCGGGAACATCTCACCCAGTAACGAGACGGTTGGGCGATCAGATTTGCCGGAAGCAGGCATGGCGACCGGGCCTGCCTCAATCTCTTCGCGCGCATATTTCAGCATCGCCCCGGCGAGCACATCCTTGGCTTCAGCATGGGTCGGCACGCCGAACCCCGGCACATCGATGCCCACAATGCGCACGCCGTTGATCTCGTCAGGCAACAGGCGCAGCGGGACGCCGGAGGCGGTCGGCACACAGAGGTTCGTTACGACAATCGCGTCGTATTTGTCCGGATCGGCGAGGTCGTGGACGCTTTCGCGGATGTCCTCGAACAATTTGCCGGTCACCAGCGTCTCGGAGTTGAACGGCACATAGCCGACCGACCGGCGCGCGCCGTAGAAATGGGACACAAAAGTCAGCCCGTAAACGCAGCAGGCGGAGCCGGACAGGATCGTTGCCGTGCGCTTCATGCGAAGACCCACGCGCAGTGACCCAAAGGCTGGGCACATGCTTTGCGGCTTGTCATGGGGGCCTTGCGGGTAGTCGGCAGCGAACTGGTCGAGCAGGTCGGAGGCGCCAGCATCGCGCGCTGCCTGCTCCATGGTCATGCCGGAGTGACAACCCAAACCATCCGCAGCAAGCGGCGCGTCGCGCCCCTCTACCGCCTTGCCGGTTTCGACCTCTACCGCATCCGCGTGGTCATATTTGACCTCGTCGCTCACCGAACGCCCTGTTTTTCAAGAAGGTCGTAGGACGCATCTAAAAGTTCTCTCGACTTTCCGTATGCGTCAAAAGCCCTGTCAGTACAGCGCTTCGCCGTCGCGAGAGCCTGTTCGCGCATGTTCAAGCTGTCTTCAATGAGTTTTAAATCTTCGAGATCAAACATCGTCGTACACGACCTCCAGGCTTTCTTTCGGCTTGGAGTTTTTGCCGCGCATGTCCTGGTCGGTCGCGGGTTCAAGAACCACATCGCCGCCCGTATCTTTGCTGTCGAAGAGCCCAAGGAGCCCATCCTGATCGAGCGGCGCAGGCCTGATCGGCGGGGCGTCCGCTACGTTTTCGCCAAGCGCTGCGAACAGGTCCCCCCATTGACTTTGAGACGTTCCGACAATCTGATAGTTGGCCGATTTCTTGCGCAGGTCATCGTCCTGCGGGATCGACGCAAGCACCGGGATATCAACGGCCTTGGCAAAGGCCGCGGCCTCGCCCGTGCCGTCATCCTTGTTGATGACCAAGCCGGCCACGCCGACATTGCCGCCAAGCTTACGGAAGTATTCCACTGCGGAACAAACATTATTGGCGACATAGAGCGACTGCAGGTCATTGGAGCCAACCAGAATTACCTTTTGCGCCATGTCCCGTGCAATCGGCAGGCCAAACCCGCCGCAAACGACATCCCCCAAGAAGTCCAAGAGTACGTAGTCGAAATCCCAATCGTGGAAGCCCAGCTTCTCGAGCAGCTCGAACCCGTGGATGATGCCACGCCCACCGCAGCCGCGACCGACTTCGGGGCCACCAAGCTCCATGGCAAAGACGCCGCCGCGCTTAAAGCAGACATCGCCAATCTGCACTTCTTCGCCGGCCAGCTTTTTCTTGGTCGAGGTTTCGATAATAGTTGGGCAAGCCTTGCCACCAAACAGGAGGGAGGTTGTGTCCGATTTAGGATCACACCCGATCAACAGCACGCGCTTGCCCTGCTCTGCCATCATGTGGCTGAGGTTCGCGAGTGTGAAAGACTTGCCGATCCCGCCCTTGCCGTAGATCGCAATGATCTGGGTCTTGGAGGTCGGCTCCTCAGCGATGATGTCAGCAAGGTCCTCATTGGCCTCGTCGCGCAGGCGCTGATCAAAGTCCTTGATCGCAGCGTCACCTTTGAGGTTCGGAATATCCAGGGTCATGCGCATCCCTCCCAATCGAGGATCATTTTCAAGCAAGTCGGATCGCTGAATGCAGTTTGATAAGCCTCCGGCGCCTCGGAAGCGCTAGCGCGATGCGTGATCAGGTCGCCCAGCGAAAGCGCCCCGCCTTCCAAAAGCATGCGCGTTGCGATCAGATCATCACGCGTCCACTCTGCCGCGACGCGGAACCGGGCCTCTTTCATAAAGGCGGGCGGGAAGGCGAAGCTGATCGGCTCGGAGTAGAACCCAGCAAGCACTACTTCGCCGCCCTTGGCGATGCGCCCGATCAGCTCAGGAAGGATGCCCGACTGGCCCGACGCGTCATAAACGGAGGCATAGTCGCGACGCGGGTCATCTTCAGGTGCGAGCACCTCGTACCCGGCAGCACCTTTTCTGCGTTCGGGGTCAATGTCCCAAACCATCGGCGCGGGTGCGCCAGATGCGATAGTCAGCCGCGCAAGCAGCCGACCCAAAACGCCATGCCCCACGATCAGATCTGGGACAGTGTTGCGCGGGCCCGCAATCGCATGGCGCGCAGTGGCAGCCAAGGCCAACAAGGCGCCTTCAGCGCCAAGCCCTTTGTCAATCCGAATGGCACGCGCCGGGTCCGTCACCAGCATGCTCGACGCACCGCCAAACAGACCAAACGCGTCCTCGTAGCAATTTGCACCAGGTACAAAAACACGGTCACCCGGTTTGAAATTGGTGGCAGCGCCAGCCTCGACCACTTCGCCCGCGGCTTCATAGCCAGGCACCAATGGGTAGCCCATGCCGGGGAAAGGCGGCATCTCGCCAGACCAGAAAAGCTTCTCGGTGCCCGTGGAAATACCAGAATGCGTGACGCGCACCACAAGCTCACCGGCTTGCGGGTCGTTTAGCCTAAGGCGTTCGAGCCCAAGTTCTTTGGGGCCTTTAAGTGTCACCGCCGTGGCTTGCACCAAACTCTCCTTCGTCACGGGCCTGCCAAACCAGCGAGACAAGACTCACCACTTTGGTTGACAGGTTGCTTGTAATTTTAAACTTACAATCCAAAGTGTCAACTTAAATAGACACTTGTGTTGCTAAGGTTTTTGACAGGTCACAATTTGCGTGACGAAAGGACGTCGCGCCTTGGGCGCCTCAACCTCTACAAACCCAGCCGATACACATAAGCCACTGATTTCACTCGAGGACCGAGCCTTTCCGGTTCCCATGGCCATCGTGTAAAGCGCGAAATAGGCATCCCCCGCCCGGGTCGGGGTTGCCCCGCCGGACATCGGCTCGGAGATCACCAAACGCCCGCCTGAGGGCAAAACATCAAAGCAAGACGCCAATAGCGCCGCCACCGTTTCATCCGCGTGATCATAGAGAACACGCACGAGTGAAATGGTGTCTGCGCCTTCCGGAAGCGGGTCGTTTCGGAACGACCCAGACCGCACCTCGAACCGTGAACTCATACCGGCTTGTGCGAACCGCTCCTGCGCCGATGGCGCAACTTCGGGCAGATCAAAGAGCTTAAGCTGCAGGTCGGGATAGGCGCGTCCTACAGCTTCCAGAAATGCGCCCGACCCACCGCCGACATCCATAAGAATCTTGGTTTTGGCGAAATTGACAGTCTGCAGCGTGTCCTCGGCGACCAAAACCTGGCTCTGCGCCATCAGATCAGAATAGGTGGACGCCACCTCCGGGTCCATGTCCCCGCCAAAGACATAAGGCCAGAAATTGGCGAGCTCGGTTTCCGTCTCGCCGCGAAAAAAGGCGACCGGATCGGCAAGGTCGCGATAAAGCACGTCATGATGGGCAATCATTTGCGGCAGGCCTGGCACGCCCAGCAAGGCTGCGCCCCTTTGTGTCAGCTTCCACTCCCCGCCCCGTTTGCTTTTGATCAGTTGAAGCGATGCGGCGGCTTTCAGCAGAACCGCCATACGCGGCTCCGGCACAGCTGCGCGATGCGCCAGCGCGCGGGTGGAGAGCGGGCGCTCCAGCAGAGCGGTCAAAATATCCAGCTTCACCAGCGCCATCAGCACCTGACTATGGCAAAACCCTGCGATGAGATCGAACATCGCCTCGCCTTCGCGGCGTACAATGCCGCGGGTCAACGGAAATCGAGCGGCCCATTTTTGAAAGCCGCGAGATGCACTGAGCCTAGTAAGCCAGCTTGAACGGCGCGGCCTGCGCTCGGGCAAATCTGTCGGAAGGCTTGTCACGGCGGATTACTCGCCCGGCACAGCCGCGCGGTCGGCGCGCCATTTGATCGGCGTCAGAACCTCGGCCTGCGCGGTCACCATCTTGGCCAACAGCGCCTCGCCCGGGCATTTCGGGATCGAGGAGATCGCACCGCCCAAGATATCGCGCATCCGCTGGATCGCGCCATCAAGACCAAGCTCAATCACCGCATTGGGCCGCCCGTGCAGATCATCCTGACCCACTGGTTTACCGAGCGTTTCCTCATCATAAAGCGCATCGCGCAGATCATCAGCCACCTGGAAGGCTTCGCCGATGCGCGCGCCAAGCTCTTCCCATTGCTCGGCGTCTTGTCCCGCAGCGATTGCCCCCATCTGGGTGGCCGCAATAAACAAAGCGCCGGTTTTCGCGCGGTGATAGGCGGAGAGATCAATCTCGTCTTCGCTTTCCCAGCCCTGCCCCGCGCAAATGCCGTTTGGCATGCCGGTGCGATTGGCCAGCACCTTGATCAGCTCGACTGCGCGTAGCGGGTCGTGCTGCGCAGCGCGGGCCAGCACCTCGAACGCCATAATGATCAGGCTGTCGCCGGTCAGCACCGCCAAGGGCTCGCCAAAGGCGCGGTGGACCGCGGGCTTGCCGCGCCGCGTATCGGCATCGTCAAAACATGGCAGGTCGTCGTGAACAAGGGACGCACAGTGGATCAGCTCCAGCGCAGCGGCTGCGGCATTCGCGACCTCAGGCTGGTCGTCGCCGCAGGCCGCAGCCACGCTCATCAGGATCGTCGGCCTGATCCGCGCGCCACCGGGCGTGACGGTATAATGCAGGGCGGAGGCTAGTTTGCCGGGTGAGGGCTCGGCCTGCCCTGACCGGATGGCCTGCGAGATTGCATCATCGATTCGCTTGGCAAAATCCATTTGGGCCTCCGGTAAAGCGTGTTTCGGCGTGCTAACATGGCATACTGTAAACTAAACTGGACAGATTTTACACCCCATGTCAATCTAGCGTGACACAAAGGATCGGACATGAGCCTGACAGAAGGCACACCACATATCGGGATCATCGGTGCGGGGATCGGCGGGCTCGCCGCAGCTGCACGCTTGGCCCATGCCGGGCTACGCGTGACAGTTTTGGAGCGTCACAACGCCCCTGGCGGCAAAATGCGGGTCATGGAGAGCGTGGCCGGGCCCGTTGACGCAGGCCCGACTGTACTGACCATGAAGCCCGTGTTTGACGAGCTTTTTGCCGCGCTTGGCGAACGGATCGAGGATCACGTGACCTTGACGCCTGAGCGCGTGATTGCGCGGCATTTCTGGTTAGACGGTACGCAATTGGACCTGATGGCCGATCACACCGAAAGCGTGCAGAACGTCCGCACTGTGTTTGGCGCCAAAGTAGCAAGAGAGTTTGAACGGTTTTCTGCCCGGGCCAAGTCGCTGTTTGACGCCTTTGACCAACCGATGATGCAGGCGCGCGAACCGTCACAAACGGCCCTAACACTGCAAGTTTTGCGCAATCCCGGCCTGATTTTGGCGATGGCGCCGCACCGTTCGCTTGCGTCTTCACTTACCGCGCAATTCAGCGAACCCAAGCTCGCGCAGCTTTTCGGCCGTTACGCCACCTATGTCGGCGGCAGGCCGGAGGCCTCCCCCGCAATCCTGTCGCTGATCGCTAATGCAGAATCGCGCGGCGTCTGGTCCGTCAAAGGCGGGATGCATCAATTGGCGCGCGCGCTTGAGGCACTCGCACGCACCCACAAGGCGGTCTTTAGATATGATCAGGACGTCAAGAAGATCGACAAAAAAGCTGATGGAAGCTTCGCGGTCCAGACGGCTGAGGGCGCGCATCACTTTGACCAAATCCTCTTTAATGGCGATCCGCGCGCGCTGCGCCGCGGGCTGTTGGAGCAAAATGTCGTCAACGCAAGCAACACCGAACCGCGTAGCCTGTCGGCCTATGTTTACAGCTTCGCGGCAGAGCCCAGTAACATCGCGCTGGCCGGGCATAACGTCTTTTTCGGCGACGATCCGCGACAAGAGTTCGGCCCGCTGTCGCAAGGGCAAATGCCAACAGACCCCACGCTTTACATCTGCGCACAGGATCGATTTGCGGGTAACCGCCCCGAAGGCCCAGAGCGGTTCGAGATTATCATGAACGGCCCGCCCGCAGCCGATGGCGCGCGCGCGGCGGAGGAGGAAAAACGCCGATGTCAGACACTGATTTTGGAGCGCCTGGCGCGTTTCGGCCTGAGCTTCAGCCCGGAACCCGCGCTGGACACGCTGACAACGCCCGCGGAGTTCGGCCAGCTCTTCCCAGCGACGAACGGGTCGCTTTACGGGCGATCCCCACATGGGCTGATGGCAGCGTTCAAACGGCCGACAGCGCGCACGACGTTGCCGGGGCTCTATCTGGTGGGGGGCGGCGCCCATCCCGGGGCGGGGGTGCCGATGGCGACCATCTCCGCCAGGCACGCGGCCGAGGCGATCTTGAGCGACCTCAGTTCAACATCGACGTCCCACCAACCGGCTACGCGTGGTGGTATGTCGATGGCGTCAGCAACGACGGGACCCGCGCCGTCTCGGTCATCGGCTTCATAGGGTCTGTTTTCTCGCCTTGGTACCACTGGTCCGGACGCGGCAACCCGGCCAATAATTGCTGCATCAACGTCGCCACCTATGGCCCCGGCGGGCGGTTCACCATGACCGATCGAGGAGTAAGCGCACTCCGGCGCAACGATACGACGTTCGAAGTAGGACCGTCATCGATGCGTTGGACCGGAAGCGAGTTAGTGATCGAGATCAACGAGGTGTCGTCTCTCCCGCTGGTGTCCCGCGTACGAGGTCGGATCACCGTGACACCGACCGCCCTGACCGAGGTCGAGCTGCCACTGACGCGCGACGGCGCGCATGTCTGGCGCCCCTTTGCGCCCACATCGCGCATCAAGGTCGAGCTGGAGGCAAAAGGCTGGCAGTTCGACGGGCATGGCTATTTCGACGCTAATTTCGGAACGCGCCCTTTGGAGGCCGATTTCAGCTATTGGACCTGGGGCCGCTACCCGACGCGGGCCGGGTCCACCTGCTTCTACGACGCCACAAGGCGCGACGGCACCGCATTGGATGCGGCCATCAGCTTTGACCCGGACGGCCGAGCGCAGATGATTGACGCGCCGCCTTCGAAACGCTTCGCGCGCACGCTTTGGGCGTTACGGCGGGAGACACGGTCTGACCCGGGCACCAAGGCGCGGCAGATCAAGTCGATGCTCGATGCGCCGTTTTACAGCCGATCAGTTGTGGAAACCCAGATCAATGGGGAGGTCGTCCAGGGCGTGCATGAGGCGCTTGACCTGAACCGATACGCGCAGCCATTGCTCAAGCCCATGCTTGCCGTCCGCGTGCCGCGTCGCGCGCGCTGGCGGTTTTAGATTTTGGAAAGGTCCAAAGGTGGGACGTCCTTATTCATGCGCCAGACCGTGAAATTCAAAGCCGCCGCGGCGGTGACCCAGATCAGATAGGGCGCAAAAGCCAATCCGGCCCAAAGGTCCAGCTGGAAATTTGCGACCGTGGCGCAGGCAACAGATAGCCAAAGCGGCACCATCACCAAAAGCGCGCCTTTCATGCGACGCAGGCCAAAGAAAACGGGGGTCCAGAGCGTACTGAACGCGGCCTGCATCGCCCAAAAGGCAAGCGCATAACCGCTCCCATCTAAGACCGCGACACGCGCGCCAGCAAAGGAAATTAACAGGTAGATCGAGCTCCAGGCCACGGGGAACGCCCAATCGGGCGGGGTCCAGCTTGGTTTGTCGAGGGTCTTGTACCACTCCCCCGGCGGGAAGGCGGCGCCTGTTGCCCCGGCAGCTGCGCAGGCAACGAAAAAAATTGCGAAAAGCATAATATCCATGGGTCGGGACCTATTCTTTTCTTACTCGGCAGCAACCCCTTTGCTGGCCTCAACGGCTTTGAGATCTGCCAAAATCTGGATCAAGGCCGTGGCGCGGCCATCGTTTGCCTTTGCCGGCGACGCCGCCGCCTCCACCAGAAACGCGACCTCGGGCAGCGGCTTGGCGTAAATGACCGGCGATTGCGGCATGACCAACGTGCCGCCAGCGCGAACCGCGGATTTGGCCAACAGCCGCAGTTTTTGCGTCTTGGTCGTGCGGGCACGGTAATTGACGGAATCGTAGCCTTGCCGGATGAGCGCCCCACCGATACCTGCATAGATGAAGCGGGCAGCAAAAATGCCAGAACGCGCGGCCATAGGAAGCGCGGAAATTCCAGCCTCGGACCTGATATAGAGCCTGTTTGCCTCAGCCAGCAGGCGCCGGACGCAGCGTTTGATTTGAGGGCTGGCGCTTGGTGCCGAGAGGAACTCCTGCTCCGTCAGCTCAGCGTCTTCCAGCCAGTCCAGAGGCAGATAGATGCGCCCGGCGCGGGCGTCCTCGCCCACATCGCGCGCGATATTGGTCAGTTGCATCGCCACGCCGAGGTCACAGGCCCGCGCCAAAGCATCCGGATCGCGCACCCGCATCAAGACGCACATCATGGCACCCACAGCGGAGGCTACGCGCGCCGAATAAGCCCGCACGCCCGACAAGTCTGTATAGCGCCGCTCCACCGCGTCCCAAGCGAGCCCTTCCAGCAAAGCTTCGGGCAAGGCGCGCGGCATATCGAACTCTTCGATAATGGCTGCAAAGGCGCGGTCTTCCGGTGCGTTTTTCGGCACACCTGCATAGGCGAGGTCGAGCCTGTCTTGCAGTTCAAGAACCGCACGGCCCTTCTTGTTGCCCTCATCCACCTCGTCATCGGCCAATCGGCAGAACGCATAAAGCGCCAGCGCCGGGTCGCGGACCGAGGCGGGCAGCAGTTTCGAGGCCGCGTGGAAAGACAGCGACCCGGTGCGGATCACGGCGCGGCAATGTTCGAGATCGGCAGGTGCAATCATTCGGCTGCCATCCGGGTCTGATCCACAGTCTGAACCGCATCTGGCACGAGTTTCGACAAGACCTCAGCGCTTGCGATGACACCTGGAAGCCCCGCGCCCGGATGCGTGCCCGCGCCGACAAGGAACAGGCCCTTGGCCTCCTCGCTGATGTTATGCGGGCGGAACCAAGCGCTTTGCAGGATGCGCGGCTCGATCGAGAACCCGCAGCCATTGGGGGAAAGGTAGCGGTCGCGGAACGTTTCCGGCGTGAACACCATCTCGGTGCTGATTTTATCGCGGAATCCGGGCATAACAGTGTCTAACTGCGCCGCCACCTTCTCACGGTATCGCGGCTCCTCCTCCGCCCAATTGACCGGATCCTTCCAGCCCAGATGCGGCACGGGGGAGAGGACGTAAAACGTGTCGTCCCCTTCAGGCGCCACGCCAGGATCGGTCACCGCAGGCCTGTGTATATAGAGGCTCATATCGTCGGCGAGTTTGCCTTTTAGGAAGATATCCTTCAGGAGACCCTTGAACCGTGGCCCGTTCAGGATGGTGTGGTGCCCAAGATCGGGCCAGTCAGCCGCGGTACCTTTGGTGCCGAAATACCAAACATAGAGCCCCATCGACCAGCGCTTGGCGCCGAGCTTTGCGTCGGTCCAGCGCTTGCGGCGATGGTTTCTGAGCAGGTGGTTATAGGTAAAACCAGCATCGGCGTTGCTGACGACCAAAGGCGCGGTGACGACGCGCCCATCTGACAGGCGCACGCCCTCCGCCTTGCCGCCTTTGATCAATATCTCATCGACTTCAGCACCGTATTCGACGCGGCCACCTTGTTCCACCACGATCCGCGCCATGGCCTTGGCAATCGCCTGTACGCCGCCCATCGCGTAGTGGACGCCATATTCTTTCTCCAGATGAGCCACGAGGGCGTACATCGACGTCACATGCATGGGGTCGCCCCCTATAAAGAGCGGATGGAACGACAGCGCCATACGCAGCTTTTCGTCTTTCACACGGGATGCGGCGAGGCCGTAAATCGAGCGATCTGCGCGCAACAAAGCAAACTCTGGCAGGACTTTGATGGTCTCCCAGAGCTTGTGCATGGGCTTGGTGAGCATCCCCTCAAAGCCCACCACATAGCGGCGATAGCTGTCTTTGAGGAACTTCTCGTACCCGCGCACATCGGCTGGGCTGATCTTCGCGACTTCTTCTTTCATCCGCTCAGTGTCGGAGAAGGCCTGGAATTTGGTGCCGTCCGGCCAGCGGATGTCATAAAATGGCGACAGCGGGCGCAGCTCAACATCGCGGTGAAAGTCGCGACCACAGGCGCGCCAAAGGTCTTCAAAGACCTGCGGGACAGTGACAATTGTGGGCCCAAGATCAAAGCGATGCCCGTCTTGCTCTATCGCGCTACCACGCCCGCCTGGCGTGTCGAGACGGTCCAAAACGGTGACAGAATAGCCCTTCGCCCCAAGGCGCATTGCAGCAGAGAGACCGCCAAGGCCCGCGCCAATGACAATGGCGCGGTTGTCCGTCTGAGCGGAAAACGAGTCATGTTTCATAAAGGTCAGCCTAAAACTGTCTAGTTTGATTTACAATCATACTGTCAGAGTTCTTTGCAAAGCGCAAAGAAATGTGTCAGGCTGGGTTTACAGCCAAGGGATTCCACAGAAGATGTCACAGGTCGTCTGCTTAAGCTTCTTCCGCTTCGACACGCTCGCAGCGCGGATGTGGGCTTTTGCCATGATGGGCCTCGCGCGCCGCCCCATGCAACGCGTTGAAGGCCTTGGCTTTTGGAAGCTTTGCGGCTCCGGCGTGGGGGAGGGGTTTACCCCGATCCCCAACACCGCAGTCTACGCCATTCTAACCACATGGCCGGACGTGGAAACCGCAAGACATCAGACTCAAAATGCCCCAATTTTTGCCCGATACCGCGACAAATCAGCGGAGCATTGGACGGTGTTCCTTGCGGCCTCCTCCGTCCGCGGGGAATGGGCTGGTAAAGCGCCATTTACAGTGTCTAACCATACTGAAAATGGCCCATTAGCAGCCCTGACACGGGCCACGATCAAGCCCTCTATTCTTGCTCGTTTTTGGCGGCGCGTCCCTGACATATCAACCGTGATTGGCAATGACCCGAACGTGGTCTTCAAGATCGGCATAGGGGAGGTCCCCTGGCTGCACCAGGTCACCTTCTCGATCTGGCCAGACGCTACGAAAATGGCGGCGTTTGCCCGTACCGGGCACCACGCGGAGGCCATCAAAGCCGTCCGGCAGGAAGGCTGGTTCCGCGAGGAGCTTTACGCCCGCTTCCGCGTCCTTGAAGACCAGGGCAGCTGGAACGGCACCTCCCCCCTCAAAACACTGGAAAGCGCATGAAACAGCCCTTCCCCTTCTCCGCCATCGTTGGCCAGGACGACATGAAACTGGCGATGATCCTCACGGCGGTCGACCCGTCCATTGGCGGCGTGCTGGTCTTTGGCGATCGCGGCACCGGCAAATCAACCGCCGTCCGCGCGCTCGCCGCGCTATTGCCGCCGATCAAGGCGGTAAAAACATGCCCGGTGAACAGCGCGAAAAAGACCGATTGTCCAAGCTGGGCCAATGTGAAGACGCGCGCGCTGCATGAAGTCCCAACGCCCGTCGTGGACCTGCCGTTGGGCGTGTCCGAGGACCGTGTGACAGGGGCATTGGACATTGAAAAGGCTCTGACAAGCGGGGAAAAGGCTTTTCAGCCGGGCCTCTTGGCCAAGGCGAACCGTGGATATCTTTACATAGACGAGGTCAATCTGCTCGAAGATCACATCGTCGATCTACTTCTGGACGTGGCACAGTCGGGCGAAAACGTGATTGAGCGCGAGGGGCTTTCGATCCGCCACGCTGCGCGCTTCGTGCTCGTGGGCTCCGGAAACCCGGAAGAGGGCGAGCTGCGCCCGCAGCTCCTAGACCGGTTCGGTCTGTCCGTCGACGTGACCTCCCCCACCGACATTGACGAGCGGATCGAGGTTATCAAGCGCCGCGATAGCTACGAGAACGACCATGCGACCTTCATGCTGCGCTGGCAGGCCGAGGACGGGCTGCTGCGCGAACGGATCATAGCGGCGCGCAAGGCGCTGACGAAGCTGAAAACACCCGAAAAAGTGCTGCGCGACGTGGCCGAACTTTGCATCAAGCTGGGCTCAGACGGGTTGCGTGGGGAGCTGACACTGCTTAAAGCCGCGCGCGGCTATGCCGCCTATCGCAACGACACCGCGCTGACACGGTCCCATATCCGTGACGTGGCCGGCCTCGCGCTTCGGCACCGGCTGCGCCGCGATCCGCTGGATGAGGCGGGAAGCGGAACGCGTGTGACGCGCATCGTCGAAGACGTCTTGGGGGCCTGATGACCGCGTGGGACCGCAGTTTGATAGCTCTTTCGCTTCTGGCGATTGACCCGATTGGCTTGAAAGGGGCCGTGATCCGGGCGCGGCCCGGCCCGGCGCGGGACGCATTCCTCGACCATGCCAAACGGCAGTTTCCCACTCAAACCAGATTGCACCCAAGTCTTGGATATGACGACCTGACCGGCGGGATCGACCTGGCCGCAACGCTGAGCGAGGGGGAGGTTGTGCGGCGCAAAGGGCTTTTGGAAGGGCGCCAGCGTTGCTTCGTCCTACCCATGGCGGAACGCGCGGAACCGGCTCTTATTTCGACCCTGACCCAGGCGTTTGACGCGAGCGTCCCGCATGTCTTGCTGGCCTTGGATGAGGGCGCTGAACCTGACGAAGGGCTCAATGACGCCTTGTCGGACCGGTTGGCGTTCCATCTCGATCTGGAGGGGCTAGCAATGGCTGACCTGAGCGGCGCACCCGCGATCGTGCCAGCCGAGGTTAGTTGCGCCCAAGCACCCGACGCGGTTGCGGAGCAACTGGTTGCGCTGGCCGTTCGCCTTGGCATTTCCAGCCTGCGCGCGCCCTATTTTGCTCTGCGCGCGGCTTGCGCCCATGCGGTCCTTTCCGGTCGCTCGGTGGTCACGGATGCGGATTTGGAATGCGCCGTCGCACTTGTTTTTGCGCCGCGCGCGACGCAATGGCCGGACGAAAGCACCGAACAAGCGCCCCCAGAACCAGAACACCAAGACAGCCAGCAAGAGCAAAGCACATCGCTTCAGATCCCGGAGGAGATGTTGCTCGAGGCAGTCAAAGCCACGCTGCCAGAGGGTGTGCTTGAGCGGCTCACTTCCAATACCTCCCGCATGGCGAAAGGGTCAGGCTCGGGCAAGCG
The DNA here is from genome assembly GCA_026710325.1 of Litoreibacter sp. Lineage (GTDB taxonomy): Bacteria > Pseudomonadota > Alphaproteobacteria > Rhodobacterales > Rhodobacteraceae > Litoreibacter. The sequence continues at coordinate 10,941 of JAPORH010000185.1, read as the reverse complement.
CAAGATCGGCAATCGCCGCGGACGCCCTCTGCCCGCGCGCCAGACGCGCGCCAAATCAGGCGCGCGGATAGATTTGATGGCCACGCTGCGCGCCGCGATCCCATGGCAAAAACTGCGCAAACAGGCGCTGCCGGACCGTCAGGGCGCGATCATTCGGCCCGAAGACTTGCGCGCGCGCCGCTATCAGGAATTGTCGGATCGATTGCTGATCTTTACTGTGGATGCCTCCGGCTCAGCCGCCTTGGCGCGATTGGGGGAGGCAAAGGGTGCCGTCGAGCTGCTTTTGGCGGAGGCCTATGCGCGCCGCGACCATGTCGCACTGATCGCGTTTCGCGGAACGGAAGCGGAGGTTTTGCTGCCCCCCACGCGCTCCCTTGTGCAAACGAAAAGACGTCTGGCTGATTTGCCCGGTGGCGGCGGCACGCCAACGGCATCTGGCCTGAAAGCGGCCTGCGAGATGGCCGATCACGCCACCCGAAAAGGGCTGACCCCCACCGTTGTGCTTTTGACAGATGGGCGCAGCAACGTGACGCTTGATGGCAGTGCCGACCGCAAGCAAGCCGCCCAAGATGCCACCACCATGGCGCAAGTCCTGCGTAGGCAGGACATCGATGCGATCGTGATCGACACAGGCAAGCGGTCTGATGCGTCGCTAGCGATGCTCGCCGGTGCCATGGGTGGTCACTACGTCGCCATGCCGCGCGCCGATGCGCGCAGCCTCTCGGAGACGGTGACCGAGACGATTGGCGCGTGAGCCGTGATCTGGGCGCGTCACAAAGAGGATTGGCCCATGGCCGCGCAGTCGCGCTTCATCCTGTGCAAGCCGCATCACTGGCATGTGCAAGAGATGGGCGAAGGCCCGCTGCTGTTGCTGCTTCACGGCGCGGGCGGGGCCACGCAAAGCTGGCGGCACCTCATGCCAGCTCTGGCCGAAAAATTTCGGTGCATTGCTGTCGATCTGCCCGGACAAGGCTTCACCAAACTGGGCGGGCTACGCCGCTGCGGATTGGATGAAATGAGCCTCGATCTTCAAAAGCTATGCATTCGCGAAGGTTGGAAACCTGACGCCATCATCGGCCATTCCGCGGGCGCTGCGATTGCGTTGCGGATGGCGGAAGACTTAACGCCGACGCCACGCGTGGTTGGGATCAATGCAGCGCTCGGAAATTTCAAAGGCTTGGCGGGGCTGCTGTTTCCACTGATGGCAAAAGCACTCGCCGCGATGCCGGGCGTCGCACATATGTTCACTGCATCGACCGCCCGCCCCGGCTCAGTCGCACGATTAATCGAAGGGACGGGCTCCAATTTGTCGCTATCGGAACAGCGCTTTTACCGCGCGCTTGTCAGTGACCGCACCCATGTCGACGGCACATTATCGATGATGGCGCAATGGAGCTTGGATGGCCTTCTGGGCCGCTTGAACACGCACCCAGCGCCGACCGTTCTGATCGCTGCAAGCAATGACAAGGCGGTGCCACCAAACACATCGCGAGAGGCCGCGGAACGGATGCCGGATGCGCGGTTCGTGGCGCTGGAGGGGCTCGGCCATCTGGCCCATGAAGAAGCGCCAGCAAAGGTACAGACCCAAATTGAGAGTTTTTTGACCACTTGACGCAGGTCAAGGAAAACAACTGGCCCCGGCGGCCAGAAATGTGAAAAGAGTGAGCCTGAAAGAGACAAGACATGTTGGACCAAATGACCGAGTTTGAAGCCGAGAAAACCCGCGCCGCCGATTGGTTTCGGGAGCTGCGCGACCGGATCGTCGCCGAGTTTCACGCGCTGGAAGACCGACATGGCGGGGCCGGTCGGGTCGAGGTCACCAAGACCAAGCGGCATTCCGACGATGGCTCGGACGCGGGCGGCGGCGAAATGAGCGTCATGCGCGGCGGCACGGTTTTCGAGAAGGTCGGCGTCAATATATCCACCGTTTTTGGCACGCTGGGCGAGCGCGCGCAGGCTGCGATGGCCGCCCGCAAAGGTATTCCGGGGATGAAGGATGACCCGCGGTTTTGGGCCTCCGGCATCTCGCTGGTGGCGCATATGCAAAACCCAAACGCGCCAGCAGTCCATATGAATACCCGCATGTTCTGGACCCCGCATGCGTGGTGGTTTGGCGGGGGCGCAGATTTGAACCCCTGCCTGGAATTTGACGAGGATACCGCGCATTTCCATGCCGAGATGAAAAAGGCCTGTGACCCGCATGGAGACACCCTCTATGGCGAATTAAAAGCCTGGGCAGATGAGTATTTCTATATCCCGCACCGGCATCGCGCCCGAGGCGTCGGCGGCATCTTCTACGATGACCGCAACACGGGTGATTGGGAGGCCGATTTCAAACTGACACAAGATGTCGGCGCGGCTTTCCTGCCTGCCTTTGTGCCGCTTGTCGACAAACGGCACCCGGCCGCGTGGGGCGACGAGGAAAAGCACGCGCAACTCGTCCATCGCGGGCTCTATGCCGAGTATAATTTGGTCTATGACCGGGGGACGAAATTCGGGCTCGAAACCGGCCATGACGCGAATGCCGTTCTGATGAGCCTGCCGCCCTTGGCGAAATGGGTTTGAACTTACTCACATTTTAAATTGCGGCAGCAGCAGCGCACGTTCGACGAGTTGAAAGACCACAATATCGGGTGATACCCGCTCCAATTGGGTCCCAAAGTCAAATTCCACGAGCGTTTTCCAATGGACCAGATGCACCTCGGCGAAGCTGGCCTGATAAAGCGCGCGATGCGCCTCGCAGAAGGAGTCGCAGATTAAGAGCAGCCTTTGCGCATTGGGCGCGTCAGGGGCGTAACTGCTTTCCATCACCCTGTTTTGGAATGACGCTGTTGCCGTGGCCGCGCTTGGATCACATCGCAGCATTTCTGGCGACGAAAGCGGTTTTGCCACCGCGCAAATACTTCCTTGCTCAAATCTCACGTCCTGATCGACCTCGTGCTGCGCCCCGAGAACACCGTCAGCCTTGAGCATGCGTGCGAGATCGCCAGCAGGGCCACGACGCGGGATCACTTGAAACTCCAAAGGACGCACATCCAGACCGAGCTGTTGCAAGGCCGTTATCGCACCAAGATATCCAAGCGCGGCCCCGCCCTTAGTCCAATGGGTATCGGTCTTTAGGTATACCGCCGCCACCTCAGTCGCTTCTTTCAAACCGGCACGCAGATCGGCGATTGGGACGCTTTCGCGTTCGAGCGCGGCTAAAACGCGATCCGTCATTGTGCGATCCGCGTGCTCTACCCCATCTGGAAGATGCTCGGAGTGAACACCGTGTTTGTTTGGCGCCAGCGCGAACATAAATGCCGCGCGGCGCTGCTCCGCTGTATTTGCGAGCTGTCCGATCATAGCCGCCCAATTCTCGACTTCGCGATCGGTCGGCTGAAAACGCCCAGTAATCTTGTCGATCACGCGATCATGGTCATTGCCGAGAAACAAAAAGCCGTTTTGCCCGACAACAACATCCCCCTCACGCAGGGATATCTCGCAGCAGTGCCATAGCCTGAGCGCAAGAAGCCCTTCCGCGGAATCTATCGACCACAGTTGCGACGGATCACTCGGCAGCGCGACCTCGCCGTCCAACGCGCTTCGGTTGAGAAGGTTGATCGCTGGCAGGATAGCGATCAGCAGAACCGAAATTGAAAAGAAGGACATCAGACGTTTCGTATACATCGCGCCGTTCCGTTAGAAATTGAAGTACAGAAAGACCTGGCTTTTATTGGCCAGCATAGCGAGGCAGCCCGCGCCAAAACAGATGGCAGCCAGAAGGGTTTTCCAGAAGGGCCGGATATCGCGCGTGACCTGAAACGTATTTGGCAAGGCGAGCGCGATGAAGAGGGCCACAACCACCCAAAATGCCGCCATGTCGCTTTGCGTCAGAACGACATGGCTCGGGCCATTTGCTGCTGCGTCGCTTTGGCCAAACATAATGCCCAGGACGACCCAGGCGTCCCCCACTGTTTCGGCGCGAAAGAAGACCCATCCGATATGAACGATCAAGAAGGTGACCGCCCATTTGATGATGCGCGGTACGTGGCGCGTCCACCGGCCTATGACGCGCCCCACCACCAAAGCCGCGCCGTGGATCGCGCCCCAGATCAGAAAGGTCCACCCGGCCCCGTGCCACAATCCGCCAAGCAAAAACGTGATCATCAGATTGCTTGCGACCCGCATGGGCGCGCGGCGACCACCGCCCAGCGGGATGTAGATGTAGTCCCGCAAAAACCGCGAAAGGGTCATATGCCAGCGCCGCCAGAACTGCTGGATCGAGGTTGATTTATACGGCGACAGAAAGTTCAGCGGCAGGCGGATGCCAAACATCAGCGCAAGGCCGATGGCCATATCGCTATAGCCGCTGAAGTCGAAATAGAGCTGAAACGTATAGCTGAGCGTCGTGAGCCAAGCGTCAAGCACCGTCATCTCAGCAACGCTCGCAAACCCCTGGTCCGCATGCACCGCAAGGCTATCGGCGATGATCAGTTTCTTGAACAGGCCCAGACTGAAGGTCACGAGGCCCAACAGCATGTAGCGCGCCCGGAAGGTTCCGAAGCTGGGCTTCAGAAACTGCGGCATCATCTCTTTGTGGTGCACAATTGGACCGGCGATAAGCTGCGGGAAAAAGGTGACGAACACCATATAATTCAGCGCCGTCGCGGTCTTTGCGACGCCCCGGTAGCTGTCGACAAGGTAGGTAATTTGCTGAAATGTGAAAAAGGATATCGCGAGCGGCAAAACCAGAGAAAGCGTTGGAAAGTCCTGCCCGGTCAGGTCATTCACCGTCTCTACGAAAAAGCCAAAATACTTGAAGTAACCCAGAAGCCCTAGATTCGCCGACACGCCGAAAAAGGTCCAGGCAAAGGCCGCTGGGTTTGGACCGGCAGCCTGCGACACAAGCGTTTGGATGCGGCGCGAGACGAAAAAGTTGAACGCGACCGAACCCAATAAAAGCGGAAGGTAGTCGAGCCTCCAATACCCGTAGAAAAACACCGAACAGAGCGCGATCCACCCCATGGCTGCGCGACGCCCCAAAACACGAAACACAAGAAAGAAGCCCAACAGGCTGACAGGCAGGAACGCAAAGACAAAGACTGTTGAGCTGAAAAGCACGCGGCGCGACCTTTGCCGTTGCGATTGGCGCTCAGCTTTGCAACGGCTTTAACGTTAAGTAAAGCGCCTTCTCAGGCGGGCTTAGCCCTCGCGCACTGTGTCGATCATCAGCTGCACATTCTCAGGGTCCGCGTCTGGCGTGATACCGTGGCCAAGATTGAAGATATGTGGCCCGCCTGAGAGCGCTTGCACGATACGGCGGGTTTCAGACACCAGCAAATCACCCCCTGTCACCATGTGGGAGGATTTGAGGTTGCCTTGAACACAGCCCGTCGCCTGAACATGCTCAGCCACCCATGCCGCGTCGACGCCATCATTAATGGCAATGCAATCGGCGCCAATCGCCTCATGCGCACCTTTGAATTTCTCCGCCGCGCCGCGTGGGAAGGCGATAACCGGGACATCGGGGTGTTTTTCCTTCAGCGCGCTGGTGATGCGCTGCATGGGTTTCAGGGAGTAATCCGCGAAATCGTCGCCTTGCAAGGACCCAGCCCAGCTGTCGAATATCTTGACGACCTCGGCCCCGGCTTCGATCTGCTTCGACATATAGGAAATCGTGGCCTCGGTGATGCGATCCATCAACGCATCGAAAAGCGCGCGATTTTCATCCTTCAGCGCATGTGCGGGTCCTTGGTCGGGTGTGCCTTGTCCCGCGATCATATAGGTGGCAACGGTCCAGGGGGCTCCGGCGAAGCCGATCAGCGTGGTCTCGTCTGGCAGCTCGCGCGACAGGATTTTTACCGTCTCATAGACCGGGGCAAGATGGTCATGAATCGCGTCAGCGGGCTTGAGTTTTGCCAGTTCGGCCTCGGTCGTGATGGTCGACAGGCGCGGCCCCTCCCCCGTCACAAACCACAGATCCGCGCCGAGCGCTTGTGGCACAAGAAGAATGTCCGCAAACAGAATCGCCGCGTCAAAACCGTAGCGCCGGATGGGCTGAAGTGTGACCTCGGCTGCCAGTTCGGAATTGTAGCACAGAGACAGGAAATCACCGGCTTCCGCCCGGGTCGCGCGGTATTCGGGAAGGTAACGCCCGGCCTGCCGCATCATCCAAATCGGGGGTGTTTCGAGCGTTTCACCGGCAAGGGCACGAAGGATGGTTTTGTTGGCAGTCATGGCTACGGCGTCCTAAGTAAGTTCCGCCGCCATCATGCTTTTTCGTCGAGCGATACACAAGAGTTGTCAGGCTGGATTTACAGTATTAACAAGGTTGTTATGACTCTGACTTTGCCTGACCCCGCCCACCCATTGAAGATCGGTACGCGCGGGTCGCCGCTTGCTCTGGCGCAAGCCTATGAAACTCGCGAGCGGCTCTCCCGCGCCTTTGACCTGTCTGAGGAGGCGTTTGAAATCGTGGTGATCAAAACCACCGGCGACAAGATTTTGGACCGCCCGTTGAAGGAAATCGGCGGCAAAGGCTTGTTCACCCGAGAGATCGAGGAGGACATGCTGTCAGGCAAGATCGACATCGCGGTCCATTCGATGAAGGACATGCCGACGATCCAACCTGAAGGACTTTTGCTGGACACCTACTTGCCGCGGGAGGACGTGCGCGATGCATTCATCTCCCCCCGCTCCGGCGGCTTAGCAGAGCTCGCGGCAGGGACCGTTGTTGGGACGTCGTCCCTCAGACGAAAGGCGCAGCTGAAACTGCGGCGTCCCGACTTGGAAGTCGTGGAGTTCCGCGGCAACCTGCAGACCCGGTTGAAGAAGCTGGAAGACGGTGTGGCTGAAGCCACGTTCCTCGCCATGGCCGGTTTGAACCGGCTAGGCATGGACGAGGTGCCGAAATCCGCGATTGAAGTCGAAGATATGCTGCCCGCCGTCGCCCAGGGCGCAATTGGCATAGAGCGGCGTGCGGATGACACACGGGTGGCCGAGATGTTGGCTGCCATCCATGATGGCCCAACGGGTGACCGTCTTGCGGCGGAGCGCAGCTTTTTGGCGGAGCTCGACGGGTCTTGCGAAACACCGATTGCGGGCCTCTGCGAATTGACCGGCGGCACGATGCGCCTGCGTGGCGAGGTACTAAGACCAGACGGATCCGAGGCGATCGACGATGATGTCAGCTGCGCGGTTGAGGACGGGGCTGACGCCGGTGCCGAGATGGCGCGCAAGCTTCTGGCGCAAGCCGGTCCTGGCTTTTTTGACTGGCGCACGTAACGGCGCCGCCATGCGGCAAACCCCACTTTTGCGGGTGATTACTTCACTATTGTCGGCGACATAAAAGGCAGTATAGCCATTTTCGAAATTGGTTGCGGGAGTAGGATTTGAACCTACGACCTTCAGGTTATGAGCCTGACGAGCTACCGGGCTGCTCCATCCCGCGCCAATTTCGAGCCCTGTGTTTACGCAAGCCCCTGCGAGTCTTCAATAGGCAAATGCCGCTTTTCGTCACATTTATTTGACACTGGTCTCGGCGCTGGACACTCGAGGGACAAGAGCCTTGACGAGGTCCTTCATATCCAAAACCCCTACAGGCACTCCATCTTCAACGACCCGGTAACAGTGAGAGGTATCACCGCCAGATCTTGCAATCAGCTGCTCCAAAGTTTGATCTGCCTCGACATCGCCTGCAAAACCTTCATCCGTCATTGGCCCCATAACCGAGCGCACGCGCAAAACACGCGCGCGGTTAATGTCGCTCACAAATTCTTCGATATACGGGTCGCTTGGGTTCAGTAGGATATGTTGCGGCTCCCCCTGCTGTACAATCGCGCCGTCTTTGAGGATCACCAGATGATCGGCAAGCTTCAGTGCTTCATCCAGGTCATGGGTGATGAATACGATCGTCTTCTGTAGCTCAACCTGCAGCTCAAGCAGCAAATCCTGCATATCGGTACGGATCAGTGGATCGAGTGCGGAAAACGCTTCATCCATCAACATGATGTCGGTGCCCGCCGTTAGGGCACGCGCAATACCCACCCGCTGCTGCATTCCGCCTGACAGCTGCGACGGGTAGCGCTGCTCATAGCCCTTCAATCCGACGCGCTCCAACCACTTGCTTGCTTCAGCCTCTTGGGTCGCCTTGTCGGCGCCTTGTACCTGTAGTGCTGTCGCCGTGTTCTGCAGAACGGTTCGATGCGGCAGGAGGGCGAATTTCTGGAACACCATCGACATTTTGGTGCGCCGCGCCTCGCGCAACGCATCTTGCGATAGCTCCATCACGTTTTCGCCGTCCAAAAGGATTTCGCCCGCCGTGGGCTCGATGAGCCGGTTGAGATGTCGGATAAGCGTCGATTTGCCCGAGCCCGACAAGCCCATTACCACCGTGATCTCACCCGCCTGCATATCAACATTGATGTCTTGAAGACCCAGAACATGGCCATGCTCGGCAAGCAAAGCTTCCTTGCCCATGCCTGCACGCACATGCGCCATCATCGCCGCGTCATTTGGGCCGAAGACCTTGTAGAGGTCTCGTAGGCGAATTTTTGGCATGTCAGTCATCAGCAGCTCAGTGCACTTTGTGGTTCTTATCAATCCGAGAGAGAGCGGCTTTGGACGTCCGATCGAGTACGACGGCCAAAAGCACGATGCCGATCCCGGCTACGATACCCACACCAAGCTCCAGGTTGCGGATACCGCGCAGCACAAGGACGCCGAGGCCCGGGGCGGATACCAGTGATGCGATCACCACCATTGCCAGGCTCATCATGATCGTCTGGTTCACGCCCGCCATGATATTCGGCAGCGCTAAAGGCAGCTGCACATTCCACAGCTTCTGCTGCTTGGTCATCCCGAACGCGTCGGCTGCTTCAATCACGTCCTTATCGACCAGCCGGATGCCCAGATCGGTCAGACGGATCACCGGCACAATGGCGTAAAGTATGATCGCGATGCCGTAGAGCTTCGATTCCGTCACCGAGAACAGGAAGATCAGCGGGATCAGGTAGACGAAGGTCGGCAGCGTTTGCAGCAAGTCCAGAAGCGGAACCATCATACGCTGGAATGTGTTTGATCGGGACATAGCGATGCCCAAAGGAACGCCCAACAGCACCGAAAGGCTGGTACAGACAAAGATGATCGAGAGGGTCTGCAGCGCCACATCAAGGTGGTCAATCGCGCCTAGAAACAGAAAAGAAAACGCCACGAACAACGTCACCCCGATAGAGCGGGCCACTAGATGAGTTAGAGCGATCAAGAGTGGGACAATGATCCACCAAGGCGTCGTCGTGAAAAGCCATAGCGCACCGTCGAGCATCCAAGACAGGGGTTGAGTCAACGGGTCGAGGACGATTTTGAGGCCGTCCTTAATGGCTAAGAACCCATCTTCGATGTTAGCCGTAAAATCACGGGTTTGGCCGATCCGGTCGCAGCTTTCGTTTAGATTGTCGAGGGAGGGGAAGGGGAAAACCTCACCGGACGCCTCAGCATCGGCGCCACCAGCCTGCGCCAGCAGGTCGGCCATGGACATAGGCGCGCTCTCGGCATTTGCGTCGCACCATTCGCGCAGGCCAAGCGCGTCAAAGACGCCGTCGTAAAATGCCATGATCCCCGTCCCCTGAGGCAAAAGGCCCGGCGGTTTTGCGCCAGGCCTTGTAAATTTATTGTAGCAGTGCGCTCAGCTTGCCGCGGGCTTCATCGTTCAGCCAGCCGCTCCAAGCGTCCTTGTAGGTCGTCAGGAAATATACAGCTGCTTCATCGTAGGAAGCGTTGTTGTTCTCCTGCCAAGCCAGCACGTCGCCCATCTGCGCGTTGGTGAAGCTCATTTTCTTCAACATGTCCGCTATCTCAGGCTCGCGCTCGGAGAAATCAGTCGTCACGGCCGTCACAACGTCAGCGGTCGGGTAGGCCGACATGCCGGGGGTCGCGCAATCCTCAGATGCGTTGCAGTTATGCGTGGCCTCGTCATAAGAGCCCATGTCCACCGCAACCATCGGGTATTTGCCCAGCACTGATGTCGGCGCCCAATAGTATCCGAACCATGGCGCTTCATCCGCGTAAGCAGCCGCAATTGCGGTGGCGAGCGTCTCGCCAGAGCCATGCTGGAAGCGCTCAACTCCAGAATCGCCGAGACCAGCCGCTTTGAAGTTATTGTTATTCGTGATGTCGCAGCCCCAACCGGTGGGGCAATCGTGGAAACGGCCGCCTACGAGGTCCGGATTCGCTTTGATGCCTTCGATTGTAGTCAGCTCAGGGTGTTTTTCCGCCAGATATTGCGGGATCCACCAGCCTTCAACGCCGCCATCGGACAACACTTTCGACATTTCGACCATTTTGCCCGCGTCGCGCAGTTCGAAATAGACCGGCGTGTAGCTGGTCCAAAGCTCGGTCACAATATCAGGGGAGCCTGTTTCGGCCACAGATGTGATCGCGGGCACGGTTGTCGTCGGCACAATGGTGACCTCACAGCCATAGCCTTGCGTCATCAGGAAGTTGGCGATCTTCGTGACCACCGCGGAGGAGGCCCAGTCCATCTCCGTGATAGAGACCTCGCCGCAATCTGCATAGGCGGCACTGGCGCTGAGACCCATGGCCGTTGCGGCTATTGTTAACGCTTGGATTTTCATGATGACAGACTCCCTTGTTTTTCATGGCTACGGGCGCACAGATTGCTGTAGGCTCGTTTCGCGGCCAGTATGCAGTGGTTGAACCGAGTTTAACCAGCGGGTTTTTGGGAGAAACTGTCGATAAAAGAACAAAAGCTACGCTATTGCGACGAGAGTCGATCTAAGCCTCATTCAAAAAACTGAAATCGATAACAGTGAAGTTCGATATTGCTCAGCCCGTACGAAGGAGTAGAGTCAGGGAGAGGCGCGCCCTGCTGTAGGTGCGGGGAGTTGCTGTTTTCCGGTGGCTTTCGCCCTTTACCGGTGCCTCAATCCTCACCTTGGCCAC
>JAPORH010000178.1 GCA_026710325.1 Litoreibacter sp. | reverse complement strand
TACCGAATTTAAAATCAAACAAAATCAATGTCCTGCTGGACAATCATCATAGGAGACTTAACGTGCCCCATATTGACTACTATTTCGCCACGCTCTCCCCCTATACCTACATGGCTGGCACGCGGATGGAGGCTGTTGCGGCCAAGCATGGCGCCACGATCCGGTACAAGCCTCTGAGCATTATGGATCTGTTTGCCCGTACCGGCGGCACGCCTCCGCCGCAGCGCCACATCAACCGGCAGGAATGGCGCTTGCAGGAGATGCGCCGCTCCGCCAAGAAGCTGGGCTTGCCGATGAACCTGAAGCCCGCGCATTGGCCCACGAACCCCGCGCCGTCCTCCTACGCCATTATAGCCGCGCAAAATGAAGGCGGCGGCGATCTGGCAGGGTTGGTGCATGGCTTCGTGCGCGCGGTTTGGGCCGAAGAAAAGGATGTGGCTGACGACGCTGTCGTGCGCGAGGTGTTGGAGGCGCATGGCTTTGACGCGAGCCTTGCCGACAAGGGCATGCTGGCCGGTGCCGAAGAATATGGGGCCAACCTGGAAGAAGCGGTCGAGAAGGGCGCTTTCGGCGCGCCCTTCTACATCACCGACACGGATGAGCGGTTCTGGGGGCAGGACAAGATCGACGATCTGGACCTGTTTTTCCAAGGCAAGCTTTAACCTGTGAGGTCTGAGCCCGCGCTTGTCCTGCACCCGATGCTGGCGCGCGGGCGTGCGATGACCCCACTTTTGGACGCGTTGTCAGGACCGCTCGCGGCCCGCGCAATAGACTTGCCCGGTCATGGGCGCGCACCGGATTGGGACGGGGACCGCGATTACGCAGAGACGGCGCGCGATTTGATCGTCGAGACCCTGGAGGAACCCGCCCACCTTATCGGCCATTCCTATGGGGCTTACCTGGCGCTGCGCCTTGCGGTGGACCGGCCCGATCTGGTTTTGAGCCTTACGCTTTATGAACCCGTGTTTTTTGCCGTGGCGGGCCATTCCGATCGGGCTTTGAGTGAAGACTATGAGCAAGAGGCCGCAAAATTCATTGAACCTCTGATTACGCGTGATCTGGAAGGGGCTGCCAAAGCCTTTATCGCAATTTGGGGCGGTGGTGTGCCTTGGGCGGCGATGCGCGAAGAGCAAAAGTACTATGTCACCGAGCGCATGCCCTTGGTGGGTGCAAGCCAGCCATCATTGGTTTCAGATAGCGGTGCGGTTTGGGAGCGCGTGCAGACCATCAAGATTCCCTGCCTGCTCGTATCAGGTGAGCGCTCGCCCGCGATTACAGGTGCAATTCTCGATGCGCTGCAAAGCAAATTGTCGCGTGCTTCGCGCGCGCAGATCGCAGGGGCTGGGCATATGGGCGCGATCACCCATGCTCAGGCGGTCGCAAGTGAAATCCTTGGCTTCCTCAAAGACTAGCCGCGCAGGGCGCTGAGGAACTCATCGACATTGGCCTCGGTTGTGCACGAGGAGCAGACCATGCGCGCCGACAACATCTCTTCATCGTCGCCGTCCAACGATTGGTCAAAGGGCCAAAGGTAGTATTTCGCGCCAGCTGCATGCGCGCGCCTATGGGCGGCGCGGGTGAAGCTGGCGAAGACCGAATTTGCCTCGGTCGGATGGAGCAAAGACGCCCCGCTAAGCGACAGAATGCCCGCAGACAAATCTGCCGCCCGGGCATTGGCCGTGCGCGCCATCTCCAGCCATAGGTCATCTTGCAGATAGGCCTGCATCTGCGCCGACAGATAGCGGTGTTTGGAAAACAAATGCCCGGCGCGTTTGCGGCGCAATTCGAACTCCCAGGCATGTTTGGGGTTAAAGAGGATCACCGCCTCGACCCCCATTAACCCGTTCTTGGTGCCGCCGAGCGTGACTGCGTCAACACCCGCTTTCCACGTCATCTCGGCGGGCGAGGCGTTGGTGGCCACAAGCGCATTGGCAAAGCGTGCGCCGTCCATATGCAGCGGCAGGTCATGGGCCTTGGCAATCCTGGCGATCTCTTCGATTTGGGCCACTGAATAGACCGCGCCATTCTCCGTCGGCGACGTAATCGAGACTGCGCCACGCTGCACATTATGAACCCCGCCGCGCCCGGTATGGCTGATCGCGTGGGCCAGCTTGGCTGGATCTATCCGTGCGTGTTCGCCGCCCACCAGTGTCAGCTTGGACCCGCCCGTATAAAACTCAGGCGCGCCGCATTCGTCTTCTTCGACATGGGCGTTGGTGTGGCAAAAGATTGTGGCCCAGGGCGGACAGAGACAGGCCAGCGCCGTACAATTGGCTGAGGTGCCCGTGGCCAAAAGATAGACCGCGGCCTCCGGCGCTTCAAAGCGGTCGCGGATCGTGGCGCGGACCTCCTCCATGATCGGGTCGTTGCCATAAGGCATCGCGTAGCCCTCATTGGCGCGGGTCAGCGCCTCCATCACGCGGGGATGGACAGGCGATGTGTTGTCAGAGGCGAAAAACATTGCTCACAAATCCTCGATAATGTGGTCTTCCCACTCATCCTCAGGTACTTCAAACTCAGGCACCGTCCATCCCTGAACCGACTGCCCGGCGTCGTGAACAGACTGCTCCGTGCCGGAGATCAGCGGGTGCCAGTCGTAAAGCGGCTTGCCCTCATAAAGCAGCCGGTAGGCGCAGGTGGACGGCATCCAATAGGCGATATCGGCGATGTTTTGCGGGGTCAGATGCACGCATTCGGGGACGAATTGCAGGCGGATATCGTATTGTGCGCAGCGGCAGGTCTCGCCATCGAGCAGGCGGCAGGCGACGCGGGTGAAGGCGATTTCTTCAGTTTCGGGGTCCTCGAGTTTGTTGAGGCAGCATTTGCCGCAACCGTCGCACAGTGCCTCCCACTCCTTGGGGGCGAGGTTCTTCAGCGGTACGCGTTCCCAGAATTTGGGGCGCAGCCCGTCGCGTTCAATCGGGTCTTTCATAGCGCGTTCAGGATGTCGCGGGCTTGTATGCAATCCGCATCCATCTGGGTGATCAGCGCCTCCAGGCTGTCGAAATTTTCTTCGCCGCGCAAATACTCGACCAGTGCGACCGAAAGCTGCTCGCCGTAAAGGTCGCCCTTGAAATCAAACAGGAAGGTTTCGCAATTGGGCTGGTTCTCCCCAAACATGGGCCGCACGCCGATGGAGGCCGCGCCTTGGTAGCTGCCCGCATGCGGGCCGGTTAGAACATCGACCAGCACGGCGTAAACGCCGAATTTCGGCTGATGCAGCCCTGTCGTGTCTTGGTTTGCCGTGGGGTAGCCTAGCTCCCGGCCGCGCTGCTCGCCGGTGATAACGGGGCCTTCAATGCGGTGAAGGTGGCCTAACATCTCTGCCGCTTCGCGTGGGTTTCCGTCTTCAAGAGCCGCGCGAATATTGGTGGAGGAAACCTGTTTTTGCGCGGTTTCAACCAGCTCGGCGATGGTGACGCCGAAGCCGAATTTCGATCCAAATTCTTGCAGCATCGCCGCATTGCCTGCTCGGCCTTTTCCAAAGCAAAAGTCAGAGCCGACTACAACATGGGTCAGGCCCAGGCCTTGGGCGATCACGTCGCGGGCGAATTCTTCTGCGCTCAGGCCAGACAGGCTTTTGTTGAAATTCAGCTCGTACAGCCGTTCCACGCCCAGCTTTTCAAGCCGGTTGGCCTTGGCGGTCGCGTTCATCAGCCGGAAAGGCGGGGCATCTGGCGCGAAATATTCGCGCGGATGTGGCTCGAACGTGAGGATGCCCAAAGGCGCTTCTGGGGCGGCTTTGCGCGCGATCTCGATCACCGCTTGATGGCCAATATGCACACCGTCGAAATTACCGATGGCAGCAGTCGCGCCGCGGTCTTCAGGGCTTACGAATTGGTGGTCACGAATGATGCGCATGGCGCTTGGGTAACGCTCATGCTGGAGGGGTGCAAGTGGCCGCTCTTAGCAAGTTTCGTTGAAACGGACCTGCGGCGCATGGGCAATGAGCTGTGCTTACTGTCCCTAGTCGAATTTTCTCGATGGTGCGAGCACGACAGCCTCACCTTTGAGGACGTTTTTGCCGTCCACCTCGCAGCGCGTTGCCATTGTGACTTTGCGCTTGGCGTGGTCGATCTCGGTCACCTCAACTTCGGCGATAACCATATCGCCGGGGCGCACAGGGGCCATGAATCTGAGGTTTTGCCCAAGATAAACGGTGCCATGGCCGGGAAGCTGCTCGCCGATGACGGCGGAAATCAGACCGGCGGTGAGCATACCATGGGCGACCCGGCCCTCAAAGATCGTGTCGCGCGCATAGTCTTCATCGAGATGCACCGGGTTATGGTCGGTGGAGATTTCGGCAAACAGCTCGATATCACGGTCGCTGACCTGCTTGCTGAGATGGCGTTTCATGCCGATCTCGATGTCTTCGATGCAGATCGTGCCCCGTTGAATATCTTCGGGGTGGTTGTGTCCTGGTCCTGGGGTGCGCATATCGAGCATCTTTCACCTCTAAGTCACAAAATAGCGCCCAGATGGGCGATTTTGAAACTTTATTACTTTGCACTTGCAGCAGAGTCTAGAGAAAAGACGTCAAATTTTCGTAAAGCGCCGTCTAGCGCAATTTTCCAATCGTGTAGCGTGGGCTGACCATTTCCTTTTGCAAATAGGCGTGCAGAAGGTCGGGATCCGGGTGCCGCTCGGTCTTTGTTTCTTCGGCCGCTAGGCCGCCGGAGATGAACAAAGCATCCAGATCCTCGCCTTGCGCGCCCTGGATATCGGTCAGCACGCCGTCCCCGATGCACAGGATGTTTGCGTCAGTGACATCCTTGCCGAGCGCTGCAAGCCTGCGACGCGCCAGATCGTAAATTGGCGGGTGCGGTTTGCCAAAATACAAGCTTTCGCCACCCATCTCTATATAGAGCTTGGCCAAAGCACCTGCGCACCATTCGCGATGATCCCCGCGGTCGACGACGATGTCGGGGTTTGCGCAGAGCAGCTTCATCCCCTTTTGTTTGGCGTAGAGGAACTCTGGCCGGTTGACCTCCGGGTCGGCCATCGGGTCTTCGGGGCCGCAGCAGATGATGCCTTCGGCCTGATCAAGCGGCACTTGGGCGATCTCGACCGGGTCCTCGATGATCTTCAAAGGGTCGAAGAAATTCTGATCATGCGGCTGGCCAATGAAATAGACCTTGGAGCCAACCGCCCCGCGATACATTGCTGCGCGCGCGCTGTCGCCGGAGGTGGCGATATCGTCATAGCTGTCTTTGGCGA
Source organism: Litoreibacter sp. (assembly GCA_026710325.1). Taxonomy (GTDB): domain Bacteria; phylum Pseudomonadota; class Alphaproteobacteria; order Rhodobacterales; family Rhodobacteraceae; genus Litoreibacter. Next base: position 873 of record JAPORH010000178.1, on the reverse strand, counting down.
CGCCAATTTTTTCAAGCTGGCGCGCGACCGAGGCGCGGTGACGCGGTGCGTTGGTCACATAGATGACCGTACCGCCTTTCGCGCGGTAGGCCTGCATCGCGGAGACGGCACTTTCAAATGGCTTCAACCCGTTGTGGATACAGCCCCAAAGATCGACGAAAAGCGCGTCATATTGGTCCGAAATATCGCTCAGCGCGTCGATGATTTGGGTCATATCGTTTTGGTCCTTACTGGCGCGCTCAGCGCCATTTGATGGAGCATCCCATGGAGGGTGTTTGTGTCTCGGGGCCTTGCCCGGTTTGGGCGACCAGCGTCATGGCTTGGAGCAATTCAGGCACGCGTCCGGTCGGATCACCCATCACCGCATCGTCCATACGACCGCGATATTGCAACCCGGCATCCGCGTTGTAGCCGAAGAAATCGGGGGTACAGACCGCGCCATAGGCACGCGCGACGGATTGGTCCTCATCTACGAGATAGGGGAAGTCCCATCCATACTGGTCAGCGAATGCAATCATGCGGTCCGGGGCGTCGGCCGGGTAGCTGTGATAGTCATTAGACATAATCGCGACGGTGTTCACACCCAGAGCTTTGAGCGCTTTCGCATCCTCGGCCAACCTGCCCGCGATTGCTTTGACATAGGGGCAATGGTTGCACACAAAAGCGATCAACAGGCCTTTCTCGCCCATAGCCTCGTCACGCGTGATGGTTTGGCCGTTTGGTGTTTTCAGGGAAAAATCCGGCGCGGGTGCGCCAAAATCGCAAATGGGGGTGTCCAATAATGCCATGTGGGAGCCTCCGGCGGGGATATTTATAAAACCCCAGTTCTGGATAAGCTCATGTTATATTTGGAATGGTTCGAATGATGTCGGG
>JAPORH010000127.1 GCA_026710325.1 Litoreibacter sp. | reverse complement strand
AAGCTTCAATTCGAATCCTTTTCGCTCCTCGTTTCAAGTAGCGTCGTGTACTATGAAACGGGACAGCAAAATCAGCGGATTACTTGGGGAATGTGGGCTAAGATACATATATCGTTAAGGGAGCATGTACTCAAAATTGGACGGTCGACCGAGCAGCCAGTATAGGCGCTGATGTGATCCGCCGCTTTCCAATTCGTTGCGCGTGCTGCTACGCGCAATAATGGTTGCGCCTATAAGCGATTCTTGCGCCTAGGCTTGATAATTGCGCGTAAACCGGCATAGTTGCGTCTACAGCATACGCGCAAGAAAGACGACGATGGCCAACAAAGTCCCGGACGATGCTCTCAAGGAGCTGCTCGACATCGCCGCCGCTAATCCGAACGGAATCGCTGCACCTAGCATTGCTGAGAGACTGACAGAGGACATCCCACGCCGAACACTGCAATACCGGCTCAAGCAGCTTGTCGCCAAGGGACAGCTGCATATGGAGGGAAGTGGTAGGTGGGCGCGATATCGTCTTGCAGCTAAGGGTAGTTTGGCCCGGACCGAATTAGATGGCGAGAGCCTCGACTATAGAGATCTCATTCCCTTGTCGGATGAGGGAAAGCGCATTCGGGACTACGTCCAACAGCCTATCGCGGCACGCAAGCCAGTTGGCTATAACCAAGATTTCCTGAACCAATATCAGCCAAACACATCCTTCTATCTTGGAGACGAGGATCGCGAACGGTTGGAACGGATTGGCAAGCCACAAACGTCCACGCAGCCCGCCGGTACTTACGCAAAACTCATTCTCAATCGTCTACTGATTGATCTTGCTTGGAATTCCAGCCGCTTGGAAGGCAACACCTACTCACTACTAGACACGAAGCGATTGATCGAATTTGGTCAGGAGGCCACAGGACGAGAGCACGTTGAAGCTCAGATGATCCTTAACCACAAAGACGCCATCGAGTTTCTGGTGGGCTCAGTCGAGGAAATCGACTTTAACACCTACACGTTTCTCAACCTGCATGCGCTGCTCTCAAACAACCTCTTAGCCGACCCAGCCGCTTCTGGCCGCCTACGATATATTGCAGTTGGAATAGAAAGATCTGCGTTCCATCCCTTGGAACTGCCCCAGCTTATTGAAGAGTGTTTCAACCAGCTGCTCGCAAAAGCCTCAGAAATCGATGACCCGTTCGAGCAAGCCTTCTTCGTGATGGTGCATATCCCATACCTCCAACCCTTCGATGACGTGAATAAGCGCGTCTCGCGTCTCGCTGCCAACATTCCCCTCATTCGCTGCAATCTCTCACCGCTGGCATTTACAGATGTGCCGCAGCGTGCCTACACAGACGCTGTTCTAGGGGTCTACGAGCTCAATGATACGGCACTCCTGAAGGACATATTTCTCTGGGCTTATGAGAGGTCTGCAGCCCAATACGCAGCCGTCCGCCAATCCCTGGGAGAGCCGGATCCTTTTCGTTTGAAGTATCGCTCGGAGATCCGTGACGCTGTGGCTCACATTATTCGCTCGAAGCTTGGACGCAGTGAAGCTGCACGCCAGATCGAAAAGTTGGCTGCTGGGGGTATCGCAATAGAGGATAGAGAAGTCTTCACGACCGTGGTTGCAGACGAGCTTCTCGGTCTTCACGAGGGGAATTTCGCACGATTCCAGGTGCGATCATCCGAATTTCAGGAATGGCGAAGCATATGGACGCAAGAGTGATTGTAAGTGCGTATCCCGTTGTGGAACCCGATGACTTCGCTCGTCGGTTTTCGATGCGATCTGGAAAGCTCATGTGGCTCCTACGCGAAAGTTTTGGGGCGCGTCGTAAACGAATGACTGGTCTGGGGACCGCGCCCTACCAGTTCAGTTTCTTCATGTAATACCATGAAGATGTCGCCCGAAAACACGACCAGCGCACAGTCCTCGCTTGAAGGATACAGGTACCAATTCAAGGTATCTGTGCTTTTCGCCCTCGATGTTCTGGCGAACAAACAACAGGCAGATCAGATCACGCTAGAACCGGCAAACGAAGAAGATCTCGAAATGGAACTCCAGGATGAACCCGGTGCCTTAACGCAGGTACTCCCCGTAAAGGCACGGAAACTGGTGGTCCAATGTAAGCTAAGAAGTACCGGACCTTGGACAATAGGAGGGCTAGCATCACTGCTCTCGCACGGAAAACGCCGAAAACCAGCCAAGGACCAGCTCCAGGATCCAGACCTACACTATCTTCTGGTGACATCAGCGGACGTCAGTGGGATCGCACGCGACCTACTCGTCAACAGTCCAACCCAGTTTCGCAAACCAAAGGCTTTGCCGCCAACTTTGGCCAAAGTACTGCCTGCAGATGCGCCGGGTCGCGTCGCCGTCTGGAACAGCTTGGATCAGGAGCGGATCGAACATCGGGTCAACGAGCTCCTAACCACACGGTTTAGAGTGCCTCAAAGCAAGCTTGAAGCCTGCATAAAGCAACTGGAGGACGGCGCGCTCATACGGATGAGAGGCAGTGAAGCCGGCGTCTGGACACGAGAAGATGTCATCACAATCATAGAACGGTGCGGCGGCTTTGATGGAACAGCGAAAGACCTAGCAAGCTTTGTGCCGCCAGCCAATTGGGACAACCTGCTCACTAAGGTGAGGACCAGGCACGCCATCGTTCTCACAGGGCCGTCCGGAACCGGGAAAACGATGACAGCGAAGGCCCTGATCGCGACCCTACGGGATGAGAACCCGCGTTTTTCACATGTAAAAATTGAGGGAGGGCCGGAAAGGCTGAGAGATGACCCGACTGCCGGACCGGTCATCTACGAGATTGAGGACCCTTGGGGCAAATATCGAGTGGAGCCTGACAGCCTTCCTTGGAATGATCATATCCATGGGTTCTTGGCCACTGCCTCGCCAGATTGCGTCTTTGTCATCACCAGTCGTAGCGATGTCATGCAAGATGCGAACTTATCGGTCGATCAACGCTTCAAGGCGACCTTGCTGGCTGATCACTATCGATCCTCCGACAAAAGAAAGCTATTCGAGAATAGACTTCCGCTCTTAAGACGGTCCGAGCAGACAACCGTGTATAAGTATGCGTCGACAGTCGTCCGAGAGCTTTCGTTGCCGCTGGAGTTGGATCGCTTCTTTTCCGACGCCAAGGCCGGTCCCTTGGTGAACGAGAACGAGGCTACGTATATCGGTCGTTGCATTGATGCGGCACGCAATCAATCCATCGAAAGCGCTCTCATCCACGTTGTGAAGGCGCAGGAAAAATGGGAGCCTGCTGCCGTTCTTTGGGCGCTCGTCAAAGCCAGAAAGCGTATTACTTTTAGCGTACTAGACGACCTCGAACTGAAGCTCGCCTCGGCGCTTCCAAGCGTCGAGGACCAACTCTCAGCCTTTGCGTCAACCCTCATTGCCGGCGGGAACTTCAGACAGGAAAAATCCGAAATGGCGTGTGCGCACCCGCGCGTTGAGGCGGGATTGGAGCAAGCCATGCTGGAAAAGAGGTCGGCGTCGGCTCGTGCAGTCAACAAGCTTCTAAAAGCCCTCGTAGCACTAGACGATGAAGGTAGGGACTGGGGAACTGAGACCGCTGCCCACGTCTGCGCAGCAACCTTGCCCGTCAAAGGGCTGCGGACAAAGGTCTCATCGCATACCCAGTCAATGATCGATGATTGGCTCACCGATAGACTCGCGCAGACGGATGATTCTTTTCGTGACGACTTGGCGCTGGCCGCCAAGGTAGGCTCTGTAGACTGTGATGTTGCAGAGGTCGCGCGATGGTTGGATGAAAGCCCGATCGACGCTCAATGGTTCAACATGACATCCTGGAAGGAGCCAGATAAACCAAAGAATTGGTATGAGCGATTGTCCAGGGCACCGCATACCAATGCAATCTGCGACGCCTTCATCCGGCGGGTGGTTGCACATCGCAGCGGCTGGTTCAGCGGCAATTTCCATGAGGCAATCGCCAAGCTGTCGCCGGACCTCACCCCGTCGTTTTGCGCAGCGCTCGAAGAAACCGTGGCACATGGCTACAACCCGAATGTCGAAACCCTGATTGCCGGCGCTCTCGTCGATCTCGACCGCTATGAACCCGTCTTCAGTAAGGCAGCTGCCCACTGCCAGAAGGATCGGGAGGATCGCGATAGGGAACAGCTTCTTGCACTCTATAACAGGAACTACGACGACGAGGCTGTCGAGCACTATTGGGAGAGCATGGGAGAAGATGGTTACTCAGCAAGCGAAATACTTCGCGCGTACATAGACGCAAGGCGTTTGCTAGGTGAATGGGAAAAGCTGGCTCAGCACCCCCACCTCCCGGGCTTTTTGTGGGAGTGGATTCATGTCGCTCATAACAGTGAGAACTCGCCTCCGATAGACGAGTTGATGGTTTTGGCGCGGCTGTCCCGCGACAACCACTATGAGAAAGACTTTTGGGGCCTGGTCGATCGACACTTCAATGAGGCGCTTATCCCATTCCTGGAAGAACGATTGCGGTCCGGCTCAGACTCGGATGCGACACGTACAAGCGCGACAAAAGTCGCCTTGAACCACGCGCCACGCCTTTTGAACCGTCTGTTGGCCGAGACCTCTGGCGTTGGTGACATAAGGCTCGTCGAGCTTGGGCTCGATATGCAATCAAGTCTCGAAGATGACGATGATAAGAAGCCAGATAGGGATTTTCTGGCTCTTATTGAGCCGGCCAGCGATCCTGTCAAAGCCGCGATCTCGGCGTTGGTATCAAAAGGCGAAGCTGAGACCCCCCACAATGCGATTTTGTTGCTGGCAGCCGTCCCGGTAGACGCCGCCCTCGCCTTCAGTTTGGCAGTGGGGCGGCTGTTGTCCGAGGCAGGACAGGACGTTGCCGATAGGGTTCACCACATCCTCACTTCGACCGTAGATGTGACCGAGGAAAACATCGAACATATTGCAGATGCGATGCGCCTAGCGGCCAAGTCTCAGAACAAGGAGTTGATCGAGATTGGGCTGCAGCATGAATTTGCACGGGTTCGTGTAGAAGCTATGAACGCTGTCTTCGATGGAACAACCGGATCACTGCCCCCGGACCTGCTCGATATGCACACCGATCCTAGCAGCTTGGTTCGGAGTCGACTTGTCGAAATCCTGAAGGAGCGCCCAGATCCATCCCACATCCAAACGCTTTTGAGTTTGTGCAGAGACACTTGGACCCCGGATCATCATCGACAGGAAGCAGACGTCTCCTATCCGATTGCGATTGAGGCAATTGACGTGCTTCACTCGGAAAGCTCGCTCAGCGACAAGACTTATGTAGAACTAGTCGCGTGTTTGAAGAAGTCTGACAACTTTGATGTCAGGCTGAATCTTCTTCGAACCATGGTGCGTCACGGCACGGCTCAAAGACAAAAAAAGCTGGTTTGTGTTGCCGTTGGAGAAGGGCGACCAATGTGTCAACGACTGACTGCACAGGCGCTTTTTGCAGAATGCAACCATGTCATGCCAGGCAACCTAGCTCTCATTGAAGACAAACGAATTTGCTCCGCCAATCCCGACGTTTCTCAGTGGCTATGTATGCTCATATCCGCTGTCGCATCGGATGATCGCGTCGAGCGAACCGTAAAGGCTTTAGCGGGCAATCCCGACAGACGTGTTTTGATCGCCTTGTTCTGCCTAGTCGTTCCCGCAACTCGAAGCGAGGCGACAAAAAAAGAGATTACAGGCTACCTCTCAGGCCCGGTAGTGTCCCTCCTCGACAACATAAATGAATCTGGTGCCCACGGTGACTTATCAGTGCTGGATGAACTCGGCGATGTTCGGACTGTTGAGAAAATCAAGTCGTCTCTTCGGATTTGGTTCAAAAAGAATGGCCGCGCCAGAAACACAAAGCGTCGATCGAGTTAGTCGGTGCGTTGCACTTCCGGGCGGCTGAAACCCGAGTACGAGCCTTGCTAGCTGGTGCGACCCTCGTTCTTCCGCTCCGCCCGCAGCGTCAACTCCGTTTCAATTTACACGCATCGTCACCTAGGTCGTTGGAAACATGTCCATTTGGGAATCCGCTGGCCATTGCCAACTTGTTTTTCCGATCAGACATGGATATAGTTTGGGGATGCAAATACCTACCAACACGCCCCGCCTTAAGGGATTTCGGTTCCCACGAGA
>JAPORH010000188.1 GCA_026710325.1 Litoreibacter sp. | reverse complement strand
CATCTGCTGGGGTTGGGTTTTGTCGCGGGACGCATCGCCCATGCTTATGGGCTCAGCACCGAAACCGCACCTAGCATGGCGCGGATCGGCGGGATGCTGATCAGCCTGACGCTCTTGGCACTTCTGGCCTTTGGAGTGATCGCTCACGCGATCTTCTGAACCCTGCCCCTTGAGACCTGAGGGTTTGCGGCTTAGGTCTGAGAAAAGATTTATCTCAAAGGACCCCGCCCATGACGCTGTTTGAACGCTCCCTTCTCCGCGACGCTGCCGACCCGTCTTCCGGCTTGGGGGACCTGCCGGAATGGGACCTGAGCGACCTTTACGCAAGCCCCGACGCCAAGGAGTTCAAGCGCGACATGGACTGGCTTGAGACAGCCTGCGCCGATTTTGCCGCAGACTATGAAGGCAAGATGGCGAATTTGGGCGCGGACGGGATGCTGGACTGCGTTAAGCGCTATGAGAAGATCGACATCGTAGCGGGCCGCATCATGTCCTTCGCGGGCCTGCACTACTACCAGAACACCACTGATGCCGAGCGCGCGCAATTCATGGCCAACGCGCAGGACAAGATCACCACGTTTACCACCCCCTTGGTGTTCTATTCGCTCGAACTGAACCGCATCGATGACGCGGTCATTGCAGGCTGGTTTGAGCAAAACGCGGACCTGGCCCGTTACAAACCTGTGTTTGATCGGCTCCGCGCGATGAAGCCATACCAGCTGTCAGACGAGCTGGAAAAATTCCTGCATGACCAGTCGACTGTTGGCGCAGCGGCATGGAACCGGCTGTTTGATGAGACGATTGCCGGGCTGACTTTCAGCGTCGATGGCGAAGAGCTTAACATCGAAGGCACTTTGAACCTCTTGACTGACCCCGACCGGGAGCGGAGGGAGATGGGCGCGCGAGAACTGGCAAAGGTCTTTGGCGAGAATGTGAAGCTCTTTGCTCGGGTGCATAACACCCTGGCCAAGGAGAAAGAGATCGAGGATCGCTGGCGCGGCATGGAGACCCCGCAAACGGGAAGGCATTTGTCGAACCATGTGGAGCCGGAGGTGGTCGAAGCGCTCCGGAATGCGGTTGTCGAGGCTTACCCCAAGCTCAGCCATCGTTACTACGAGTTAAAGCGAAAGTGGCTCGGGCTGGACAAGATGCAGGTCTGGGACCGCAATGCGCCCCTTCCAATGGAGGATCCAACGCTCGTCGGTTGGGACCGCGCGCAATCGACCGTCATGGAGGCTTACGCTGATTTCGCTCCCGAGATGGCGGAGATCGCCAAACCGTTCTTCACCGATGGCTGGATCGATGCGGGCGTGAAGCCTGGCAAGGCCCCCGGCGCCTTTGCGCATCCAACAGTGACCGAAGTACATCCATACGTCATGCTGAACTACCTCGGCAAACCGCGCGATGTGATGACGCTGGCCCACGAGCTTGGGCATGGCGTGCATCAGGTGCTGGCGGCGGGCCAAGGGGAACTTCTGTCTTCGACGCCACTGACCCTGGCCGAGACCGCGTCCGTCTTTGGCGAAATGCTGACCTTCCGCAAGCTGCTGGACGCTGCTGAGACGCCTGAACAACGCAAGGTGCTTCTGGCCGGCAAAGTCGAGGACATGATCAACACCGTGGTTCGCCAGATCGCGTTCTATGATTTCGAATGCAAGCTTCATGACGCGCGTCGCAACGGTGAGCTGACACCTGACGACATCAACGCCCTGTGGATGTCCGTTCAAGCCGAGAGCCTTGGCCCGGCATTTGAATATATGGACGGGTATGAGACCTTCTGGGCCTATATCCCGCACTTCGTCCACTCGCCGTTTTACGTTTACGCCTACGCCTTCGGCGACGGCCTCGTGAACGCGCTCTATGCGGTCTATGAGGAAGGTGGCGACGACTTCCAAACCAAATATTTCGACATGCTCAAAGCGGGCGGCTCCAAGCATCATAAGGCGCTTTTGGCTCCGTTTGGGCTGGATGCGTCCGATCCGAAATTCTGGGACAAAGGCCTGTCGATGATCTCCGGCATGATCGACGAATTGGAGGCTATGGAAGGGTAAACCATTTTCTGGTTTTTTTGACTTGGAGCCGCGACGTTTTTTTTGTGCGTCGCGGTCTTTCCGTTAAGTCGTCGTGAAAGACACCTAAGCCGCGTGATCTCTCTTTTTTGAACAGATGCTCAGCGACTTCTTAACCGTGCCTTTGAAAACATACGGTTTTCGGTCCTTGTCCATGGATCTAACGCGCGTTAACCTTTGTGTATACGTAACGAGTTGTATGGAGGGGAAATGAATACATCTTTTGTGCGTGCTGCATTTGCTGCATCATCAATCGCTTTGGTCGCCACAACGGGCGCCCACGCATCAACTGCAAGTGCAATCGCAAAATACGACGTAACATCTGCAGAATCGAGCATCTATAACGGCAGCGGCGGTCATTCGGTTTGGCTTCCAACCGGTGTTCTAGGTGGCGGAAACAAAGCTCACTTTGACTTTTCGCCCGCTGGCTCTTTCAAAGTCTTTGACGACGACACCGCGACACTGACCGGCAACGTGATTTCTGAGACAAAAGGTTCAGGCTATGGCTTTGTCGTAGACGCCAAGTTTGAGAAAACCATGGTTGGCTCAGGCGGACCAAAGAAACAGCTGTCTTCCGGCGCATATACTGAAAATGGCGGCCCAATCGACACGAGCACTTGGTCCTACTTCAAGATGGTGTCTGGAACGCTGACAGGAACCGGATCGCTTTCGCATCTCGTATTCAACTTGTTTGAAGCGCCCGCCGATGGCTCCGCGCCTTTCCAGCTTGGCGACGGGGCAAGCGGGAAAAACCTGAACTTCGGTGGGTCCGGCTGGTTCTTCTACGGCACAACAGCGTCCGGCTGTGACGCCACTGGATCAGGATGCTACCAGGGCGACTTCAATCTCGACCTGACTGCGGTGCCTTTGCCGGCTGCTGGCTTGCTTTTGCCCGTTGCTTTGGGCGGTCTGGCATTTCCTGGACGCCGTCGTCGCAAAGCTGCCTAAACGCGCAGTTGAGCAATAATCTCGAGAGGCCCGGTTTTTACCGGGCCTTTTCTATTGCTGGTTGGCGGCGGCAAATACCTTATCTATCATCGACTGCGTGCCTTGCGAGAATTCAAGGGGTACCGGGTAAAGTGTGTCGTCATGAAGCGCGCGTCCAAACGCCTCGACCTGTTCGACATAGTGGTTCTTGGACAGCAGCGGTGCGCTTGTTGGCATGGAAGCCGACATGGCCGCTGACGTGGCTGCGACCATGGGTGTCGAGCTAGAACTGGTCGGCGTGCAATCCTCGAACCGGATGCAGTTTCTTGAGCAGGGTAAGATCGATCTGATGATCGCGACCATGTCAGACCGGTCGGACCGACGCGAATTCGTGGGCGTGGTAAAGCCGAATTACTACACGTCTGGCACCAACATCATGGCACCTAAAGCGCTCGGATTTACCAGCTGGGACGAGCTGTCGGACAAACCCGTCTGCGGCAAACAGGGCGCGTTCTATAACAAAATCGTTGAAGAGCGGTACGGCGCCCAAGTCATTGCCTTCACCGGCAACGCCGAAGCCAAACAGGCGCTGCGCGACAAGGAATGCGTCGCTTGGGTCTATGACGACAGCTCGATTGCCGCCGACTTGGCCTCTGGCGAATACACCGACTATGAAATGCCGCTGAACACCGAAGACGACAACCCATGGGCGCTGGCTGTGCCACTGGGCGAAGAGAACTGCGTCTTTGGCCGCTTCATGGCCGGCATGCAGTATGACTGGCTGCAGTCGGGTGCTTTGCTTGAACTTGAAGAGAAATGGGGCATCCAGCGCAGCGCCTATCTTGAAGTGCAGCAAGAACGGTTCAAGGACTGGCTGGCCGAAAAATCCTCCCTGAAAACTGGGGCATCGGAAGATGCGGTGCCCCTTTTTTTGAGCTGGCTGGGACCCGATGATCGAGACCATTCAAACCTTCTTCCGCGAGATGGCGGACACCTACCCGAAGTGGAACTTTATCTTTTTCCACGACCCTGTGCAGTGGGAACGGGTTGTCAGCGGGTTCTATGTGACCGTGCAACTCTCTGTGGTCTGTGTGATCCTCAGCGTGATTATCGGGATTGTCGGCGCCTGGGCTCAAGGGTCGCCGTCGAGGCTCATTCGCTGGACGGTGCAGGACTATATCCAATTCTTCCGCAGCACGCCGCCCCTGATCCAGCTTCTGTTCTTCTACTTCGCCCTCGGCCAATTCACCCCGACGGTCACCGGGCCGGACGGCTGGACCGAGCAGCCGATCATCTCCAATATTGGCTGGGCGATCATCTCGCTGTCGTTCTTTGCCGGGGCGTTCAATGTCGAGATTTTCCGGTCCGGCATCGAGGCGGTGCCTGACAGCACGATTGAAGCGGCTGAATCCCTGGGGTTCACGCGCGCCCAGACCTTTACCAATGTGACCTTCCCGCTGGCGCTGAGGGTCAGCCTGCCTGCGCTGAACAACAATCTTATCAATCTGGTCAAAACCACAACGCAAGCAATCGCCATTGCTGTGCCAGAGCTGCTCTATGAAATGGTGTCGATCTGGAACGACTACGCCTCGGCGCAGAATGCGGCCATGACGGTGCTTTTTTTCACCTATATCGCGTTGGTCGGCATCCTCGCATTCGGCATGAACCGTTGGGAAAACAAGCTACTTGTCCCTGGCTTTGGGAAGGCAAGCTGATGCGACATGCTCAACCGAACCCAATGAATGCCACAACCGATCTGCCTGTGATACTAGAGCCGACCTACCGCGGCCCCGACGCCATCGGCTTTTCGCGTTGGTTGGGGAACATGCCGGTTTGGGCATTGCCAGCGCTGGCCATCTTCGTGGTTCTGTGGCCCACGATCCTGCACGCGCAGGCCGCCTACTCCGTTGACAAGATCATGGGCATCATGGCCAAGTGGCTGCCTTTGCTGATCACACAAGGCTTCCTGATGAATGTGATTATCAGCTTTTTCACAATGCTATTTGGCACCATTGCCGGGTTGTTTTTGGGCCTTGGCCGGGTGTCGGACAACGCCGTCATCCGGGGCTTTTCCTGGCTGATGGTGCAGCTCTTTCGAAACTCGCCCAGGCTGGTGCTGCTTTTCATCGTGATGCTGACCCTGCCATTCGAAATCCAGATTGGTGACACCTACATCCCGGTGCCGGACTGGATGAAAGCGGTGTTCGGCCTCAGCCTGCCCGTCATGGCCGACCTAGCCGAGATCGTGCGCGGGGCCATCCAGTCTGTGCCGTCTGCGCAATGGGAGGCGGCCCATAGCCTGGCCTTCACCCGCCGCCAGATCATGTGGCAGATCATCCTGCCGCAGTGTTTCAAGCGGATGATCCCGCCCTGGACGAACTGGTATGCGATCATGACGATGGCCACGCCGCTGGTGTCTTTGCTGGGCGTCACCGAACTGGTCACGCTGTCGCGTCAGGCGATGGAAGCAGAGGGCAACAACCCGTCATTGCTGATGCCCTTCTTCGGTTTCGCGCTGATCATCTTCTTCGCCTACTGCTACCCGATTGCCCGGCTCAAGCTGCGGCTTGAAAAGAAATTCGCCGTGAAAGGCTAAGCGCATGACACAAGCAAACTGGACCGCCACCGACCCAATCGTTTCCAAAAAGGATGTCCGCAAGTCCTTTGGCGCACTTGAGGTTCTGAAGGGCGTGTCGATGGACATCATGAAAGGCGAGGTGATCTGCATCATCGGCCCATCGGGCTCGGGCAAGTCGACGCTGATCCGATGTATCAATGCGCTTAATGACATTCAGCAAGGCTACATCACCATCGAGGGCCAGGAAGTGCACGACGCCAAATTGGACAAGCTTGAACTGCGCAAAAAGGTCGGGATGGTATTCCAGCAATACAACCTTTTTCCGCATAAAACGGCGCTTGAGAATGTCATGATGGCGCCGCTCAAGGTGCTCAAGCAACCAAAGGCTGAGGTCGAAACCCGCGCCCGCGCGCTGATCAAGTAGGTCCGGCTTGAGGGCAAGGAAGACAACTATCCCGGCGAATTGTCCGGTGGTCAGCAACAGCGGGTCGCGATTGCTAGATCGCTGGCCATGGACTCGGATGTGATGCTGTTTGACGAGGTCACGGCAGCCCTGGACCCGGAAACGGTGGGTGGTGTCGCGAATTTGGTGGAAATTTGAAGTTGGCGTAATCTCCGGGTG
>JAPORH010000037.1 GCA_026710325.1 Litoreibacter sp. | reverse complement strand
CGGAAAACAGCAACTCCCCGCACCTACAGCAGGGCGCGCCTCTCCCTGACTCTACTATAAAGCAATGAAGCGGGGGAGGGCGCGCCTGAGTGTTGGGGCGCGCCGCGTGCTCAGGTTTTCAAGTTCGGAATGATCTGCTTCTTGCGGCTCATGATGCCAGGCAGGACCACGTGATCGCCCGAGACGGCGGCGCCGAAGCTGGCCTCGGCCACGGTTTTGGTCAGCTCATTGGGGATCAGCATCGTGGCTTCTTCGTTCAGGATGTCGACAACGAAAAGCAGGACCTCATCGACGCCGTCTTCGAGCGCCACTTTCGGCATGGCCGCCATCAGCGCGTCTTTGCGGTCGAGAACCATTTTAGGGGAGGTGGTTTCCAGCACGGAGACGCGGAATTTAGTCTCGCCCACGGCGTATTCCTTGCTGTCCATCCGCAAAAGCTCGGCTTCCGAGAAGGCGGAGACATCTGATTTCGCGGCAAACATATCGGCAGCATAGGCGGGCAGGTCCACGCCTAGATCGGCGGCCAGCTGTTCTGCCAATGCGCGGTCCATGTCGGTGGTCGTGGGTGAGCGGAATTCCAGCGTGTCAGACAGAATGCAGCTGAGCATTGCGCCTTTGATTCCGTCGGGCATATGGCCAGCATGCTCGCCCATCAGGTCATGCATAATCGTGGCCGTGCAGGCCAGCGGGCGGATGGTGATGTCGATCGGGACTGCGGTCTCCAACCCGCCCACCAGCTTATGATGGTCGATGATGGCGGTGACATTGGCTGCGTTGATGTTGTCCGGCAGCTCGGCTGGGTTGTTGGTGTCGACGATGATACAATCCTGCCCGTCTGCCACGCCGTCAATGATCTCGGGCTTGGCCAGGTTCCAGCGCTCCAGTACGAAGGCGGCCTCGGTATTGGGCTCGCCCAAAAGGGCGGCCTTTGCGTCGCCGCCTTGGTGGTTGAGGAACCATTCCCAGATCAGGGGCGATCCGGTGGAATCGGTGTCAGGAGATTTATGGCCGAAGATCAGCGTCGTCATGGGGGTATCCTACAGGTCCAGGGGTAATTTTGCGTGCCTTATAGGCGGCGTCCCGGCGCTTGTCACCCTCCGCCTGCGTTGACTTTTGGACGCGGGCAGCCTAGCCATCGGTATCCAAATCGGAGGGCCCTGACCGTGGACCAGACAGCTTAAACCGCAGCCTTGACCCGGCACTCATCCGTGCCGCCCCTTCTTTGGAGTACCCTGACAATGGACAAGTCCAGCTGACCTTCCAGCAACGGAAGAGCATCGCGCTGCGCGTTTGGCGCGGCCCATTCGATTTTTGTTCAAGAAAGGGCGCATCATGCCCAAATCCAAATCTACCCCGCGCAAAGGCGGGACCCTTAAACCTGCAACACTTTCTATCCCCGCCGCCAAACCAGGCTTTGACCCCGCTCAGCTGAAGCGCGGCAAGGCCGGGCGGTCGCAACGCTTCGGGCGCGGCAAGCCACCGCGTTTTCCTGGGCGCACAGGCGGGCGTTGAGAGCACAGGCCCCCGCCGCATATGCGGCAGGGGCTTGATTGCCTGATATCTTTGGTCATGCTTGGCAAAAAGGCAGAGCAGGCCAGCTGATATGAAAGAAACCGAGCTTTATGCGCCGGTCAAAGCCTTCCTTGAGGGGCAGGGGTATGATGTGAAAGGCGAGGTTGGCGCCTGCGATGTTGTGGGCCTGCGCGGATCAGATGATCCGGTGATTGTGGAGCTTAAGACCGGATTCTCGCTGCAGCTGTTCCACCAGGCCGTGGCCCGGCAGGCCGTGTCTGACGACGTCTACCTCGCGGTGCCGCGGCAAAGCGGGAAACGGTTTCTCAAAGCGCTGAAAGAAAACGCAGCCCTGTGCCGCAGGCTGGGCCTTGGGCTGATCACGGTGCGCGCCAGAGACGCTCTTGTCGAGGTGCATCTCGACCCCGCGCCCTACCGCCCGCGCAAGTCCAAGATCCGCAGGGGGCGGCTTCTGCGCGAATTTGCCAAGCGGGTGGGAGACCCCAATGAAGGGGGGGCGACGCGCGTTGGACTTGTGACGGCCTACCGGCAGGACGCGCTGCGCTGCGCCGGGTATTTGGCCGAAAACGGGCCGAGCAAAGGCGCTATGGTTGCGGCCGCCACCGGGGTGCCAACGGCCACCCGGATCATGGCGGCCGATCACTACGGATGGTTCGAAAGGGTCGAGACCGGCATCTATCAGCTGACCCCAAAAGGCGCAGAGAGCCTTGAAGACTACCGCGCGCGCGGTGCCCTCAGCGCTTAAGCGTATCAGCAGAGACGACCATGTTGCGCCCGCGTTCCTTCGCGCGGTAGAGCGCCATATCCACGGCATTCACCAGCTCGGAGATTTCCTCCCCGTCGCGCGGCCAGATCGACACCCCGGCGGAGACTGTGATGGGCGGCAAGGTCGTCCCCGAATGCTTGATCGAGATTTCTGCGACCTGGGACCGGAAATCTTCGGCCAGAATGAGCGTCTGCCGCTCTGACAGGCCTTTGCAAAGCACCATGAATTCCTCCCCCCCCATACGGCAGGGCGCGCATTTGTCAGAGAAAAACTCGATCATTTTTGCGCCAAAGGTCCGCAGCACCATATCGCCTGCGTCATGGCCATAAGTGTCGTTGAACTTTTTGAAGTGATCGACATCAAGCGCAATAAGGGAAAACGCCTCTTCCGTTCGTTGGGCGTGGGACTTGTGTTTGTAAGCCGCGTCAAGAAACCAGCGACGGTTCCATAGGTTTGTGAGCGGATCGCGCACGGATTGGTCGAGCAATTCCTGGCGTAGCTGTACATTCGCGATGGCAAGGCTGATCTGCTCGCCGCAGAGCAAAGCGAGCTCCCACCTATGCTCAAGGAAGGCCTTGAACTGGGCGCGTTCTTCTCTGTCGCCCGTGATCGCATCAAATTGCAGATGCAAAAGCCCATTGGTTTGCCCATGAGCGGTGATCGGGATGCAAAAATACGGGTCTGCGTCACTGTCGGCGGTGACATGGCTGCAGGGAAATTCGATCGGCCTGAGCCCATAGGAATAGGCGCGCCCACGTCGCAGCGCCCAACAATCATCCGCGTCCATATGCTCGGGCGTTGCGGTCGCGCCGCCCCAATGAATTTTCAAATCCAAAACATTGCGAGAATTGGCGTAAATATACAGCTGCCCCGCGGCTTCTGGCATCAATGTCTCCAGTGAGCGGGAGATCACGCGCAACAGCTCCTCGAGCGATTTTGACGAATAAAGCCATTCGCTGATTTGGCTGAGCAGGCGACGTTCTCGTTGGCGAAGACGTTCCTTCTCTGCCGCCTCGCGACTGGCTGTCGACATCTCCCGGCGTTGCGTCACATCGCGGGAGGAGGACATGAAATGCGTGTGCCGCCCATCCTGGTCAAATATAGGCGTGATCCGGCTTTCCATCCAAAAGAGATCACCGTTTTTGGAGCGGTACTGAACCTCCACATCGATGGGGCGGCGGTATTTCAGAGCCTCGTCGATCAGGGCAGCGATGTCATCATCGGTCGCCTCATGTCGCAAGAAATCTGCCGGAGACTTGCCCAGCATGTCGTTCAAAGAGAAGCCGGTCATCTCTTCGAACTCGCGGTTGAGCCAGAGCACACGATCTTCATTGTCGGTCACCAGCAAGGCATCGCGACTATATTCTGCCGCCATCATCGCGTAGTCATGGAGCTCTGACTTTTTGATTGCTTTGGTCATGGGATGGCGAAGCTCGAAAAGCATACGTATGAGTGTCGCAAGTTACGCCGAAACGGTTAACGGCCCAGTGCATCGCGACCGATTTCTAACTCAAAGTTTAGCTAATTGCGTACGCATCCTTGCGTGGGGCGCATAGTCTCGCTAGCAGTTTGCGCCGGGGCATGAATTCGGGGAGATTTGCCATGCAAAATACCGTTGTGAACAGCTGGAACGAGTGGGATCCGCTCAAGCATGTGATTGTCGGGCGTGCTGATGATTGCCACATTCCCCCCGAAGAACCAGCTCTCGACGCGAAGGTGCCCGAAGACAGCGATATGCGCGGGCAATGGGGGCGTCGTCCGCAGGAAACGATTGACCGGGCCAATGAGCTTTTGGACGGGTTCGCGGCGCAACTCGAAGCGCGTGGGGTGCGCGTTGACCGGCCCGACGCGATTGATCATTCGCAGCCCGTGACGACCCCGGATTTCCATACGGATAGCCAGTTTGGCTGCATGCCGCCGCGCGATGTGCTGTTGACCGTCGGCTCGGAGATTTTGGAGGCCACCATGTCCTACCGGTGCCGCGGGTTCGAATATCTCAACTACCGCCCGTTGATGGAGCAGTATTTTGACGAGGATCCGAACTTTCGTCATGAGAGCGCGCCCAAGCCGAGGCTGACGGATGAGGATTACCATCCGGACTACTTGTCCGACAAAATCGGGGTGGAAAAGCGCCTGCAATGGGCGGCCGAAAAGTTCTTCGTGACGACCGAGAAAGAGCCGCTGTTTGACGCGGCGGACGTCTTGCGGTTTGGACGTGATCTGGTGGTGCAGCACGGGTTCACGACCAATCTCAAAGGTATCGAATGGCTGCGCCGCCATTTCCCCGATCACCGCGTCCACACGGTTAATTTCCCGGGCGATCCCTACCCGATCCATATCGACGCGACCTTCACGCCGTTGCGCCCCGGGCTGATCCTGAACAACCCGCAGCGCCGTCTGCCCGATGATCAGCGCGCCATGTTCGAAAAGAATGGGTGGGAGATCGTGGATGCCGCACAACCTGCTCACAATGCGCCGCCGCCGCTCTGTTATTCCTCGGTCTGGCTGTCGATGAATGTGCTGGTGCTCGACCCCAAAACCGTTTGCGTTGAAAAGTCCGAGGTTTATCAGGCCGAGCAGATGGACAAGCTGGGCATGGAAGTGGTCGAGGTCGACCTGCGTGACGCTTATGCCTTCGGCGGTGGCCTGCATTGCTGCACAGCCGATGTCTACCGCGAAGGCGCGTGCGAGGACTATTTTCCGCATTTGAGGGACTAGGCGTTAAGATATTCGCCGTTTTCAGAGTTTTCGCATGCGAAAAAATTCCCGGTAAGCTCTTGAATGCAGGCCATCGGGGCGGAGCGTCTGGTTGTTCGCAACATCCTGATTTTAGGGGGTTTGTTAACCTTTTGCCGAAGCCCCAGGGAGTTTGCCGGCCCCCTTTTCGTGCCTCTCGTGTTGGCACCTTCCAACCGATATCACAGCCTCGTTCATTATTTCATCACCAGAGACGCTAGACGCGACATGAAAAGACTTGTTTCATTTCTACTCTGTGGCGTAGCGCTCATCGTTACGGTCATCAGTATCATATGGTCGCTTTGGATTACCCAAACACTCGATAAGTATGCCGAAGAGTTTGCCATACGCGAGATGCCGGGCTTTGAGCTGACCGCCGATATTCTTGGACGTGAAGTCATAATCTCTGACGCCTACCGTTTCTCTAGCTTCCCCGGACTTAATTTCGAAGAAAGACTAATGCTTCCGCCAGAAGGACTTTTGGCTGCCATTGTTCGAAGCAATGAGAGTTCCGGGATGCGCGCAGCAACCCTTTATTTCAGGGCCGGTCCGGGAAAAATGAAAAGATATTCTGTGGACTTTCCCGGGTGTCGACCGGGCGCTTGTCAAGAAGTTGCAAAGCTCGCTGATATTGACGCAGTGAATGACGAAGAATGGAACAGTGTTGCTGTAAACCCGCCGGCTCGGTTGCTGGGGGTGGCCCAGACGGTTCATCACGGTTCAACGATCGAGCTGTATCTCTCTCTTGTCGAAGATGCGCAGGGTAGGCTGGTCGATTATCGGGTCTACACTTTACGAGAACCTCGCGGAATTTTCGAAAACCTGTTCAAAGTCGTAGCTCTTGGCACGCCGGGGCTGAATATTACTCGGCTGCAGTACGAAAAGAACGTTGTGTTGGCGCCCTGATTTGAAGCCGCACCAAGTTGAGCTTTGTTAGCTTTCCGTCTGCGCGATGATAGGTGCTCGAAGCCCCGGTCACCCTTACGCGCATCTGAAGGCAAACCTTCGCTTGTCTTGTTTCTCTATCCCCGTGCGTCTGGATGACATTCGCGTCATCGCCTCGTGACTAAATTGTCAACGCCAGTTGCCAGGTTTGCCATTGCGCCGACCTGTGCCATGATTAGGTCACTGCCCAAGGAGGGGGTATGAATGATTTGTGAGCGACCAAACGCCCTGAATTTGTTAGTGG
>JAPORH010000236.1 GCA_026710325.1 Litoreibacter sp. | reverse complement strand
AAGCGCCCGAGGCACAGCCGAGGGCGCGGGTCGATGCGGCAAAGCCGCAGCGAAAACAATTCGCGTAGCCCCCCTTTGACCGACTCAACCCTGTCCCGTTAACCTTGCCCAAAACCCCCGATATCAAAAACCGGGGCAATGAGGCAGACATGAGTAAAAACAGCCGCAGGGCTTTCCTGCTCGGCACTGGCGCGCTTTTGGGCGGTTGGGCCGTAAACAGCTATCACACGGACCCGATCCCGGTCGGAACACGGCTCTCGGCCCCAATGGGCGATCCGCTGCTCTTAAATGATGCCTCCGAGCTTTCGCCGACCAAGGTCGCCAAACATATCACCGTCACAGACAATTTCGGCGCAGAAAACCTTGCGGCCCTCCGCGCCGAACTGAAGGCCGCCGAAAGTGAACGCCGCCCAGTTATTGCCTCGGCCGCGCGTCACTCCATGGGGGGGCAATCCATGGCCGGTGGGGGGACGACCTACACATTCGCGCATGACTGGCTTGAGCTAGACGCATCCGCACTAACATTCCGAACTGGCGCAGGCACCCGGTGGTCAACTGTCATTGCAAAACTGGACGCCGCGGGTTTCTCACCGGCCGTTATGCAATCCAACAATGATTTCGGCGTGGCCGCGACCTATTCGGTCAACGCACATGGCTGGCCTGTGCCCTTTGGGCCCATGGGACACACAGTGCGTTCCATCCAGATCATGTTGGCCGACGGGCAGCTGGTCACAGCCTCTCGCACGGAGAATGCCGATATCTTCTTTGCAGCCATGGGCGGCTACGGCCTGATTGGCATCATCACCGAGATGGAAATCGATATGGTGCCAAATGCGCGCCTTGAACCCACATTTGAGATGGTTGAACCACTGAATTTCGGCCCAGAATTCGTCCGCGCCATCAAAGGCATCACCGGCGTGCAAATGGCATACGGGCGCATGGACATCTCCAAGGACCGTTTCCTGGAGCAGGCGATGATGATCACCTATCGCCCCACGGCCGATCAATCCGACCTGCCCCCGGCGCCCGGCTCAGGCTGGCTCAGCCGACGGGCACGCGACATCTTCCGGGCGCAGCTGGGTTCCGACATTGCCAAACATGGGCGCTGGTGGTTCGAATCAAGCCTCGGCCCCCGCATCGGTGGTGGGGCCACAACCCGTAACGCGCTGCTGAACGAGCCCGTCATCACGCTCGACGACCGCGACCCGGATCGCACAGACATTCTGCACGAATATTTTATCAGCCCGGAAAACTTCGGCGCGTTCATCGCCGCCTGCCGGGAGATCATCCCATCTTCCTATCAGGAACTTCTCAACATCACCCTGCGTTACGTGCAGCCCGACAATGAGGCCTGGCTCGGCTACGCCCCAGTGGAACGCATCGCCGCCGTCATGCTCTTCAGCCAGGAAAAGTCACTGCGGGCGGAGGAAGACGCAAAGCGCATGACCCAAGCGCTGATCGACGCGGCCATCCGGTTGGGCGGCACTTACTATCTGCCCTACCGCCTCCATGCTCGGCCAGATCAGATCGCAGCGGGCTACGCCGGCTTGCGGCCATTTGCGGCCAAGAAACGCGCCATGGACCCCAAACTTCTGTTCCGAAACGCGCTCTGGGACCAATATATCGGGAGGGTCTGACATGACCGCGCTTCGCAAAATTGCCTTTGGATATGCGGTGGTGCTCTTCGCCGCCGCCTCGCTCAACTACCTGCCGATCCCCGGCATCATCGACGATCAGGGCCGCGCCTTCGGGGTCTTCGCCCTCGATCTCTTTGATGACAGCCTCCACGTGGCCTCCGGGCTCTGGGCGCTTATCGCCGGGCTGCTCTCCCACCGCGCGTCTAAACTCTTTCTCATCTGGTTCGGCGCCGCCTATTTGCTGGATGGAGCGATGGGGCTTGCCACTGGTTCGGGCTATCTGGATTTCGGCATCTTCGTTTACGGCTTCTATGAATATCCGAGCTTCCTGATCAAGCTCGCCGCAAACACGCCGCATATCGCCCTTGGCGGGTTCGCCGTGATTGCCGCGCGCCTGTTCGATCAGAAATGAAGCGCTTCCTAAAATGGGTTGGTCTGGCGCTTTTGGGCCTGATCTTAATCATTGCGCTGCCGATCCTGTGGGTTGAGACCCTGTGCCGTGGCACCGCGCTTCCTCAAGCTCAGGCCCAGTTTATCACCCAGGACACCCGCCCCGAGGCGCGTACTTACATGGTCTACCCCGAATGGCACATCGTCTACGCCTATGAAGGCTATGCGGCGGCCCTTAAAACCGGCCATCCGCATGACTTCCCATATGTAAAGGCCATCACCGGCTTCTGGAGCTCCGCCTGCGCGCTCACCAAAAAAGCCGATGAGCTGGGCGATGCGGGCTTCAACTCCAAAGCCACGATCTACACAATCGGCGCGTCTTTCACGCTCGAGATGCTGTTCAAAGCCGCTTATGAGGAAACCATCGGCCGCCTCTTTGCACTCGCGGCCCCCTCCCCCCAGGACGGCGTCGAAGCAGATATGGCGCAAGATTACGCCACCTTCCTGCAGCAAACGCCTTGGTACAAATACGACTTCCCCACCTGGTCCGATACGCTCTGGCAAGCCGAGCCCGTTGGGCTGCGCGGGTGGGAGCGTCGCCTGGCCCTCTCCCTCGAATGGGGGGCGAAAACCCAATATGCCAAGCTCATCGCCAGCGCCGCCGCAGGGCTCGGCGCGGACGAACTCACCATGCAAGTCGCGCTCAGGGGCCCTGTCCCGGACCTGCCCGAGATAGAAATCCTGTCGCAATCCGACGACATCACCATCGCGGAGGTCCCCCGCTATCGCATCTTCACCACTCTCGCGCAGCAAATCGCACAGGCCGGCGGGCAATTCGTCGAGATCGCAGGCAATGACGATATCCTTGTCTCAATCCTCACGAACCGCGCGTGGCAGAGTAACGCGGACTCAAAAGTCATCTCCCGCCTCCCGCGTATCGGCTTTGAGGAAGACCGCATCCTCCTTGCCACCAAGGTCAGCGCACTCCATCTTGTGTTTGAAAACCTGACACCCGGCACAGACCAGCTCGAACATATCTACGATTACTGACGCCCATGGCTTCATTGCTTCAAAAATATCCCCCCCGGAGGGCCCGCTTGCCATGAAGCGCGCCTTCATGATTGGCGGCGCGCTCCTCACCTGCTGGCTTACCATCGCCGCCGCAGCCATGCTGCCAGGCTCCATTCAAACCGCTATGGTGCCTGCCGGCACGCAGCTTCCCGAAACCGTGGCGATCCTCGATCACCGCGGCCCGCTTCTGATCATCCATAGCGAAGACCCGGGCTACGTCCGCGCGCTTTACGCGGGTGGCGCGGCATTCGTGCTGCCCGCGCGCAAGAAAACCTGCGTCGATCTGCAAAATGTCTGAGCTGCGGGCGCTGATGAACCGCCACCCCTTTAAAGGCACGGTGGATTGGATCGGCCTGCGCCCGGAGCGCCTTGCCCCACTGACGCAGCCTGACCAAGCCGAACTAACACTCAACGGGCTCACTGGTGATCACCACACGGGCGGCGGAAAACGCGCGGTCACGCTCATTCAGGCCGAACATCTTCCCGTCATCGCTGTGCTTGCGCGGACTACGGTCACGCCCGAGCAGCTGCGCCGCAACATCGTGGTCTCCGGCATCAACCTTACGGCCTTGCGCAAAGTCACGCTGCAGATCGGAAGCGCGCAGATCAAAATCTCCGGCCCTTGTCCGCCCTGCTCCCGGATGGAGCGCACCATTGGTATGGGCGGCTATAACGCCATGCGCGGCCATGGTGGTTGGTACGCGGAGGTCGTCACCCCGGGCCACGTCGCCTTGCACGATGCTGTGATTCCCGCGCAAACCTGACATGGGCCACGCAACAAATGCGTGCTAGGCTCTGGCTTCAGTGTAAGGAAACACCCCCATGAATCTCGAATTTCATCACATCAACTTTGTCGCCGATGACGTGGGCCGGCTGCATGAATTCTACACTGATGTGTTGGGGCTTGACGATATTCCCATACAAAGCTTCCCGCGCACAGCGTCGAGCGAGGATGCGGGCTATGACGGCGACATCCGCTTTGCAACAGATGGCGGGATGCAAATGCATCTGGCGGAGCGGGATTTCAAAGTCGCGTTCAAGAATGGTCATGTCATCAACCCGGTCGAAAAGGGCCATATCGCCTTTCGCACTGATGATCTGGCTGCATTCCTCAAATTGCTCGACGCAAAAGGCGTCCCCTATTCCGATTACGGCACCGCCTTCTCGAAAGAATGGCATCAGGTCTTCTTCCAAGACCCCGAAGGCAATGTGATTGAGGTGCATCAACAAGTCTCGACGATGGGCTAGCGGGTGCGCACGCCATCGGACACGACGGCGGGCATTGCGCTCCTGGTTGGCGGCGCGATGTGGGGCCTCTACTGGCTTCCAGTGCGCTACTTTGCAGACCAAGGCCTGACCGGCTCCTGGCCCGGGGTAGTCATGTATCTGGCGGCGCTTGTCGCGGTGTTGCCGTTCCTGTGGCCGGTGCGGCGCATGCTCTTGAACAACTGGCGCGCACTGATCCTCAGCGGCATGTTCACTGGTGCGGCCTTCAGCCTCTACACCACCAGCCTTGTCTATACCGAGGTTGTGCGCTCTATCCTGCTTTTCTACCTCACACCCATCTGGGGCACACTTTTGGGGCTGGCCTTTCTGGGCGAAAGCCTCACGCTGCGTCGCGCCCTTGGGCTTTTATGCGGACTCGGGGGGCTCTTGATCGTTCTGGGCGGTGAGGGCCTGCCCTGGCCGCGCAATATTGGCGATTGGCTGGCGCTGTTATCTGGCATGACCTGGGCGCTCGGCTCGCTCGGGCTTTACCGCGCGCGCGGCATCCCGGTGCCGGGGCAAGTCTTCGCTTTCGTGATGGGGGCGCTCTGCGTGGCCGCAATCGCCATCCCGGTGGAGCTGCATTTGGGCCAAGCCCTACCAACGGCGGAGGCGTTTCAGAAAACCGCGCTGCTCGCCGCGCTTTCGGCCGCTTTCGTTCTGCCGATGCTTTTTCTGACCATCTGGCCCGCCACCCGCCTTTCCCCGGCCCGCGTCGGCATGATCCTGATGAGCGAGGTGGTCGTTGGCCTCATCTCAGCGGCTCTTTTGGCCAATGAAGTCTTCGGGCCACGCGAGGCACTGGGCGCTACTTTGATCGTCGCTGCTGCCCTGCTCGAACTCGCACCAAGCAAACAAGTCAGCTCGATCTAGCCGCGCGTTTGCGCTCATGCGGGTCGAGATGGCGTTTTCTCAGACGCACCACGTTGGGCGTCACCTCAACCAGTTCGTCATTGTCGATATAGGCAATCGCCTCTTCCAACGACATGCGCACCGGCGTTGTCAGCCGCACCGCTTCATCCGTGCCGGAGGCACGCACGTTGGTCAGCTTCTTGCCCTTGAGCGGGTTCACTTCAAGGTCGTTCTCCCGGCTGTGCTCGCCAATGATCATACCCTGATAGACATCTTCCTGGCTGCCGATGAAGAATTTGCCGCGATCCTCGAGATTGAAGATCGCATAAGCCACCGAAACGCCATTCTCCATCGAGATCAGAACGCCAGCCCTGCGCCCCGGAATGTCGCCTTTATGCGGCGCCCATTCATGGAAGACCCGGTTCATCACGCCCGTACCACGCGTATCGGTCAGGAACTCGCCGTGATAGCCAATCAGCCCACGCGACGGCACATGCGCGATGATCCGCGTCTTGCCCGCGCCTGCCTGCTTCATCTCGACCAGATCACCCTTGCGGGTACCCGTGATCTTCTCAATCACCGCGCCGGAATACTCGTCATCAACATCGATCGTGACTTCTTCGACAGGCTCATGGCGGGTGCCGTCAATCTCTTGGAACAGCACCTGCGGGCGGGAGATCGACAGCTCGAACCCTTCACGACGCATGTTTTCGATCAACACGCCCATCTGCAATTCGCCGCGTCCGGCCACCTCGAACGCATCACCACCCGGGGTGTCGGTGACTTTGATGGCGACGTTGCTTTCGGCCTCTTTCAACAGCCGCTCCCGGATGACGCGCGACTGCACCTTCTTGCCGTCGCGCCCAGCCAGCGGGCTATCATTGATCCCAAAGGTCACGGTGATGGTCGGCGGGTCAATCGGCTGCGCGGGCAGCGCCGTGTCCACGCTCACATCGCAAATCGTGTCGGCCACGGTCGCCTTCGACATACCGGCCAGCGAGACGATGTCGCCCGCCTCCGCCACATCAATCGGCTCTAGGCTCAAGCCACGCGAGGCCAGGATCTTGGTGCAGCGGAACTGCTCAATCTTGTCACCATCCATCGACAGCGCTTTGACAGTCTCCCCCGCCTTCAACGTCCCGCTTTCAACCCGGCCCGTCAGCAGCCGGCCAATAAACGGGTCAGAGCCCAGCGTCGTCGCCAGCATCTTGAACGGCGCGTCGCGGTTCTCCATCTGCGCGGGCGCGGGCACGTGCTCGACGATCAGATCCAAAAGCGCATGCAGGTTCTCGCGCGGGCCGTCCAGCTCCATATCCGCCCAACCCGAACGGCCGGAGGCATACATTGACGGGAAATCAAGCTGATCATCATCCGCGCCCAGATTGGCGAAAAGGTCGAAGCACTCGTCCAGCGCGCGGTCGGGCTCTGCGTCTTGTTTGTCGACCTTGTTCAGCACCACAATCGGGCGCAACCCCAAAGCCAGCGCTTTGGATGTCACGAATTTGGTTTGCGGCATGGGGCCTTCGGCGGCGTCCACCAGAAGCACAACACCGTCCACCATCGACAAGATCCGCTCCACCTCGCCGCCGAAATCGGCGTGGCCGGGTGTGTCCACGATGTTGATCCGGATGCCCTTCCACTCGACGGAAGTTGCCTTGGCCAAGATCGTGATCCCGCGCTCGCGTTCCAGATCGTTGCTGTCCATGGCACGTTCAGCCACGGCCTGATTGTCGCGAAACGAGCCCGACTGTTTCAACAGCTCATCGACCAAAGTGGTCTTGCCGTGGTCGACGTGTGCGATGATCGCAATGTTGCGAAGGTCCATACCGGTCTGCCTTTGAAAGAAGGTGTTGCGCGCGCACTAACGCACATGCGGCGCAAAGGCCAGCGACTTTCGCGGCACTGCGGCGATGCTACCTGAGGCGCTCCAATATGCGCAGCGAGGCATAGCCGTCCGGCACAAGCCCCTCCGCGCGCTGGTAGGCCCGAACGGCGCCAATGGTTAAAGGCCCGATCTTGCCGTCGATCTTCTTGGTGTCGAACCCCTTGGCGGTCAGGAGCCTTTGCAGCTCCTTCCGCTCCTCAAAGCTCAAACCCCGATCCCCGCGCGGCCACCCCGCCTCAAACGCAGCGCCGCCGCGGATGCGGTCGGCCAGATGCCCAACCCCGATGACATAGGCGTCGGCGGTGTTGTAGCGCTCGATCACTTCGAAATTCTTGTAGATCATGAAGGCCACGCCCTGCGACCCGGCAGGCAGCAGGATCGAGGCTTGCCCATGATCTGCAACATCGCGCCCATCAAGCCCTTTCACGCCAAGCGCGCCCCAATCAGCGGGGTGTCTCAGAATGTCTCGGTCCGCCAAGGCATAATCAAACCCTGCAGGCAGATTTACCTCAACGCCCCAGGGCTGCCCCGAAACCCAGCCGAACGCTTTGAGGTAATTCGCGGTGGAGGCCAGCGCATCGCTCGGATCCTCTCCCCAAATGTCGCGCTTCCCGTCGCCGGTGAAATCGACGGCATAGTCAAGGTACGACGTTGGGATAAACTGCGTATGCCCCATGGCACCGGCCCAAGAGCCCGTCATGGATCGCGGCGCAACATCACCTGCTTGCAAAATCTCCAAAGCGGCCAGCAATTGCCCCTCGAAAAACGCGCCCCGCCGCCCGTCATAGGCCAGCGTCGCCAACGCCCCTATCACATCGTCGGAGCCGCGAAACGCGCCATAGGCGCTTTCCAACCCCCAAATTGCAGTGACCACATGCTTATCGACCCCAAACCGGGCCTCGATGCGATCCAGCTCAGACCCCATCCGCGCAAGCGCCGCCTTGCCATTGGCGATCCGCGTGTCGCTGACAGCAGTATCCAGATAGTCCCAAAGGGTCTTGGTAAACTCTGACTGGTTGCGGTCGCGCGTGACCACTTTCGGCGCGTAGCGCACATCGTCAAAGGCTTGGTCAAAGACCACCGATGAAATGCCGCGCGCCAGGGCGCGGCCGCGAAACGCTGCGACCCAAGCATCAAATCCGGCATCGCCGGAACTTTGAACAAGAGTCTGGCGCAGCAGCGGTCGGAGGGAGCGCTCAACCCCCGCGCCGTCTGGATTGATCAACTCCAAGGGCTGCGCCGTCCGCGTGACCGGTCCGCTCGGATCCGGGTTTGCTGTCTCCGCCCATACCGGCTGCGCCAGAAAAGAGAGGGCCAAAACCCATTTCAACGATATCATCGCTCACCTGCCCGGATTTTTTCCGTGTTCGTTACCCGCGAGCCTAGCCCGAGTCGCCGCCTCAGGAAAACACCTACTTGCGGCGCGCGGCCTTCTTGCGCAGCTTTGCGCCTTTCTTTCGCGACTTCACCAGTTTGCGCCTCGTTCCAGCCCCCCGCCGCCCACCTGCGGGTGCGCGCGCCATTTTGCGGCCCTCGACATCGAGCAGTTCCAGCATCAGCCCACCCGTCATCGGCGTGGCCTCGGCGATGCGCACTGTGACGCGTTGCCCGAGCCCCAAGACAAGCCCCGACTGCTCCCCGCGCAAGGTCTGCGCGTCGCGGTCAAACTGAAAATACTCGCGCCCCAGACTGCGCACTGGGACC
Source organism: Litoreibacter sp. (assembly GCA_026710325.1). Classification (GTDB taxonomy): domain Bacteria; phylum Pseudomonadota; class Alphaproteobacteria; order Rhodobacterales; family Rhodobacteraceae; genus Litoreibacter. The sequence continues at coordinate 28,355 of JAPORH010000236.1, read as the reverse complement.
AGCCCATCTGCGCCTGTCTCGTCTAGTTTCACAAAGACGCCAAAGCTCACCACACCGGCGATGCGCCCCTCGACCTCTGCGCCGACCCGGTCGGCCAAATAAGTCGCCAGATAGCGGTCGGTCGTATCCCGCTCCGCCATCATTGAGCGGCGCTCGGTGGTGGAGATATGCTCACCCACCTCTTTAAGACCCTCCTCAGCACCGGGGGCCAGCCCGTCCTCTCCCCAGCCATGCGCCGTGACCAAAGCGCGGTGCACAACTAGATCGGCGTAACGGCGGATAGGTGAGGTGAAATGCGCGTAATTGCGAAGTGCCAACCCAAAATGGCCGAAATTCTCGGGCGCGTAATAGGCTTGCGTCATCGACCGCAAGGCAGTGATATTCATCAGCTCCGCATGTTCAGTCCCCTCCGCCTGCGCCAAAAGACGGTTTAGGTGTCGCGTCTGCAGCACCTGCCCCTTGGCCAAGGTGAACCCTGAAGCGCCGGCAATCTCCCGCAGGCTCTCCAATTTTTCCGGGCTCGGTTCCTCATGCACGCGGTAGAGAAGCGGCACCTTGCGCGCTTTCAGTTCCTCAGCGGCGGCCACGTTGGCCAGCACCATGAACTCCTCGATCAACCTGTGAGCATCGAGCCGGTCGCGAAACGCCACGCTGGTAACCTGCCCAGCCTCATCCAACTCGATCCGGCGCTCCGGCAGGTCCAGCTCCAACGGTTGCCTGCGCTCCCGTGCAGATTTCAGCGCTTCATAGGCTTCATAAAGCGGGGCAATGACCTCTACCATCAACGGCGCGACACGCGCGTTAGGCTGCCCGTCGCGCCCGGCCTGCACCTCTTCGTAGTTCAGCGCGGCGGGGGACCGCATCAGCCCGCGGACAAAACGGTGCCCGATCTTGTTGCCCTCGGCATCGAGAACCATGCGAACCGCGATGCAGGCACGCTCCACCCCCTCGTGCAAGGAACACAGATCGCCTGACAAAGCCTCCGGCAGCATCGGCACAACGCGGTCGGGGAAATAGGTGGAATTGCCGCGCTTAAAGGCCTCCCGGTCCAGGGCGGAGCCAGGCCGCACGTAATGGGCCACATCGGCAATCGCCACCCAAACGACATGGCCACCTGGGTTCTTCGGGTCCTCATCCGCATGCGCATAGCAGGCATCATCATGGTCGCGCGCGTCAGCCGGGTCGATGGTGATGAGCGGCAGGTCGCGCAAATCCTCGCGACCGGCCAGATCGACGGGTTTGGCGGCCTCCGCCTGAGCGATCACCTCCGCCGGGAAATCGTCCGGGATGTCATGCTGATGAATGGCGATCAGCGACACCGCCCGCGCCGCACCCGGGTCGCCAAGCCGCGCGTTGATCCGCGCCAAAGGCAGCCCCATACGCGATTTCGGGCCGGTCTGTTCTGCCTCCACCAGCTCACCGTCCCGCGCGCCCTCAGACGCGCCCGCTGGCACCCGCCATTCGCGGTCCGAACCTTTGTCAATCGGCGTGATCCGCCCGCCCTCAGACGCGGCCTTGTAAATCCCCAAAATCTTCTGCGGCCCGGCGCCGATGCGCCGGACTAGCCGCGCTTCATAAGCGTAATCCTCCCCCGCAACCTTGGCCAGCCGCACCAGGACGCGGTCGCCCGCGGCCAGAGCCGGGTCGCCCTTCTTCTCGATAAACAGCGCGCGCGGGGCCTCCCCCTCGCCCTCCCATTCAACAGGCGAAACAAACAAATCGCCATCAGCATCCACACCCAAAACGCGGGCAACGCCCACCGGCGGCAAGGACCCAGGCTCGCGAAACGTCTTGCGGCGTTTCTCAAGATGCCCTTCGGCCTCCAGCTCTTTCAAGATCCGCTTCAGATCAATCCGCGCCTGGCCCTGGATGCCAAAGGCGCGCGCAATGTCGCGCTTGGAAATCTTGGTCGGGTTATCCGAAATCCACTGCAGGATGTCGTCGCGATTGGGGAGTTTGCTCATGGGCGCAGACCTAGCACGTGGCGCGCGGCAATACACTTCATTGCTTTAAAAATATCCCCGCCGTAGGCTCCTGCCTCCTCAAAGATCATCGACAGTATCGACGTCGCGCAACTGGGCCACACGCGTCACCCGCACCCCTGTCAAAGACGCCTCGCTATCGGCTAGCGCATGCGCGCTCGACCAGCGCACACCTGCAAACATTCCGTGCGGTACGCCGCGCTTGACGCCAACCAACCAATACCCGCCATCCTCAGAAGGCCCGAATACCGCGTCAGAGGCCCCAAGCGCCGCAAAGGCGTCCGCAATATGGCGTTTACGAATGCCGGGAATATCAGAGCCAATAAGACAAACCGGTCCGGGCCCAACCGTGCTCAAGGCCCGTTTCATACGCATCCCTAGATCGCCGGACCCTTGCGGCAAGCGCATGAAATTTGAAGGCCAGATACGGCTCGTCAGCCCCTCATTGTCCGGGGCCACCGCCAGCACAACGCGCCAGCGCGGATCATCCACCTCCCGCAAAAGCCGCGCCACCTGATGGCGATACCACCAGGCCGCCCCAACAAGGCCCAACCCCGCGCCAAGCCGTGTCTTGACCCGGCCCGGGCGCGGCTCCTTCAGCATCACAATGAGGGTTTTACGCAAAATAATCCTGCAAAATGCGGGTGTAGATGGTCTTCAGCTTGCGGATCTGCGCGACCTCAACCCGCTCATCCACAGCATGCATGGTCTTGCCCACGAGCCCGAACTCGACCACCGGGCAATGGTCTTTCACAAACCGGGCATCTGATGTCCCACCAGAGGTAGAAAGCTCCGGGCGGCGGCCCGTCTCATCCTCAACGGCCTGTGCCACGAGTGCAGAAAACTCCCCAGGAGGCGTCAGAAAACTCTCCCCAGAAACCTTCACCGACAGCTCCACCTGCGCGCCGCTTTCTTCCGAGATGTGTTCCGCCTCCTCGCGCAGCCACTCGGTGATCGAGGCCGAGCTATGCGCGTCATTGAAGCGGATATTCACCGTCGCGCGGCACTCCGCAGGGATGACATTGGTGGCGGCGTTGCCAGTATCGATCGTGGTGATTGCAAGGGTCGAGGCATCAAAATGCTCCGTACCTTCATCCAGCACATGGCTTGCCAAACGATCCATCAGCCGCGCCATTACGGGAACCGGGTTCAAGGCGCGATGTGGGTAGGCGGCGTGCCCCTGCTTGCCGCGCGCCACGAAAAACGCGGTCATCGAGCCGCGACGCCCGATCTTCATCATATCACCCAGCTCTTCGGGGCAGGTGGGCTCCCCCACAAGGCAATCAGTCATCCGCTCGCCCTGGTCTTTCATCCAGTCCAGCAGCGCAACCGTGCCGTCGGTTGCAGGCCCTTCCTCATCCCCGGTGATGGCGAGGATCACGGCGCCATTGGGCGGCGTGTCCTGCACGAAATCGATGGCAGCCGCCGCGAACGCCGCCACACCGGATTTCATATCCGTCGCGCCCCGCCCGTAGAGAAACCCGTCCTTGATCGTGGCTCCGAACGGGTCGACGCTCCAGGCGTCTCTGTCACCAACCGGCACCACATCTGTATGCCCATTGAACCCAAAGCTGCGATTGGCGTTCTTGGCGCCCCACCGGGCGTAAAGGTTCGCGGTCTCCCCCCTGTCAACGCGATGGCATTCAAAGCCTGCGTCTCGCAATAGATGCTCCAAAAGCACCAGCGCGCCGCCCTCGACAGGGGTGACGGAAGGGCATTTGATCAGCTCTTCGGTTAAGATCACAGGGTCTATGCGTTGCACCACCACCTGTCCTCGTATCACGTTTTTTTCGCGTTTTTTCTGTTGCATGAGCAGATGGGCCGGCGCAAGCGTGGCAAATATGACTCAGGCATTCATCAATCGCTCAACAAACATTAACAGAACATTAACAGACCTTTCTCTCATGGGCTTCAGCCGCCAAACTACCCGCAATTAATAGACCCAAGGCAGGTCAAGCGGCGCGCAAAGGGCCGCAGAGCGGATAAAGAGTTTCCATTTCGTGCACAAAAAAGTGCACCAGCGGCTCGCCTATGCTTCGGGGACGGAGGCAGATATGGTTCCAGCGGCAGAGCTGACCTATGACACGAGCGCGACCGCGTTGCAGATGGCAAACGCCATCTTCGGCAACGGCGCGACTGTTGTCGGGGCCACCTATGCCGGGTGGGACGAAGCTTCGGCCATCTATTCGAACGGGGATGCGCTGTCAGAGTTTGCGACGCCGGGCGACACTGGGGTCATCCTGTCCACAGGTCGCGCCAGCGATTTCACAAACTCTACCGGTGAGGCGAACCAGCGCACCAACACCACGACCAACACGCCCGGCGTCGACAATGACGCCCAGCTGAACGCGGCCGCCGGGGCCAATACTTTTGACGCCAGCGTTCTGACGGTAAACTTCATCCCACAGACGCCGACGCTGTCTATTCAGTTTACCTTTTCGTCCGAGGAATACCCGGAGTTTGTGAACTCGATCTTCAACGATTTGGTCGGTGTCTGGGTCAACGGCGCTTATGTCAATCTCGCGGTCGGCAGCGGCGACACTAATGTCAGCAACATCAATGCCACCAACAACACCAACCTGTTCGTCGACAATCAAAATGACGGTTTCAACACCGAGATGGATGGGTTCACCGTCACCCTCACGCTAAAGCTCAATGTCATTCCAGGCGCGGAAAACTCGCTGCGCATCGGTGTCGCGGATGTTGCGGACGTAAATTTCGACTCCAATCTTCTGATCGCGGCCGACTCCGTGCAGAACGAGGTTTTGCTGGGCGATGACAGCTTTGACATCGTCCAAGGTGGAACGCGCGTCATCGACGTGCTGCAAAACGACCAGGAGCTCAATGGCGGCACGCTGACCATCACCCATATCAACGGCCAGACCGTGGTCGCCGGGGATACGGTCACCCTCTCGACAGGGCAGGAGGTGACGCTGAACGCGGATGGCACCTTCACTGTTGAAACCGACAATGACATTGAGAGCATCAATTTCACCTATCAGGCGCAAAATGATACGGGCGTCGACGACGTGGCTTTTGTCACGATCAACACCATCCCGTGTTTTGTGTCCGGCACGCGCATTCTGACGGACCGCGGGGAGCGCCGCGTCGAAACGCTGACCCAAGGCGATATGGTGCAGACCTATGACAATGCCCTCCAACCCATTCGCTGGATCGGAAAGCGCAGCGTCATCGCATCAGGGTCGATGGCCCCGATCCAGATCGCTGCGGGTGCGCTTGGTCCGCACGGCGCGCTCTGCGTGTCCCCGCAGCATCGCGTGCTTCTGCAAGATCAAACTGCGCAGCTTTACTTCGGCCAGAACGAAGTTCTCGTGGCGGCGAAGGACCTTGTGAACGGTTTGACCATTCGGCGGCTCGCAGATGGAAGCGAGGTGACTTACATCCACTTGCTCTTCGACCAGCACCAATTGGTTTACTCCGAGGGCCTTTTGTCGGAGAGCTTCCTGCCCGGTCCACAAACCATGCAAGGCTTCCCCCAGGCAGCGCTCGAAGAGCTCGGCCAGCTGTTCCCGGAACTCGACCCGTCAACCGGTGCGGGGTACGGCCCTTCCAGCCGGCGCGCGCTCAAGAGCTTTGAAACCCAACTGCTGCTAGGTCGGGCCCATGCAGCTTAGAGGGCAATCATACGTCACGTCTTACGTCGCAAATTTATCGCAAAAAGGCCGCGGGGGGTTCACGAAAGCGCTGTTTTTCCCCGCTAAGTCATACTCGGGGCCGTGTATGCACCGCTTGTTGTTGGATAAAGAGTAGTGAGCAAAATGCGAAAGAACCCGGGCAATATGCCTGACATTCTAGGGGCGGGCAGCTTCGCGCTCGAAACACGCTCTAGCGTGAACGGTCGCGATCTGATTGAGACCGCGTTCAACTGGGACGCGGCCAATTCCGCTGCCCTGCCATTCGCATGCGCGCAAACCGGCCTCGCGGAGGAGACCCGGGTCAGCACCCCGTCAGGCCCACGCCGCTTGGGCGAGCTTTCAACCGGCGACACTGTGCTCGATGCGCGTGGCGCACCTGCCCACGTCCAGCACGTTCTGCGCAGCCCTATCACCAAGAGCGCCATCCGCATCCGCGCGCCATATTTCGGGCTCGATCAAGATCTTGTCCTCGGGGCCGAACAACACATCGCTGTGACCTCCGAAGCGGCGGAATATCTTTTCGGAGAAGAGACCGTTCTTGTCCCGGCATGGGCCGTAAAAGACGGACGCCGCGCACGTCACTGGGACCTCGGCAAAGGCAGTGCGCTGCTTCAATTGCAGCTTGATCGCGCCTGCGCTCTGAAAATCGGCAACTGCGCTGTCGGCAGCCAACCTAAAGCCGGTCAGTCTATCGGGAAAATACTCAGCAACGCGGAAGCGCGATGCTTCGCCACCGAGTACCGCCACGACATCTACAGCTAGGCTTTTTCCTCGAAGAGGGCGGTGCTTTGCGCCACGACGACAGAGTTCTCGTCCAATGCGCGCTGCATCAGGTCGCGTTCCTCTTGCTCGATATCATGGCCTTCCGCCAAACGCTCCTCAAGACTGCCATACCCGGTTACCTCGAGGGGTGCGAGCCCGGCCTGCTTCAAAAGCGCCACGCATTCGCGCACGGCTTCCGCCTCATCCACACCACTGGAATAGCACACCATCGCAGCGCCGCTTGCGCCATCTGGCAGGTCATCACCCTCCGTCCGGCCAACCTCGACCAACAGGGTGAAGACCCTCTGCTTTGCTTTTTTCTTGGTCTTGCTCATGGGCTACTCATAGGTCGATGCCGGACCGGTCACAAGCGGGCCGCCCGGCGTCAGGTTTCAAACCACGGGATGGGTTGCGCCGCTTTCGGGTACTGAAACCCCCAGCTTCCATGAGGATCACGTTCATATAGATACCGTATGCCGCGCAGGATCGGTAGGCGTCTGCACTCATGCCACGTCAGATAGGTCTCGCTGTGCTGCCCCCAGCGAAAACTCATCTGGTCGTAATCTCCGTTGTTGTGGATGTCGTCGAGGATGCACAAGGCCGTGCAGGCGATTGCACCTGGATCACTTGGGACATGCGCTGTGAGTTCTACCACTTCCGCCGGAAACCAACGCTCATTGTTGGGAAACCGGCATTCAGGCTCCGCAAGAACTGCGCGCAAGGCCGCTTCATGCTCATCGGCGCGGCTACAATAGTCAGCCAACGCGACGCTCTTAATTTCATGCTCGGGCATCGCCTTGGCCATATGTACAAGCGGCGCCATCACCTGCGCGCGGTCCAAACCACGCATATCCGCGAGGTCTTGTACGGGCTTCCGCCAATCAAAACTGCGCAGCTCATCAAGCGTATACCAAGCTCGCATCAATACTGCGCGACGGGGCGGGTCGAGCGCACGGATGAACGCGGCATGATCCTGCCAATCCCCCGCATCCATCGCAAAGCCGCGTGAGCCCTCTAGGGCTTCTGCCAGCAACACAGCCAAGGCATGCACCGCCGCATCAGACTTGTCGTGCTCCAAAGCCGCAAGCTGAAGCTCTTCCAGAACACGAAAACCGGGATCACCCTCGGGGAGGTCAAACGCAAGCCGAAGCCCGGCCACGGGAACAACATCACAGGACGCCGCAACCGCACGCAGATCATGCAAGGCTTGCCGATGCGCCCATGTGTTGCTGAACACTAGTCGCGCAGCAGCTCGTTAATGCCTGTCTTGGAGCGGGTGCGCTCATCCACGCGCTTCACGATCACGGCGCAATAAAGGTTGATCCCGTTCTTGGACGGCATGGAGCCCGCTACCACGACCGAATATGGCGGCACTTCGCCATACATGACCTCGCCAGTCTCGCGGTCCACGATTTTGGTGGACTGGCCTATGAAGACCCCCATCCCAAGGACCGAGCCCTCGCGCACGATGCAGCCCTCAACCACCTCGGAGCGCGCTCCAATGAAGCAATTGTCTTCGATGATGGTCGGGCCTGCCTGCATCGGCTCCAAAACGCCGCCGATGCCCACACCGCCAGACAAGTGAACATTTTTGCCGATCTGCGCGCAGCTGCCCACAGTCGCCCATGTGTCGACCATGGTGCCCTCGTCCACATAGGCGCCAAGGTTCACGAAAGACGGCATCAACACCACGCCCGGCGCGATGAATGCGCTCTTGCGCACAACGCAATTGGGCACGGCGCGAAAGCCTGCGGCCTTCCATTGATTGTCGCCCCAGCCTTTGAACTTGCTGTCGACCTTGTCCCACCAGCCGGAACCCTGCGGCCCGCCATCCTGCTGTTCCATATCCTTGATGCGGAAGCCTAGAAGCACGGCCTTCTTGGCCCATTGGTTCACATGCCAGCTGCCGTCATCCTGCTTTTCGGCCACCCGCAACCCGCCGCCGTCAAGCGCGTTCAACGTGTCCTCAATCGCCTCCCGCATCTCGCCCGTGGTCGCAGGCGTGATCGTATCCCGCGCCTCCCAGGCAGCTTCGATGGCGGTTTCGAGTTGGGCATTTGACATGGTGTTTCCTCCGGGCGGGTTTTGCACGCGACATAGACGTGGCTCCAGGGTGATGCAAGTCGCTGGCGCAGGTCGGGCACCCGCATTGGAAACAATTTGTCCCCTATTTGCGTGGCATTTTACACAGTTCCGCCGCATTTGAGCCGGCAAGCGCCGCCTTCAAAACCGAGATAAGGGCGATGCCACTAATGAAAGTAATGGGTAACAAAATGAAACACCTGATTTCCGCTATTGCGCTTAGCGCAGGCCTGGCCAGCGGCGCTCAAGCCGCGGTTGTCAACGGAAGCTTCGAGGATCCGGGTACCGTCACCGGTAACTGGGCCACTTACAACGCAGGCTCAAACGCCCTGACAGGTTGGACCATCAACAGCGGGTCCATCGATCTGATCAATGCGTTTTGGCAGCACTCCGATGGCAACTACAGCATCAATCTGGACGGTCGGTCGCCCGGTACGATCTCCCAGATGCTTACGGGCCTTTCGGTCGGTCGCAACTACACGCTCGCCTTCGACATGGCAGCCAACACTGCGGATCGCAATCAATCCGTTGGACTAACAGCGTCCGTCGGTCGCAACTTCCAATCCTACAGCTTCGACAAAGCGGGCAATAGCCGCGGCGATATGGGCTGGGTCACCTATACATTGGATTTCACCGCCGCAGCTGACAGCATGCTGCTGAGCTTCGCATCGGACAGCCCAAGCGGCCCATATGGCGCAGCTTTGGACAACATTTCGGTGACCTCAGTGCCGCTGCCAGCCTCAGGTTTGCTGCTCTTGGCTGCTGTGGGTGGTTTGGCACTGCGTACGCGCAAATCCACCTAAGACAGCCGAACGACCACTGCCACGAAGACCCGTTCCGGCCTGCCGGGGCGGGTTTTTTCGTACGCGCGCGCCAAACGACTTCCCCTCAGCTTAAGGGCGCACTAGCCTGCGCCTTCAACACCCGTGTCGGAGGAACAATGTCAGACCAAAATAAAATTCACCCGATGCGTCGGTCCGCTCAAGACCGCGCCGAAGCGCAAACGGTCCCCGACACACCGCAGACCCGCTCACCGGCATACGCGCTGGCCTTTGCGGATGAGGAATTTCTGTGCCGGGAGGAGTTGCGCCCGGTCCGCCTGCAGCTTGAACTGCTGAAGCCCGAGATGGGCATGGATGAGCAGGACATTCGCTCGACAATCGTCCTGTTTGGCGGGGCCCGCATTCCAGAACCCGCCAAAAAGGATACGGCCCGCACACAGACGCTGGCGGAGCTTTCAGAGTATTACGAAGAAGCGCGGGAGTTTGCGCGCATGATCACCGCACGCTCAGATGGCCACCATGATGTGATTGTGACGGGTGGCGGCCCAGGCGTGATGGAGGCGGGCAATCGCGGCGCGCAAGATGCGGGTGGGCGGTCAATTGGCCTCAACATTGTTCTGCCGCATGAACAAGCGCCCAATCTCTATGTCACGCCGGAGCTTTGCTACAACTTCCACTATTTCGCGATCCGCAAGATGCACTTCCTAATGCGCGCATCTGCAATTGCAGTGTTCCCTGGCGGGTTTGGAACGCTCGATGAGACGTTCGAGGCGCTGACTTTGATCCAAACCGGCCGGATGGAGCCCGTGCCGTTTCTGCTTTTTGGCGAAAAATTCTGGCGTTCCATCATCAACTGGGAAGCGCTTGCCGAGGCAGGAACGATCTCCGAAGAGGACTTGTCGCTCTTCAAATTCGTCGAAACAGGGCAACAGGCCATCGACGTCATAGACGCCTGGGAGCGCGCGCCCGCGCGCTCAGAAATACCCGGGCGCTAGGGCGAGGGCGCTAGATCACGAAAAGCAGTCGTTCTAGCATCAGAATAATCAACAGAACGACCAGCGGACTGAAATCAAGGCCACCTGTTGCTGGAAGGATATTGCGGATCGGTCGGAACAGCGGTTCAAGCAGCGTAGTCAACCCGTTCCAGATTTGCGCGACCAGCGGTTGGCGTAGGTTCAGCACCTGGAAGCTCAAGAGCCAGCTCATGATGAAATAGATGAAGATGATCGTCTTGATCACCGAAAAGACGGGCTGCAGCACGAAGGCTATTTCGCTCATGGGGTCACATCCTTAAATCTCGCAAACCCTTAGCTAGGGTGCCATACGGTCTTTCGCAAGCGTGAGGTGACGCAAGGTGAAGGTTGACGTGAAGGTAAAGCAAAGCAGGTTAGGTGCATTCGCAGGAGCTCGACCATGTATCCGTTCATTCGCCTCATCAAAGAATTTATCAAATTTCGCAATGCGCCTGATCTTGGGCTGACCGACACCCATGTGTCGCATCACACCTGCTGGCCTTGGGATATCGATCTGTGGATGGAGCTAAACAACGGACGCACACTTACGATTTATGACCTGTCGCGCCTACCGCTGGCAAAGCGGGTCGGATTGATCACGGTTCTCAAAAAGAAACGCTGGGGTCTGACCATGGCGGGTGCCTCGGTCCGCTATAGACGGCGGGTGCGGATGTTTGACCGGGTCGAGATTCGATCCCGTGCGGTGTGCTGGGATGATAAGTTTCTCTACCTAGAGCAATCGATGTGGTGCCGGGGAGAGGCTACCTCCCACATACTGTATCGCTCCGCTGTAACAGATCGGAACGGAATCGTTTCCCCCGATCAGGTCATCGAAGCGCTCGCACCCGGCGCTACGACACCAGATATGCCGGATTGGATTGCCGCCTGGATCGCCGCAGAATCCCAGCGACCATGGCCTCCTGTGCAATAAATGGGACCTAAAGTTTACGTAACGTAAAGATTAGGTCAACCTGACAGACATTTCTACTACTAAGAGGTACGTTTTTCCTTGCCTCGGGATGAATTGAGGTGATTATCTCCCCGCATGCCTGGGGGAAATATGTCGGCAATACCTTTGCAGAGGCGCGTGCGCGGCTGGATGGCCTTTGATTGGGCCAGCCAACCCTACAACACGCTTTTGTTGACCTTTATCTTCGGCCCTTATTTCGCGGAGATTCTGAGCGACCGCTATGTCGTCCAGGGAATGGACAACGAGTCTGCAAACGCGCAGGCGCAGGCGGTGTGGGGATTTGGGCTGGCGATTTCAGGCGCTATGATTGCAGTTATGGCCCCAATACTGGGCGCTGTGGCGGACAGCACCGGGCGTCGATTGCCGTTCATCTGGGCCTTTTCACTCCTCTATATCATCGGCGCTTGCGGGCTCTGGCTGGCCTACCCGCAAGGGTTCAACGTGCCGCTGGTTCTTGGGTTCTTCATCATTGGGCTCATAGGCATGGAGTATGCCACGATCTTCACCAACGCGATGCTGCCCGACTTGGGCCCGCGCGAAGAGATTGGCAAACTGTCCGGATCAGGTTGGGCAATTGGATACCTCGGTGGTTTGGTTGCTCTGGTTTTGACACTGTTTTTCCTTGCCGAGAATGGGCAAGGACGCACCTTGATCGGGTGGTCCCCGGCCTTCGGGCTTGATCCCGAACAGCGCGAAGGCACGAGATCCGTGGGCCCCTTCATGGCGCTGTGGTATATCGTGTTCATGATCCCGTTTTACCTTTGGGTGAAGGAGAACGGGCGGCAGATCGGCCCTGCGCAAGACGTTGTCGGGCGCGGCGTCTCCGATCTGATCGGAACAATCAAGCGGTTGCCACAGACCCCGAGCCTGATGTCATACCTGGGCTCCTCCATGTTCTACCGCGACGCACTCAACGGGATGTACACCTTCGGTGGCGTCTATGCGGGCGGCGTATTGGGATGGTCAGTTGTCGACATTGGGGTGTTCGGTATCCTCGCGGTCATTTTTGGCGCCATCTTCGCCTTTATCGGCGGGCGCGCAGACAGCCGCTACGGCCCCAAACCGGTCATCGTCACCTCGATCCTGGCTCTCATGGCCGCCGCAATAGGGATCGTCTCGATCTCCCCCACCAGCGCTTTTGGGGTAACGGTGTCCGAAGCGAATATTGTCGCAAGCTTCAATGCCGCTGACCTGGCCTTCTATCTCTGCGGATGCGTCGTGGGCGCGGCTGGTGGCACTGTGCAGGCCGCATCGCGCACCATGATGGTGCGCCAAGCCAACCCGCAGCGCATGACCGAGGCGTTCGGGCTTTACGCGCTGGCGGGCAAGGCCACGGCTTTTTTGGCTCCCGCTCTTATTGCTTTGGTAACCTCTCTCTCCGACAGTCAGCGGATTGGCGTCACCCCCCTGATTGGGCTCTTTCTTTTGGGTCTTGTCCTGTTAATCTGGGTGAAACCAGAAGGTGAGGATGACGCGGTATGGGCTTCCCGAAACTAGTCTCTGGATTGCTGATTTTCTGTCTGTTCGGATGCGGCCCTGCGGCTGAGCGCGAAGCAGTGCCACAGGTCACGCGAGATTTGGGACCGCAAGGACAGCTCATCGCCAAGACCTTGTTTGGCGCCAAAAAGCAAGGGTCAGCGCAGCGTCCCGAGCCCATCGGCGGCTACGCCAATGGTTGCGCCGCGGGGCTGGAGCAAATGCCGGAAACGGGGCCAACCTGGCAAGCCATGCGGCTGTCCCGCAACCGCAACTGGGCCATGCCAGAGACCATAGATTTCGTCCAGAAGCTCAGCCGCGTCGCGGCCGCGCAAGGCTGGGCCGGGCTCTATGTCGGCGATATGAGCCAGCCGCGCGGCGGTCCGATGCTGACGGGGCACAGGTCCCACCAGACCGGGCTCGACGCCGATATCTGGATGAATCCGGCGCGTTCCATGGCGCTCAGCTCGGGCGAGCGGGAGACGATTTCCGCCATTTCCATGCGTCGCTCGGAAGGGGCCTTCGTCAACGTCCGCTGGACCCGCGCGCATCATGAGGTGCTGAAGGCGGCCGCATCGGACCCAAGGGTGGCGCGCATTTTCGTCTTCCCCGGCGCCAAGGTACAGATGTGCAAGGACGCCAATGGTGATCGAAGCTGGCTCCGCCAGATCAGACCCTGGTGGGGGCACCACTACCATTTCCATGTCCGGCTAAAATGTCCGCGCGGCGCAAGCAACTGCGTCGACCAAGCCCCGCCGCCACCCGGTGATGGCTGCGCGGAGGCGCAAAGCTGGGTCGACCGTATCCTGGACCCGCCACCGCCTGATCCGAACGCACCACCGCCAAAACCGCGCCGGGAGTTGCGTCTGGCCGACCTCCCAACCCAATGCGTTGAGGTGCTGAAATCCGACTAGCTGCGCTATTTGCGCTCATGTGTCTTTGCGCTCCGGTCTGGGCCGAGCGTTTGGAACTGGTGGGCAGCTTCGCTTGGCGAGAGCAAGTGGAGGGGTTTGGCGGCTTCTCGTCGCTCGAACTTTCGGGCAATGGGACAAGCTTCCTCGCCACCACCGACCGAGGCATGATCGCCGAAGGCATCTTGCAGCGCAAAGGCAACCGGATCGTGGGCGTAGAACAATCGAAATTCTCAACATTGCGCGGCTCGCTCGGCGGCGCATTGCCGGGGGGGTTCACAGATGCCGAAGGTCTGGCCGTGCATCAGGGCCGTGTGATCTATGTGTCCTTCGAAGGCTCCCACATGATCCGCTCTTACAGCGCAGTCGGCGGGCCGTCGCGGATCGTCAACACGCCACGCGCGTTTCGGTCCTTGCAGCCCAATTCGTCTTTGGAGGCCTTGGCCGTGGACGCGGCGGGTAATCTCTACACGATGCCGGAACGCTCGGGCCTTTTGAACCGCCCCTTTACAGTCTGGCGCTTTGCAAGTGGCCGCTGGGATGACCGGCTGAAAATGCCACGACGGGACGGGTTCCTACCCGTTGGTGCAGATTTTGGGCCAGATGGGAGGCTTTATGTGTTGGAGCGCTATTTCAACGGCGTGGCTGGCTTTGCCAGCCGTATCAGACGGTTCGAGGTCGATGCGGACGCGCTCAGAGAAGAAACCGAATTGCTGACCACAGAGACCGGAACCCATGACAATCTCGAAGGGATTTCCGTCTGGCAGGATGGCGACGGCGTCACCCGCATCACGATGATCGCGGATAACAATTTCAAGTTTTTCCAGCGGACGGAGTTTGTCGAATACCGCTTGGTTGACTAGGGTCAGCTCGCGAAAGGTGCGGCATCTCCCCAGAGCGCTTTGACCCGTTGGTCGCGCCCACAGGCATCGCGGTAACGCTTATAGGCATTGGCCTTGGTTACAAGCCCAAACCGGGTCAGCACCCGGTCGGAGCTTTTGTAGTAATCCTGATGGTAGTCTTCGGCGACATAGAAAGGCGCGGCCTTCAAGATCGGGGTCACAATCGTCTTGCCCAAAGCAGCCTCCGCCTTGGCTTTGGCCGCCTCTGCCGCCTTTTGCTCCGCTGCGTTGCTCACAAAAATAGCGGAACGGTAGCTGTCGCCGCGGTCGCAAAACTGCCCACCCGCATCCGTTGGGTCGATGGAACGGAAGAACATGTCAAACAGGGCTGGCAGGGGCAGCGTGTCAGGGTCATAGGTGATCTGCACGGCCTCGTAATGCCCAGTGCCTCCGCCGGTGACTTGCTTATAGCTCGGGTTTGACACAGAGCCGCCCGTGTAGCCTGACACGGCCTCGCTCACGCCGCGCACGCGTTCAAAATCAGACTCGACGCACCAGAAGCAACCGCCCGCGATGGTGATTGTGCTGGACCCCGCAAATGCGGGCAGGCTCAGACAGGACAGGATAGCGGCAGCGGCAAGGGTTCTCAGCGACATCAGGTCACTCCGTTTTATTGGGCTTTACGGTGCAAAATGACGCGCCGCGCGCTTGAGGCAACAAACGGCCGCGTGAGCTCACCAGATGGTGATCACTCCAACGCCTCTATATAGCCCTCGATCTGCTTCACGCGTTCGCTGCTATTTGGATGCGTCGAAAGCCATTCGACAGGCTCAGCGCCCAGATCAGAAACCACTTCGAAAAACTCCAAAAGGCCCGCCGGATCATAACCGGCTGCATCCGCCAATTGCACCGCATATTCATCCGCCTCCCGCTCATGCTCGCGGGAGAAGCGGAGTGACAGGATAAGATTGCCCTCCAACAACACCTCATCCAGCAAAGGCCCGGTGTCGCCCGCCAAAAAGCCGATAAGCACATAGAGCCCGAGCGCCCGGTAGGTTTGTTGCAACCCGTGTTGATCCACCACATGGCCGATTTCATGGCCCAAAACGCCCGCAATCGTATCATCTCCGGGAAACATTTCCACGAATTGGTCGGTCATCAGAATGGTACCGCCTGGCAGCGCGAAGGCATTGGGTCCGATCCGTTCCATATCGCGGAAGTTCAGGTTGAAGTTATGCTCGGCACGCTCATCCTCTGACAATTCTGCCAGTAGATCATCAAAGATACCCTGAATACGCGCCTGTTCCTCCGCGCTGAGCTGCGTCTCCTCCGCGCCCATCACCCGGTCAATCGTGCCAAGGCTGCCGCGGTCAATCTGCTCGATCACAATAGGTGGCGTCAGCGCGATGGCCGCCCCCACCAGCAGGTCGAGCCCGTAGCGCCACAGCAAAAAGCATGAAAACACCAGCGCGACGACAACGCCAATGAGCCTTGGGTGAAAAGCTTCCCATTTATGCAGGGTTTCGCCCGCGCCGCGCCCGGTCAGCACAGCAATAGCGTCATGATCCTCGCTGGTGAAAAGCGCGCCGTCAGGAAAGTGCATCCTGCGCGCCGACCGCCCCAAGACCGGGTCAACCGTGATCTCGCTCAAGGGTGCGCCGGTCACCACCAACCCATCCTCGTCCAGAATGTCGACATGCACGTCATCTGTGTGAAGCGCAGGCCGCGTCACCAATTGCCCCGCCAACCGGGCGGAGCTGTTGGGTCGGTAGGCCTCCCCCTCGACCGAAAGGCTGTATCTGTCCTGGTTCATCGCGCTCATGGCCTACAAAGGTAGCCCGAAATCGACGCCTTCCATGTCCGTATACGCATCCGCCACCGACATGCCTTGCGCCTCTTGGTCGTTGAGGAAATCATCGAGGGAAGAGCCGGGGATAAAATAGGTCTGCTCCGCCATGTAGCGGTGCATCCGCACATGGGTCCAGGGCAGCATCAGCCCGATGGTGCAGATGGCAACCACGGCGTTTGAGAAAGCGATCCAGAACAGTCGCAACGGGCTGATGGTGGAGCGGAATTGATGCTCCCCTTCCAGCGTCACGGTGCTGAATACGGCGTTGCGCACCATGGCCTGATAGATAAAACTCGCAGGCAGGATCGCGATGAAAAAGCTGATGTAAAGCACCCCGATCAATGCCACGAATTCCTCCCCCGGCTCGCCCGTTCCCGAATCCAGGTTTTGAACGATGCCAACCACAGTCGCGCCAAACAGCACGGCAAAGAGCCCGCCCACGACGATCAGCCACGCCATGGCGCCTGCCATCGCCTTAAGGAACGGGGCCAGGTCGATCTTCAGCTCAAACTTCGCTTTCCCAAGCCGCGCGTTGTTGGTCACAAACATCTTCACGGCGCGGTCGACCACCGGAAAAGCCACAAACATCACCACAAGGGAGGCCACGCCAAGCAGGACCGGCAACACAACCTCGCCCGTCTCAAAGGCCAGATAAATCGCGGCACCGATCAGCCCGCCCAGCGCGATATAGGCCAAAAGCGGCAACAGCACGAAGGCCACAAAGGCGCGCCCGGTTTTGCCCACAAAGTTGAACCGCACATTCGAAAAGCTGGACACACGCGCGTTGAATTGCATGGATTTGACAATCAGCCACGGGATCAGCACCAGCAAGGCCAAGGTCATCACGATCCCAATGACGATGTTCAAATTCGCCGCAATAGAAAAGATCATATAGCCCACGATAAAGATCACCCGGCCAATGAAAATCTGCTTGCCGGTCGCGTGGTAGTCAAAGTTGCGGTCCGCGACGAAGGTGTTGTTGTAGAAGTATTTCTTGCGCCGCACCTTGGCCCAAGCCGAATAAATCCCAATGGTGACGATGCTCAAAAGCAGGTTGACGATCCAGATACCGAACCATTCCCGCGCATTGCCGCGGAACTCAAACCGTTGGGTTTCACCAGGGTTGACGTCATAGCTCATAAATCAATCCAATCTGCTCTTATTTAGGACCAAGTTACCCGTTGCCTTTGGCGCAGTGAAACCCCCAAAATGGGGTGAAATTGAGACATTTTCGGCAGGCTCTACGCGGCCGATGCAAAAAGGGAACGCCCTATGAAACTCGCCTGTTGGTCGGGGCCCCGCAACCTCTCGACCGCTATGATGTACAGCTTCGGCAACCGCGCCGATTTTCGCGTCATGGATGAGCCGTTTTACGGGGCCTTCCTGAAAGAAACCGGGCTAGAACACCCAATGGCGGCGGAGGTCATGGCCGCGCATGAAACAGATTGGCACCGTGCCGCGGCGACCTGCGCGGCGGATGGCGCCCCGCATGTCTACCAAAAGCATATGTGCCACCACATCCTGTCCGAGACCCCGATGGGCTGGGCCGTAGGCTGCACGCATCTCTTCCTCATCCGCCACCCGGCCCGGGTGCTGGCCAGCTATCTCGCCAAGCGGCAGGAGGTGACATTGACCGATATCGGCTCCGAGCAGCAAATCGAGCTCTTTGACAAATTCGGCGGCGTGGTCATCGACAGCGCAGATATCCGTGCGGCACCTGAGCCCATGCTGCGGGCGCTCTGCGCAACGCTTGATCTGGAGTTTGACCCAGCGATGCTGAGCTGGCCTGCAGGCGGGCACGCATCAGATGGGGTCTGGGCCAAGCACTGGTACGGCGCAGTTCATGCCAGCACCGGGTTTGCCGAGGCCGAGGGACCACCGCCGGAGCTCTCAGGCGATCTGGCCGAGCTTTGTGAGGAGGCATTGCCAAGCTACACCATCCTCAAAACGCAAAAGCTGAAGCCCGAGATGTAGATTTGATATGCCTCCGGCCGCCTGCTGTGGCATAGTAAACCGTGAGTGAAGACCGAGTAGGCCTTGTATGCGCAGTTTGTTCAAATTCCTGTTCCGGGTGGTGATTGCCCTCTGCCTCGTTCTGGGCGTGATGCTCTGGTTTGTCATGGAAAACGCGCCGCTTGTCGAAAACAGCGGCCCGCCGACCCCGCAAGATGTCAAAGACGCGCGCCAATTCGTCCGCGACTTGCGCTCCGCTATCAACACCGATCTCTCCGAGCAGGCCTCTTTCACCACGAAAGAAGCCGAGCTCAACAGCTTCATGAAGCTGGGCGCGCGCTTCATTCCGGGGTTTCGCGGCAGTTTGAGCGTGATCGGGGATGAGCTTCATGGCGCGGCGTCTGTCCCGGTTCCAAAAACGAGTAAATGGATCAACATTCGCGCTGCCGCACCTGAATTTGAGGGCGGATTGTCCCCGTCGGAAGTTGAGGTTGGGCCGTTCTCCATCCCGCCAAGCCTTGCCCTAAGCCTCGCGCGCTTCGGTGGAAATGCCGCGATTGGCAATGGCTTCGGCGACACCGTCGTAGATGCTGTACAAGCCATGCGTATCGATGGCGACCAGGTGGCCTTTGATTTGACGATGAGCGAGGTCGGCACCAACGGGATCATGCGCGGGGTGTTTGGCAGTTTGCGCGGGTCCGAGATGCCGGATGCCTCCAACATCGACCGCTACTACCTGCTTATTCGCGAGGCGATGGAACGCGGCGACTTACCCACTGAAGGCAGCTACCTGCCCTATATCACCTTCACGCTGGAGGCCGCCCGCAAAGGCAGCGCCACGGAAGGGCCCGCTAACGCCTATACCTCTGCCATCATGGCCCTGACGCTGGTGTGCGGCGCAAAAGACTTCACACTCGTCGTCGGCGGAATGGTCGGCGATGAATTCGCTCAAGAGGGGAACTGGACCAAAAGCTGCGGCGATCTCACCCTCAATGACCGCATCGACAGCCGCCGCCATTTCACCACCGCCGCCGCCCTTCAAGCCGCCAGTAACCGCGGCTTTGCTGTCTCCGTCGGTGAGTTCAAAGAGCTTTACGACACGGTCAAAGCAGGCGGTTTCGACTTTACAGACCTCGCTGCGAATAATTCGGGCATCCGCATGTCGAACACCTTCATGGCCGCGCCCGCCGAGGACTGGCCGGACCTGCAAAGCCGCATTCGCTCCGAAAACGACGTCATCGTCCGCTATGACGGGATCCCCCAGATCATGTCCGGAGAAGACTTTGAGCAGCAATATGGCGATGTCGAAAGCGCGGCCTATAAGGACATGCTCGGGTTCATCGAGAACCGGATCAGCACCCTAACACTTCACCAATAGGCAGGCTTCGCCCCTAGGCTTCTCTCGCCCTGCGCCACATGAGACCGCCAAGCGCATATCCGCCGGCGACACGCAGGCTATTTAACCCGCTTGTCGCGCGCCGCCAGCAGCTTCAAACGCAGCGCATTGAGCTGGATAAAGCCCGCTGCATCCTTCTGTTCGTAAGCGCCAGCATCCTCCTCAAAGGTCACATGCGCCTCTGAATACAGGGAGTGATCCGACCACCGCCCCACTGTGCGCGCTGAGCCTTTGTAGAGCTTTAGCTTCACCGTGCCCGTCACATGGGTCTGGGAGGCATCAATCGCCGCTTGCAGCATTTCACGCTCCGGCGAGTACCAGAAACCATTGTAAATCAGCTCCGCATAGCGCGGCATCAGCTCATCCTTCAGGTGCGCCGCACCCCGGTCCAGCGTGATCGATTCAATTCCGCGATGCGCCTCCAAAAGCAACGTCCCACCCGGCGTCTCGTAGATGCCCCGCGACTTCATGCCCACGAACCGTCCCTCGACGAGGTCAAGCCGCCCGCATCCATGCTTGCCGCCCAGCTCATTTAATTTGGTCAGGATCGTAGCCGGGCTCATCGCCTCGCCATTGATCGAGACGGCATCGCCACGCTCAAATCCGATCTCGACATATTCCGGCTCATCCGGTGCATCTTCGGGGTGCACGGTCCGCTGGTAAACATAGTCCGGCGCCATCTCCGCCGGGTCTTCCAGAACCTTCCCCTCAGATGAGGTGTGCAGCAGGTTCGCATCGACCGAGAACGGCGCTTCCCCTCGCTTATCCTTAGCGATCGGGATCTGATGTGCTTCGGCGAATTCCAAAAGCTTGGTCCGCGACGACAGGTCCCACTCCCGCCATGGTGCGATTACCTTGATGTCGGGGTTCAACGCGTAGGCAGACAGCTCAAACCGGACCTGATCATTGCCCTTGCCTGTTGCACCATGCGCGACTGCATCTGCGCCCGTTTGCTCCGCAATCTCGACCAAACGCTTGGAGATCAGCGGCCGCGCGATGGATGTACCCAGCAGGTAAAGCCCTTCATAGACCGCATTGGCGCGGAACATTGGAAAGACGAAATCGCGTACAAATTCTTCGCGCACATCTTCGATGAAGATGTTCTCGGATGCGATGCCCAGCATCTCCGCCTTTTTGCGCGCGGGCTCCAGCTCTTCGCCTTGCCCAAGATCGGCGGTGAAGGTCACAACCTCGCAGCCATATTCGGTCTGAAGCCATTTCAGAATGATCGAGGTGTCCAGGCCGCCGGAATAGGCCAGCACAACTTTCTTGGGGGCAGACATGCGCGCAATCTCCATCTGGTTTGGCGCGGGTTACCGCGCGGCCCGGCCAGACGCAAGCCTCTGGCACGCGCGATTGACCCGAGCGCGGATACCAGCGACAAGTGATATCTTGTTGAAAGAGGCGACGGACTGGCCGATATGAGCGATTTTGAGCAAGCAGCGCGTGCAGCGATGGCCGCGATGCGTACCGAATTCCCGCCAACGCCTTTGCAGCGCAACGACTACTTATCGCAAAAATTCGGTGCTGAGATTTACCT
Organism: Litoreibacter sp.; assembly: GCA_026710325.1. Lineage (GTDB taxonomy): Bacteria > Pseudomonadota > Alphaproteobacteria > Rhodobacterales > Rhodobacteraceae > Litoreibacter. Next base: position 7,141 of record JAPORH010000236.1, on the reverse strand, counting down.
CAAGCGCGAAGACCTCTCTCCGGTCCGCTCCTACAAAATTCGCGGAGCATTCAACGCCATGCGCAAGCAGCGGGCAGCCAACCCGGATCAGAATACCTTTGCTTGCGCCAGCGCCGGTAACCACGCGCAAGGCTTTGCCTATGTTTGTCAAAGCTCTGGTGTGTCAGGCGAGATTTTTATGCCTGTCACGACACCCCAGCAAAAAATCCAGAAAACGCGTGCCTTCGGCGGTGACGCCGTCAAGATCAGGCTGACGGGTGACTATTTTGACCAGACACTCGCCTCCGCTCAGGCCTATTGCGCCGAAAGCGGCGCGCATTTCCTAGCGCCTTTTGACGACCCGGACGTGATCGAAGGGCAGGCCTCAGTCGCTATTGAAATGCTCGAATCCCTTGGACGGGCGCCGGACTTGCTTGTGCTACCAGTCGGTGGCGGCGGCCTGTCATCGGGCATGACAAAATTTTTGGCGACTGCCGCGCCTGAGACCTCGATACGGTATGTCGAACCTGCTGGCGGGCGCAGTCTAGCTGCCGCATTGGAACAAGGCTCGCCTGTTACCTTGCCCCATGTCGACAGTTTCGTGGACGGTGCCGCCGTGGCCCGCATTGGAGCACGCAATTTTGAGGTTTTGTCAGAGGTAGCCGAGGCCCATGTTCTGTCTGCCCCCGAAGATCGGATATGTGAAACGATACTAGATTTGCTCAACGTCGAAGGTATGGTGCTTGAACCCGCCGGTGCTTTGGTCCTGGACGTTTTGGAAGACTTGCGGAGCCAGATCGCCGGAAAAACGGTGGTGTGCGTGACCTCAGGAGGGAACTTTGACTTTGAACGGCTCCCCGAGGTGAAAGAACGCGCGATGCGCTATTCGGGCCGTAAGAAATATTTCATTCTGCGCATGCCGCAACGTCCAGGCGCCTTGCGCGAGTTTCTTGATCTGCTAGGCCCCGGCGACGATATCGCACGCTTCGAATACTTGAAAAAATCAGCGCGCAATTTCGGAACGGTCTTAATCGGGATCGAGGCAGAGAGTGCTGATGGATTTCCAGACCTCTTCGAACGCATGTCGGCTCGGGGGTTCGAACACCGCGATATCACCAATGATCCGGTTCTTTCAGAGTTCCTGATCTAGGGTCGCTAGCGCAGTTCACTGCGTTTGCGCCAAAAACATCTCTTTCGAGCGCGAAAAGGTCTCTTTGATCTCACCAAGGGCAGCGCGGTCGCCATGCGCTTCCGCCTTGCTGCACATCAGGTGGAGATCGGCGAAACCAAGGTTGGCGGCCCCACCCTTCAAGAAGTGATAGTCTTCAGAGAGGTTATCGAACCCGTTGCCATTCATTTCCTCGAGCTTTTGTTCGACTTCAGAGATAAACATGGTCACGATCTCCAGGAAATCTTCATCGCCAAAATCGGTTCGCAGCTCACTCACGCGATCCCAATCAATCATTCTGACCCTCATTCAGTTTTGGGAAGGGTTAATCATTTGTCGTTAACAGCACGTGAGTGGCACGAGGCAAAAACGTAAAAATTTAAGCTTCATCCCTTCTTAAGGCCTTTTGCGTGAGAAAACGGCATGAATGAGATCAACCCGATTGAGCCGCCTAAGCCAGATCAGCCTTTGAGTTGGGAATATGAGAATATTACCGACATGGAGGCCCCGCATCTTGTGCTTGTCGTCGATGACAGCGCGATGCAGCGCAAGATGCTGAGCAAAGCCCTGGTGAAATGGGGGTATGAGGTCATTGAAGCCGAGTCAGCAATTGAGGGGGTTAGAGCTGTGCAAAACCCATGATGTCACCATTGTCATCAGCGACTGGATGATGCCAGGCATGAACGGGCCTGAGTTTTGTCATGCCTTTCGCCAGCTCGACCGCGAAGGCTACGGCTACTTCATCTTGCTGACGAGTAAAGGCGAAAGCCGGGAGGTTGCTGCAGGCCTGAACTCAGGCGCCGATGACTTTCTGATTAAACCCTTTGTGTTTGGGGAGTTGAAAGCACGTCTGCGCGCAGGCGAGCGCATAGTCGAAATGCACAGCCAGCTGGTTCAGAAAAACAAGATCGTCAATCAAGCGCTCGACACCATCCGAACGCTCTACGACTCAGTGCAATCTGATCTCGTCGAGGCGCGGCGCCTTCAGGCTTCACTTGTTCGGGAAAAACACGTTGATTATGCCAATAGCGCGGTTTCGATGATGCTGCACCCAAGCGGGCATGTGGGTGGCGACTTGGTCGGGCAATTCGCCGTAGATGATGATGTTATCGGCGTCTATTCCCTTGATGTATCGGGGCACGGCGTCGCCTCTGCCCTCATGGCCGCGCGCTTAGCGGGCTATCTGAGTGGGTTGTCTCCGTCACAAAACATCGCTCTCGTTGATCAAGGCGACGGCAGCTACGCTGCCCGCGATCCATCGGATACAGCTGCTCTGCTCAATGAAACGCTCCTGCGCGAGTTGGAGACCGATCATTACTGTACGATGGCGCTTGCCATCGTTGATACGAAAACCGGCAAAGTTACCTGCACCCAAGCCGGCCACCCGCACCCACTTATTCGACGGGCAGACGGCTCCACTGAGGCAATTGGCGTGGGCGGAATGCCAATCGGGCTGCTTCCAAGCGCTGCATTTGAAAGCTTCGAGTTTGAAATTGGTGCAGGCGATGCGGTTGTCCTGTTCTCTGACGGGTTGACTGAGGCCGAAAACCCAAGTGGCGAGCAGCTAGAAGAGGTCGGGTTGGAGAACCTGCTTTCTAAACACTCGGAGCTTACAGGCACCGATCTGTTAGATAAGCTCTACGAATCCCTGCAGGAATTTTGCCAAAGGGATGATTTCACCGACGATGTCTCGGCACTGGTTTTTGAAATGAAATCTCATGGCGCTGCCCTTCAAGCCTAGTTAGTACGACGCTCGCGCCGGATGGACTGCGAGTTGCATGGATAAAATTGCCGTTTCTGGGGTCACGCCTTTCTGCGTCGATACTTTGGAAGAGTTCAGACTGAAGCGACTGGCGGCCCGGGCTAAGTGTTGAAGGATTTTTTCTCACTTGTTTGAGACGCGCCTCGGCTAAACTGATCCCAAGCGCGGCGGTTGCAGCGGCATTTATGACGTGATGATTGAAGCCATTACACCTGCGGATCGGGTCATGATATGGTCCGAGGAAACTTAAACCCGGCTCATCCACTGTCGCACAAACGCGCGATCGCCTGGATTTCCAAGCTTGAGCGCCGCGTCCGAAGGTTCCATCCAAACCGCGCTATGTCCCGGCTCCGAAGGCTCAGATTTTCTCAAAACAGGCCGCGCAAGGTAGATCGTACAGAGTTTCTCCGCCCATTTGTCATATTCAGGCATGTAGGCAAATCGGCGAAACGCGCCGAGCCGCCTTGGATCGGCGATAGTCCAACCAGTTTCCTCCCACACTTCGCGGTGCAAGGCCTGTAGAGGGCTCTCGCCGGGGTCGATGCCGCCACCAGGCAGTTGAAACTCGGCCTCTGGCTCCTCCTGGAACGTTGTCAAAAGCGCATGGCCATCCCAGAGAATGGCATATGCGCCGGGTCGTAGGACATATCTTTGCGAGGCATCAAATGCTTCGCCAAATCGTGGTATCAACGCCAACTCCATCCACAGCTTTCTGACCACCTAGCAACACTGTGAGGCCCAAAGCCATGCATTTTTCCCAAAGCAGCTTTGCGAATGCGAAAAAGGCTAGGGGCTTGGACCTGCCATTGCCCCGCCTATATAGACGCAGTATGCCAAAGACAGGCGCAAAGGGTCTTTTTCATGACACTCGGACAAAAAATAGCGTGGGATGATACGGTCCTGCCCTTCCAGCTCGACCGCTCTGACATTCGCGGGCGCGTTGCGCGTTTGGATGGTGTTCTGGATCAGGTGCTCGCTCAGCACAACTACCCCCCTTCGGTTGAGGCCGCCGTGGCCGAAGCCGCTCTCCTTACGGCCTTGATTGGGCAAACCATTGATTTGCGCTGGAAGCTTTCACTGCAAATTCGCGGCGACGGCCCGTTACGGATGATCGCCACCGATTATTACGGCCCCACGAAAGAGCGTGCACCGGCCCGCATGCGTGCCTATGCCAGCTATGACAAAGACAAGCTGCATGAAACAGCCCCACATTTTGAGCAGATCGGCAAAGGCTACTTCGCGATCTTGATTGATCAGGGCAATGATATGAAACCCTATCAAGGCATTACCCCGCTTGCGGGCGGAAGCCTCGCGGCCTGCGCAGGCACCTATTTCGCCCAGTCCGAGCAGCTACCAACGCGATTTTCGCTCACCTACGGGCAAAGCCAAGAACCCGGCCAAAAGATCAACTGGCGCGCAGGTGGCGTCATGCTGCAGCATATGCCAAAGGCTTCCCCGTTGATGGCAAAGGACCCTGGCACCGGCGAAGGCGGCCTGCTGGAAGGTCATGATTTGCTCGAAGGTGATGCCGACGAAAATTGGGCGCGCGCCAATATCCTGCTCGACACCGTTGAAGAAATTGAAATGATCGGGCCCTCCGTTTCACCAACCGACCTGCTCGTGCGCCTTTTCCATGAAGAGCAGCCGGTCGTGTATGACGCCCAGCCGGTGACCTTTGGCTGCACCTGCTCTGAACAGCGCGTGCGCGATTCACTTTCAATCTATTCGGCCAAAGACCTGGCGCATATGACCAAAGAAGACGGCACGGTGACAGCGGATTGCCAGTTTTGCGGTGCCCACTACGTGCTCGATCCCAAAACACTGGGATTTGAAGCGGAAGGCTTGGATGACCCGCTCAAGTGAGCTCTTTGGCAAGATCGAGGCAGCGCTGGCGAGACCCGGAGCGCCTTCTTCCGATTTTGATCTGAACCCAGACACCGTCTTGCCCGAAGGGCGCGTGTTGCGCGATGCAGCCGTTTTGATCTTGGTCAATAATTTTGGCGACGTCCCGACGGTCACCCTGACCAAACGCGCCTCTGGCCTGAAACACCACCCGGGCCAAATCGCATTTCCGGGCGGAAAACGTGATGCAAATGACGCAAGCCTTGAGGCCGCCGCCCTACGCGAGGCGCGGGAAGAAATAGGCCTGCCAGACAGGGCGGCCCGCATTATCGGAACTCTGCCGAGCCACGAAACGGTGACTGGTTTCAACGTAACACCCATTGTCGCACAATTGACCGAGGCTTTTGTACCCAAGGCCGAACTCGGCGAAGTTGCGGAGGTATTCGAGGTGCCGCTGGCACATGTCATCAATTCCGCCAATTTCGTAATCGAAGGGCGTCGGTGGCGGGGTGCGAAGCGCTATTACTACACGGTGCCTTTCGGGCCCTACTACATTTGGGGCGCAACCGCGCGGATGCTTCGTGCTTTTGCCGACCGGTTGGAGACGTGATGCGCGCTTCGGGAGAGTGGTTGGCACAGAAGGCGACGCAAAAGCTGTTCGACGTTTTTGAAGGTGCAGGCCACCAGCTGTTCTGCGTCGGCGGTTGTGTCAGAAACGCTCTGCTGGGTGAACCAGTCGCCGATATTGATATGTCGACCGACGCCAGGCCAGATCAGGTATTGGCACTGGCACAAAGACTGAAGCTTCGCTCCGTGCCCACAGGTATCGACCATGGGACTGTAACCATTTTAATGGACGGTCATCCCTTCGAGATTACGACCTACCGCAAGGATGTCGAAACAGACGGAAGGCGAGCTGTCGTCGCTTTCGCGGACAGTATCGAGCAGGATGCGCAACGGCGCGACCTTACGATAAACGCGCTCTATTGCGACGCGCGCGGAGAAGTGGCCGACCCTGTTGGCGGGCTCGACGATATCGCCGCGCGACGTGTACGTTTTATTGGCGAGGCAAGCGAACGCATCCGCGAGGATTACCTTCGCATCCTGCGCTTCTTCCGCTTCTACGCGTGGTATGGCGCTGTCGAGGGCGGGATTGACGAAGACGGCCTGGCCGCCTGTGCGGATTTGGCTGAGGGGCTGGAAAGCTTGTCAGCGGAACGTATCGGCGCAGAAATGCGGAAACTGCTGTCCGCCCCCGATCCCGGCCCAGCTGTCGCCAGCATGTCCCAATCTGGTGTCTTACACCGTATCATGCCGGGGGCAGAGGCCTCAACCTTGCCAATTTTGATACATTTCGAAAACGCGATTGCGCCCGATTGGACCCGCCGTGCCTTGATGATAGGCGGCGAAGACATTGCGGAACGGTGGCGATTAACAAAGATGGAAGCGCGCAACATTGCGCTAATGCGCAGCGCGCTGGAACAGGACACCAGCGTTTTGGAGCTTGCGTACCGCCATGACGTCGAGCTTGCCCGAAACGTCGCACTTGTGCGCTCGGCGTCCCTGCAGCAGCCAACCACCGTTGATCTGGAAAAACAGCTCTCTGAGGCATCTAAGGCAAGCTTCCCAGTCAAATCTGCGGACTTGATGCCAGCATTCGAGGGTGCCGCCTTGGGTAAAGAGTTGAAGCGCCTGGAGGCACGTTGGATCGCTTCGAACTTCACCATGAGTAAGTCGGAGCTATTGGCGCAGTGATCATCGACCCGCTTTACTTCTTTGTTTTCGCGGGTCTGTTTTCGCCGGGGCCGAACGTGATCATGGTAACTGCTTCGGGCGCGCGTTTCGGGCTGAAAGCGACATTGCCGCATATCTTCGGCATCGTCGTCGGGGTGGGGGTTACGTCAGGGCTGACCGGTCTTGGCATCGGCGCATTGCTGCTTGCACAGCCCGCGCTCACCTTTGCACTGAAGCTCATTGCATGCGGCTGGATCTTGTGGATGGCTTGGGGCCTGTTCCGCTCAGCCCGAAGCCCAGAGGCAAAAGCCAAGGATCGACCCTTCACATTTTTGCAGGCGGTCCTGTTTCAATGGGTGAATCCCAAAGTTTGGGCCGTCGCGCTTGCCGCTGCCTCCGCTTATGGGGTAGGTCTGCCGCCTATGCAGGAGGCCGCGCGCTTGGCTTCTGCCTTTTCCGGCCTGAACCTGTTTGTTTGCCTCTTTTGGACCTGCGCGGGCACGCTTCTGACTTACCTTTTGACCACCCCGCGCGCCTGGACTATGTTTACCACATTGATGGCCGCAGCATTGGCGGCCTCTGCCATTTTGGTATTCCTGTCCACGGTACACGACTCACGGCGAAATAGCCTTCGATTTTGGGCTTGAAAGCGCCCG
>JAPORH010000075.1 GCA_026710325.1 Litoreibacter sp. | reverse complement strand
GCGAAGCGAAAATGGTCGCCAAAACCAACTTGACCAAGACGGATACTTCGATCTCCAATCCTTGGCGGGTTGCGATGTTGCACGGCATCGAAGCGGCTGCCGAGCGCAACGCAGACAAGCTTGAGCGCTTCATTATCACCGACGCCAATGACGACCCGTCCAAGCAAGCGGCGGATGTTCAAGACTTAATCGCGCAGGGCGTGGATATTCTTCTCATCTCGCCTGCGACAGCTGAAGCTTTGGACCCGGTTGTGCGCCGCGCTACGCGGCAGGGAATTCCGGTCGTGCTGGTCGACCGTTCCGTGCCATCCTCGGAGAACTTTATCTCCTTTGTCACCGCTTCGGACCAAGCTTTGGGCCGTATTTCGGCCCAGTGGCTCGCTGAAAAGCTGGGCGGCAAAGGCAAGGTTGTGATGCTTGGCGGTCTTGCAGGTGCGTCCCCAGCTGAGGCGCGGATCAAGGCCGCCATGGAAGTCTTCAACCAATTCCCTGACCTCGAAGTCCTGGAAACGCAGTACACCGGTTGGTCGCCTGCAAACGGCAAAACGATCATGTCGGCGTTGATCCAGAAGTATGGCGACGACATCAATGGCGTCTGGGCGGATAGCGGTCTTCAAGGCTCTGGCTCGATCGAGGCGTTCCTGGCCGCGGGCTATGAGGCTGGTTCAATCCCACCGCATACTGGGGGCGACTTCAATGCCATGTATCAACTGTCGGTGCAGAACGATGTTCCGATGGTCGGCGTGGACTATCCGCCAGCAATGGGCGCGCGCGCATTTGAGGTGCTGTTTGACGTTCTCGACGGCAAAGGGATTCCAAAGCGGATAGAGGTGAACCAGCAGGTGGTGGTTTCCGAAGGACATGAAACTGCATCGATCCAAGCAGACGTGTTCGTTGCGGACTATGCGCTGATGGACAAACCCGGCTCGGTCATCATGTCGTCTGGCGTTGGCGCGGACTATGACCCTGCCACGTTCTCGGCGGTTTACCCAAAATAAGCCTGAAATACCGGACCGGGGCGGCAGCTTATCGCCCCGGCCACACCATCAGGGAGGGATAGCAATGGCACCGCCATTTCTGGCCGCGCGCGGTCTTAGCAAGTCATTTGGGCCCAACGAAGTCCTCAAGGGCATTGAGTTTGAAGTCCATGCCGGGAGGAATGTTGCGCTGTGCGGAGAAAACGGCGCTGGTAAGTCGACTCTGATAAAGTTGTTGACAGGACTTTATTCACCGACAGCGGGCCAAGTCGAATTCGAGGGGGAAAAGGCGGGTTGGAGCGATCCAAGGCAGAGCCTTGCCGCAGGGATTGCCGTTGTGCACCAGGAATTTTCCGTACTTGGCGCGCTCTCTATTGCCGAAAACATCTATTTGGGGGCCGAGCCGCGTACGCGTTTGGGACTGATCGATCGGAAGGCATTGGCCCGAAACGCCCAAGCCCTCCTTGACGATCTTGGTATTACCCTGCCCCCTAATGATTTGGTCGAGACGCTTTCGGTCGCAGACAAACAGATGGTCGAGATTGCCAAAGCCCTGCGCGCCGAGGCCAAGGTGCTTATCCTGGACGAACCCACTGCCGTGCTGAGCCAGAACGAGACCCGCCATCTGTTCCGGATCATCAACGATCTGCGCGAGCGAGGCATGGGGCTGGTTTATGTGTCTCACCGGCTGGACGAGATATTCGAGATTTGTACTGACATCACGGTCATCAAAGACGGTGTTGTGACGTCGAAAGGTCCGACAGAGGAATACACCCACGACAGCGTCATCGCTGCAATGGTGGGGCGCGAATTGGGCGATCTCTTCCCTCCCAAGGCGTCCGATCCGCTGGCTGGCGAACAGGTGCTTCAGGTGCGCGATCTGGTCGTCGCACCTGGCCTTCCGCCAGCCAGCTTTTCCGTTCATGCAGGCGAAATCCTGGGTCTTGCGGGGTTGGTCGGGTCCGGACGCACCGAGCTGGCTTTGGCCCTTTTCGGCGCGGCGCCTGCCACGGGGGACGTTACGCTCGACGGAGAGCCAATGCCGTTTCGTGACCCGGTAGGCTGCATTGACGCCGGCATGTTGATGCTTACGGAAAGCCGCAAAGATGATGGACTGTTCATGAATTCGTCTGTCGCACGCAATTTTGCCGCGACCACACCGGGGTATGGGGTGCATCACTCTGCAATCCCACCAGGGCATGAAGAGCGTCGGGCCGCTGTATTGAAGGAGCGGCGGGGCGTGGTCGTCGATCACGTGGGCCTGCCGATTTCAGCGCTTTCGGGTGGCAACCAGCAAAAGGTTCTGGTGGCGCGCTTGCTTGAAAACAGACCCAAACTGTTGATCCTGGATGAACCAACGCGTGGCGTGGACGTGGGCGCAAAGGCCGAGATTTACAAGACGCTGCGGATGCTCGCCGATGAAGGAATGGCCCTTCTGGTCATTTCTTCCGAACTCATCGAAATCGTTGGTCTTTGCGACCGTGTGTTCGTGATGCGTGACGGCGCGTTGGCCAAAGAGCTGACAGGCGAGGAGATCACTGAAGAGGCAATCATCACGGTCGCAGCGGCAGAAACCTCGACCCATCATGGAGTTGCAGCATGAGTACCCTTGTCCGTGCCACACGTGCGCAACCCGTTCATCTTGTGGTTCTTGCACTCATCGCCATTGTCTTTTTCGTCGGCATTACGTCGTCCGATCGCTTCGCCACCCCGCTGAACATCGCCAACGTCCAGGATCAGATGGTGGCGCTGGCCATTGTCGCGCTTGCGCAGACGATCGTGATCCTTTCGGGCGGGATCGACCTGAGCTTTGCGGGGCTACTGAGTTTTCTCGCAGTAGTCTTTGCTGCCCTGGCTGGCGATACAGCGGGTACGCTGCTTATCGCGATGGCCATCGTCATTGCACTCGGCATCGGGATCGGTGCCTTCAACGGGGCGATTACGGCTTATATTGGCGTTCATCCGCTGATCACGACGCTCGGTACGTCAACGATCCTTGCAGGCTGCGCGCTGTTGATCACCCGGCAGCCTTCGGGGTCGGTTCCGCTATTCTTTGAAGACTTCACCTATGGTCGCCTTGGCATCCTGCCGTACGGGATGATTGCGGTGATCGTGCTTTATCTGTTTGTCGGCTTCATGCTTTGGCGCACGACCTTTGGGACGCGCATTTATGCGATTGGCGACAACGAAGCGGCGGCGGCGATGTCCGGATTGCCTGTCCAGCGCACAAAGGTCGCGATTTATGCGTTATCCGGTCTTCTGTGTGCGGTGGCTGCCATGTATATGACCGGGCGCTTTGGCGTTGGCGACCCACGTGCGGGTGTTGGCTTTGATCTGCGCTCCATCACCCCGGTGATCGTTGGTGGGACACTTCTGGCGGGCGGCAAGGGCGGAGTGCTTGGCACCGCGTTGGCTGTGATCCTACTGGCGCTTCTCGCCAACGTCCTGAACTTCATGAACGTTTCCAGCTTCTATCAGTGGATTGCGGAAGGGCTGATCATTATTGCCGCCGTGTCCTTCTTTGCAGGACGAAAGGGCAAGTCATGACCGCGACTGCGACGAATACATCCGTAAAGCCAAACCGAAACACCGTCCGCGCGACCCAAAGGCGAGAGCTTTTGATGTTGCTGGGATTTCTGGTTGTGATCTGGGCGGTGACAACAGCGCTAAGTCCCCGGTTCCTATCGCCCGCGAACCTCAAAGACATCCTGATCCAAGCAGCACCGTTAGGATTTGTCGTGATCGGGCAGATGATCGTGATCATTGTCCGGGGCCTGGATCTGTCAGTGGCCTCGATCATGGCGACGGTTGCGGTGCTATCGACCTCATTGATCGACGTGACACCTCTGATCTTTGCCGTGGGCCTGCTGCTTGGGGCGATGATCGGGGCCGTCAACGGCTATCTTGTGGCCTACCGGCACGTCACGCCGTTTCTTGCGACCCTGGCGACCATGATCGTTTTGCAAGGCATTCGGTTTGCCTACACGGGTGGTGCGCCCGGCGGGTCGCTGCCGGAGACGTTTCGTTTTCTGGCTACAGGAAGCATCTTCGGGATCCCGGTCGCCCTGATCGCCCTCACCGTGACGGCTTTCGCGATGCACTGGTTGCTGGAGCGGACGATTTTTGGACGCCGCTTGAAGCTTTTCGGGGATAGCCCCGAAGCCGCCTATATGACCGGCGCACCCACCAAACTGTTGCAGGTGATGGCCTATGTCATCTCGGGCGTGATGGCCGCACTCGCTGGGCTGTTTCTTGTAGGCTACGTCGGCATTGTCGATAACTGGACAGGCCGCGGCTACGAGCTCGACAGTATCGCCGCGGCGGTCATCGGAGGTGCGGCGCTTTCAGGTGGCAAAGGCTCAGTGCCGGGGGTGTTGTTGGCGGCGCTGATTCTCGTGTCACTTTTTAACATCGTCGTTATCCTTGGCCTCTCCATCGAACTCCAATTGGTCATCAAAGGCACGCTGATCATTTTGGCCGCGGCTGTATACATGAAGCAATCCCAGAGCTGAGGACGCCCCATGAGCCGCGATGCCAAATCCAACATCCAACGCATCACATCGATCCTGAAAGGGTTCGATGCGGTGAACACGCCACGGCGGACTCAGGACATTCTGGACGACCTCGGGACAACACGTTCAACGGGTTTTGGATTGTTGCGTGCGTTGTCGCGGGCTGGGTGGCTCGAAAGGTATGACCACGGTCTCGTCAGGTTGGGACCGAAAGCACGCGGCATGGCTTTCGCACCGCTGGAGGCAATTGAGCAATCCGATACGGCAAAAATCCGGGTGACGCGCGGGTCTACGAAACAGCCACGAGGCATACCGGATCTGGAATGGGACCCCGCCCTGGTACGGACGGTCGAGACGGCGAAGTATCGGACCAAATCGCCGTATCGGATCGGCTTTGCTAACGCGTCGGTGTCCAACGCATGGCGTCGGGCGATGCAGGAAAGCCTAGCCTATGCGCAAAAGACCAACCGGCAGCAGATCTCTGGCGTTTTGGTCGCCGACGCGGCGGACGATCCTGTGCGCCAACGCGAACAGGTCGAGACGCTGGTGGCGGAAGGTATCGATATCCTGCTCATTTCGACAGCTTCGGTCGCCGATAAGGACCTCAGCAACCGGCTCAAGGACCTCGCTGATGAAGGGCTTCCAATTGTCGCCGTGGATCGCCGCCCCAATGACAGATCCTCGTTGACGGCATTTGTAACTGCCTCTGATCATCGTATCGGCCGCATCAGCGCCCTGTGGCTTGCTGAGCATCTTAAGGGACAGGGACGCGTTTGGATGCTGTCAGGTCTCGAAGGGGCTAGCCCAGCGATCCGTCGCCAACAGGCAGCACTTTCGGTTCTGTCGCAATTTCCCGGGATCCAAGTTGAATTCGTTAGCCATACGGATTGGACCCCGGAAAGCGGTCTACTGACAATCGGAAGGCTACTCGACGATGCAGGCCGACCACCAGATGGCGTTTGGTGCGATAGCGGCTTGCAAGGGATCGGATCGGTCCAGCAGTTTCTGCGTCGAAATCTGAGTGTTCCAGCGCATTCCGGTGGCGATCTCAATGGCATGTACAAGCTATGTCTTGAAAAGAAGGTCCCGATGGTTGCGCTTGACTACCCTGCAAGCATGGGGGCCCGCGCGCTTGAAGTCGCGCTTGATATCCTGCACGGGCAACCTGTGCCGCAGCGCGTTGAGGTGCCGGTCCAGATTATCCTTCCGCGCGGGCTGGAGACGCAATCCGTCAGGGCCGACACCTGGGCCGAGCTGCACGTGCAATGGGCGCTGGACGATGATGCAATCCTATCTCAGGGCCCAGCATTGCAACTTAATGAAGGCAAGGTCGCGTCATGAACGCGGGCCCATATGACAAGGCCGTTGAAGGGTTCGAGGCGTTCATCGAAGCCTCGGCAAAAGCGGTCTACGCCAAACCCGTTCGGCTGATTGAGCAAAGCGGGCACCATATGACAACCGGGTACCGTCATACGGCTATGCTGGAGGCCGAAGGGTTTTTGCGGCGTGATGAAAGTGGGGTTTTCCTGCAAGGTGCAGCGGCCCTACGTACCGCGCTCAGCGGCTTTGGGTTTGGCCGTCTTGCGCCGGTTATCCCACTTGTTCTGCGGCGTCTGCGCGAGGAAACGCAGCACACCGCTTTTCTAGCACTGCAATCCGGCGTCGATGTTTCAATGGGACCGTATTCGATTGGGCGGGCTTCACACCATGTCTCTCTCGAGCCTTGCTACAGGCACGAAACGCCGCGTGATTTCACCGATGATCAACCGATCGAGGCCGGGCTGGCGCCGCGTTCAGGAGAGGTACAAAACCGTCTTCAAACGCTTCTGCTCAGAAAAACCGCCTTCAAAGCCTCACGCCCGCAGACATGGCCCCGCCATTTGC
>JAPORH010000051.1 GCA_026710325.1 Litoreibacter sp. | reverse complement strand
AAGCTTCAATTCGAATCCTTTTCGCTCCTCGTTTCAAGTAGCGTCGTGTACTATGGCCGCGAGCACAGGTTCGGACATCACGTCACGCACATAGCGCAGATCCGCAAGATGCCCCGCATAAGCAAGCATGGAATGCGCGCCATTGAGCATGCGTAGCTTCATCTTCTCATAGGGTCGCACGTCCTTGACCAGTTCGGCGCCTGCGACTTCCCATGCGGGGCGGCCATCGACGAAATCATCTTCGATGACCCATTGGCTGAAGTCTTCCGTTTCAACCGGCATCCGATCTGCCCATCCGGTTTGTTCTGCGACTTCTGCTTCCAGCGCCGGTGTTGCGGCGGGGGTGATCCGGTCGACCATGGTGGAGGGGAAACGGCAGTATTCCTCGATCCAGTCTGCCAGAGCTGCGTTCCGTATTGTGGCAGCGTCCAGAACTAACTTGCGCAGGAATGCGCCATTGTCTGGCAGGTTGTCACAGGAGAGGAGAGTGAAAGGCGCGAGGCCCGCGGCGCGCCTATGATCGAGTGCGTCGAGTAAAAGCGCGATCATCGGGGCATCGCTTCGGTAGGCTTTTTCGGTGACGGTCAGGCTGACGATCTTTGTCTGCGGCGCGATCAAGTGATCAAAAACGGGCTGGACTCCATGCGTCAACGCCAGCGCGCCAGCGATAGATTGGATGACGCGATACCGCGTACCCTCTGCGCCACGTGTCACAAGCGTGTACCGTCCACTTTGTGCTTCCAGCGCATCTGCAACTGAAGTGCTTCTTGGGCTAACCCCAATGATGCGCCAGTCACCGCCGTCTTGCGCCATCGCGTCTTCGGTGTAGACGGCCTGATGCGCACGGTGGAACGCGCCGGGGCCTATATGAACGATGCCGGTACCGCATTTACTTGGGTCAAATAAGCTCATTGCAGCTGACCGCCGAGTGCGGTGGCGACGCCGCGCAACTCTGCCAAACCTCTTAGCCGGCCAACCAGTGGGTAGCCTGGCTGCTGGACGCGTGTCAGGTCGTCGGCCATGGCTTGCCCATGATCAGGCCGCATCGGAATACACCAATCGGAACGTCCTGCCTTTTTGCGCCGTTCTTCCTCTGTCAACACAGCGCGGATGAGCGCGACCATATCTGTCGTACCTTCCAAATGGGCGGCTTCATGGAAGGAACCGGGAAAGCGCGTATCCTCCAGCGCGACATTTCGCAAATGCAGAAAATGCACCTTGCCGCCCAGTCTCTCCATCATACCGGGAAGGTCGGTGGCCGGGTTTACGCCAAGCGAGCCGGAGCAGAGCGTTATGCCATTTGCCGGACTGTCGACCGCTTGTACGAGCGCGTTGTAATCGGCCTCATCCGAGACAACGCGCGGTAGGCCCAGCAGCGGAAAAGGCGGGTCATCGGGATGGCAGCAAAGCCGTAAGCCAAGGCTTTCAGCCACGGGGACTACTTCTTCGATAAAAGCAAAAAGATGGGAGCGTAGCTGGTCTGCCGAAATATCGTCATAGCTGGCGAGCAGGGCGCGGAATTCTGCGAAGGTGAGGTTCAAATTCGCGCCTGGCAGCCCTTTTGTGATGTTGTGCGCCAGCGCGTTTCGACCCTCTTCGTCGAGGGCTTCGAACCTCCGACGCGCTTCTGCAACCACGCTATCTTCGAAATCTGCCTCGGCACCCGGGCGCTCGAGTATGAAAATGTCGAAGGCCGCAAAATCTTCGAGATCGAAGCGCATGCAGGTCGACCCGGTTGGTGTCACATGTCCCAAGTCAGTGCGCGTCCAGTCGATTACCGGCATGAAGTTGTAGCAAATCGTCTGAATGCCTGCCTCTGCTAGGTTTTTCAGACTGTCTTTGTAGGCCGCGATATGATCGCGCCAGTCGCCGTCTTGTTTTTTGATGTCCTCGGAGACCGGCAGGCTTTCAACCACGTCCCAGGTGAGGCCCGAAGGCGATCCATCTTTGCGATGCGCGACTGCGGCCTTGCGTTCGTTGATCTGCTCAAGACCCCAGACAGCGCCATTTGGAATATGGTGCAGGGCCGTGACGACGCCTGTCGCTCCGGTTTGAACAATCTCGTCGATGGAAATCGGATCACTTGGGCCAAACCAGCGCCAGGTCTGTTTCACGTTTGCCCCTCCAAATTGTAAGCGCGCTTGGCGAGCCCGTAGGCCAAGTCCTGTGCTACCTCAATAGCCTCATCTTCATTCAAGCGATGCTCGACCACCTGCTTGGCGAGGAAGGCGCAGTCGATACGGCGGGCCATGTCATGTCGCGCAGCGATCGAGGGCAGGGCGCGCGTGTCATCGTTGAAGCCTGCGGTGTTGTAGTAGCCAGCTGTCTCCGTCGTCAGCTCCCGGTAGCGCATCATCCCGTCGGGGCTGTCGAAAAACCACCATGCGGGGCCGAGCCGTAAGCAGGGGTAGGCGGCAGCCAGCGGGGCGAGCTCACGCGCGTAGGCCGTCTCATCAAGCGTGAACAGGATCAGCCTCAAACGCGGATCATGGCCATAGGCGTTCAAGAGAGGCGACAAGGCCGACACAAAGTCCGTAGGTCCGGGGATGTCGAAACCCTTGTCCGGTCCGTATCGATCAAAGACAGGGGTGGAATGGTTGCGGCGTGAGCCAGGGTGGAGCTGCATCACCAACCCATCTTCGAGGCTCATTCTTGCCATCTCCGTCAGCATCTGCGCGCGAAACAGCTCTTTGTCTTGTGCGCTTGCGCTACCCGACAACACGCGCGCCAGAAGTGTCTCACATTCATGCCGGGTCAAGTCGGCTGTCTGTGCGCTTGGATGGCCGTGATCTGTTGCGGTTGCGCCTAAAGCGATGAAGTCCGCACGCCGCTTGCGATGTGCGGCCAGCAAGCCGTCCCAGCTATGTGTTTCTTCACCTGTTATTTCCCCAAATTGTGCGATGTGATCCAGGAACCCATCTGTATCCGGGTTTGTAACTTGGTCTGGTCGATACGTGGGGACGACACGGCCCTGCCAAGGATCATTTTTGAGAGACATGTGATGCGTCAACGGGTCAAGGCAGGAATCCGTTGTTGCAATGATTTCAATGCCAAAACGCTCATACAGAGAACGCGGGCGCATTGCGTCGCTGGAGAGAGCGTCTGCGATTTGGTTGTAGCTCTCGTCGGCCTGATCGCCGGTCAATGGGCCTTCAATTCCGAACAGCGTTTCAAGGGTGAAATCCATCCAATGGCGCACGGGCGTGGACCGGAACAGGTGGTAGTTTTCTGCAAATCTGCGCCAAATGACGCGGCTGTCTGTTTCGTAAGGTGAGCCGTCCTTTGTGGGAACCCCAAGATCTGCGTGGGTTGCCCCTTGTGATACGAGCATTCGGACAATGTAGTGATCCGGAACGATCATAAGCTGTGCCGGATCCTGGAAGCCCTCGTTCTTTGCGAACCAGACGGGCTCAGTATGCCCGTGCGGACAGATCAAAGGCAGGGGCTCGACCTGATCAAACAGTCGTCTCGCCAAGCTCCGGGTTGACTGCTCCGCGGGAAAGAAACGGTCAGGGTGCAGCATAGTGCCGCTTCATATTCGTCAATGCCGTGATCCTCCCGACGCTGAAGGTGGCATAGAAGATTGAAGCTGTGCAAGTCGAGTGAGGAGGTGTTGGAAAGACAGACGCCGGCGCTGTGCTTTTGCCGCAAATCAAGGACTCGGCAGGGCGTCCCAGTAGGCCGGGTTTTGAACAAGCCGGATTCGATATACTGAGATTTTGTTCATTCCCAGGCTTCGGCAAAACCCAGCCAACGTATGCGTAATCTTGCCGGTTTTCCTGATGCAGAAACGGTGCGGCTGTTTTCGGCTAGATTGTTTCGGTGAACGGGTGGCCAATTTTTAATAAATTAAAACAAGCATTTAAAAATAATTTGGCAAAGCCTTGCTGATCCGCTTTGCAACGATCTACTGGTATCCGCCGATCGAACAGGCACATCTTTTTCTCATCACAATTCAGAATAATGTCGTCTCCAGTCCGAGTTTTCGGGTGCCGCTGGTCTTTCAGCGCGCTCGGGTCACCAGTCCATTCAGAACATCACCCAAAGCACTCAATTTGGGTCACGCGCAAAACGTCGTTTCGCGCCAACAGGAGAATTGTGCCATGACTATACCGACCAGCTTTAACCCTTCTGACGTCAACACACCATCAGGCTTAGCCCCAGCAATAGCACTTGCAGATGTTGCTGGGATTCCGGCGTCTGGGACGGGGCTCAGCGGGGCGGTCTACGTACCTGGCACCCCCATACGGAGTTTGGAGGACGCGCTTGAGGCCGCTTCTGGGGCACCGGATTTGAGCTTTACCGCAACAGAGATCGCTTACGGCGCAAATCGCAGTGACACGAGCGCAGCCGAGTTTCTCGACCATGACGCAGACTCAATTGTCGGCGACGGCTCCGCCTTCGAGATGGGGCCGTCCGCTCTGACCATGTCGGGATTTGTCTATATTCCCGCTGGCGTCCATGAGATCGAAGTCGTCTCCGATGACGGGTTTTCGCTGCAGATCGGTGGGGTGGATTTCAGCGAATTTTCTGGCATCCGCGCCAGCGACGCAACCTCCCGCGTGGCCGAGTTTGAGGGCGGGCTCTATGAGGTTGACCTAACTTATTTTGACAAAGGTGGCGGCATGGTGCTTGGTGTCGCAATCGACGGACTGCCGGTTGACCAAAGCGCTTTTTATCAAAGCGCAGAGGACTTTCAAAACCCGCCGAGTGATGTCCCACTGGTCCCGGTCGAAGACTACCACCCGTCCTATTTCTTGGGAGAAAACTCGCTCGAAACACCTGTGACCGAAACTGCGAGCGATGCTTCCGATGTGATCGAAGGCAATGGTGCTGATGATGTGATCGAAGGGCTGGGCGGCGATGACGAGCTACATGGTGGCTATGGTGACGACATTTTACGCGGCGGGGAAGGCGACGATGTGCTGGACGGTGGTCGTGGCTCAGACGTTATTGATGGCGGCGCGGGCAACGACACCCTGATTTCGACCTCAGATGCGGGCGAGCAGAAGATCGGGCAAGTGGCAATCGACATCGTGACCCGTGGCGACCCCGATGGTGAGGTTGATCCAGCGCTGCAAAAGCTCGCCGCCTATGCCGATCAGCCGCTGCATGGTGATGACGTTCTCATTGGCGGGGAGGGGGCCGATACGTTCCTGATCAAACCGCAGCTCAACGGCAAAAAGGACATTATCGAGAAACATGTGCAGGCCGACGGTTCCATAAATTGGGCCGGTGTCGCGGGCGAGAACAACGAGCAGCATGACCATTGGGTCGACAGCTTCGGCATTGATATCATTGCCGATTATGACGCTAGCGAAGACAGCATTGGAGTGATTGGGCATACGGCAAATGTCTATGTCGAACATGCGGACGTGATGGGCGACGAAGCGCTTGAGAGCATCATTTCCGTTGTTTCCAACCAGCATGGCGGCGGCGGAGCCCACGCCATGGACTTGATCGGGCAGGTGATCGTGCATGGCGATCTGGTCGAGAAAGAGGACATCCAGACCGACGCGGGCGTGACTTATGGCATCGTCGATGGGGTAGAGGATTTGGCCGAGGCTCTGAACCCCGCAGGTGACGAGAAAATCACCCAAGTGAACGGGGAGGCAATCAAAGGATACGATACAAGGACGCCAAGCGACGGCGCCAACATGCAGACAAATAATGGCTTTGGCACTGAGAACCTTGGCCCAGTGACAGGCGATCCGGCTGGCGCGTTTGAGAACGCTAATTTCTCCGAAGATATGTTGGCTGCGGGCTCTGACGATGATCCTGCGTTTACGGAAACGCGCGCCCCATTTGAACAACTCGCAACTGTTGAAGTCGCAGGACAAGACATTGACGGCACCGAGGGCGCGGACGAGATCGACATGACCGATACGCCTGAGCCTGCAGGCCTTCCGGGCGCTCTAGGGTACTGGACCCTAGGGGCTGGCGATGATGGCGCGTTTGTCGATCAAACCGGCGCGGGCGAGGCAATCAAAGCTTATAGCCTTGACGAAAACGCGGCGCTTCTGCGCACCGATGGGACAACGGACGGACCGGATGGAAGCCCTGGCGGAGCGCTTTCATTCGACGGTGAAAATGATTTTGCCTTCCTCAACCACGATCCAGCCATGTCGGTCACCCAAGGCACAATTGCGCTATGGGTGCGCCCTGATGACTTGGGCGACGAAAGCATGTTCGTCACCAAGGATGAAAAGAATGCGGGCGATGGCGGGCATTTCCGGTTAGGCCATACCAAAAACGGTGAGCTGTTTCTGCGCATGGCGGAAGGTGATGGCGGATCGAACCACAGCTGGACCTCTGAACCTGGTTTCCTGACCGAAGGTGCTTGGAGCCACTTGGCGGTCTCTTTTACAGAAAATGGCGTCACCGTTTATGCGGATGGTGAGGCGATCCCTGACAGCGCTTGGAGCGCCAAAGTGGGCGACGTGGCGACCCCGGGTGCCTACACCGAAGTATCCGTCTTGGTCAAGTTGGTTTTGGCGACCATTTTCGCTTCGCTTTGATAAGTGCGTTTGCAAGCTCGAGGAG
>JAPORH010000071.1 GCA_026710325.1 Litoreibacter sp. | reverse complement strand
AAGCGCCCGAGGCACAGCCGAGGGCGCGGGTCGATGCGGCAAAGCCGCAGCGAAACTCAAGGATCGTTAATGTCGGTATCCCAAACCTTCACTTGGCCTTGGCGCTTGCCAAAGATGCGGCGCATCACGATCCACGACACCAGCGACACCGCTGCGAAAACCACCAATGTCATCGGCAAGGAGCCCGCCAAATAGCCCCCCAGCCCGCCATCCACGTAAAAAATTGTGCCAATCACCCCTGCGCCAATCGCAAACCCCAGCAGAATGAAGCCCGGTGCCAGCATCTCCAAAATGCCAAGCACCAGTGCTGCAGCGATCCAAATCCAATAGGCCGACCAAATCATGAGGAGCGCCCTTTCAGCAGACCAAAGGCATCAGCAAAGGCGTCCAGCGCGTTGGCGGGCAGCAAAATGGTCTGCTTGCCGTCGCCCGCGCCCACCGCGGTCAGCGCCTCAACTTGCTTCAACGCCACCTGGTACTGCGCGGCCTCCAGCCCGTTCTCGGCAATTGCCTGGGCCACAACGCTGGTCGCGTAGGCCTCAGCATCCGCCTGCACGCGCCGCGCCTTGGCGGTCTGCTCGGCGGCGTAAAGCTCCGCATCCGCGTTCAGCTCGACCGAACGTTTCTGCCCCTCGGCCTCCGTCACGGCTGCGCGCCGGGCCCGCTCCGCGTTCAGCTGCTGCAGCATCGCGGCCCGGGTCGCCTCGTCCAGGTTCACGTCCAAAATCTCCGCCCGGGTCACCTCGATGCCCCAGTCGTCCACCACCTTCTCCAGCGATTGCTGGATGCGGATGATCAGCTGCGCCCGGTTGGACTGCACCTCATCGAGCTCCAGCGTCCCGATCTCGGACCGCACGATCCCCGCCACCGTGGTCGCAATCGCCGCGTCAATATCGCGGATCCGGTACACGGTCTTCTCGGGCTCAATGATGCGGTAAAACACGCTGGTCTCCACCTGCACCAGCACGTTGTCTGAGGTGATCGCGTCCTGGCTATTCGTCGGCAGCTGCCGCTCCAGAATGGAAATCTTATGCGCCACCCGGTCGAAAAACGGTACAATGATGTTGATCCCGGGCCCCAAAACGGACCTGAGTTTGCCAAACCGTTCCACCACGTATTTCTCCGATTGCGGCACGATGCGCACCGCCATCAGGATCGACACAATGATTAGCGCCGCCAGCAAAAGCAGGGTCAAACCCCCGCCAGACAATCCGCTCAAGAAATCCTCTAGATCCATGCAATATCCCTTTCCTTTGGGCCATATATGGGGTCTCAAACGCAAATTTGAAGGTAAGTCGGGCGGAAACAGACCGTTCGCGCCCGTCATGCGGCATGAACCACGCAGGGCTACGCCTCCCCAAAAGCCGGAGGCCCAATGACCCAAATCCACCACATCCCCATAGCGCCGATTGTAAGGGACATGCTCCGCCAGGCCATCGAGGTCTGGGCCTCCAAAACCCCTCGCGGCCCTTGCCTCTACCGGCTCATCTCCGGGCATCGCAGGCTGGACGCGGTGCAGGCAAGCTCCGCCCGTTGGGCGTCTTGCTCTCGCTTAATCCATACTTGACTCAATACGACGCTGGCGTACCATCCCTTCGAAGCGAGGAAGAACATGCCAAAATTCATCGGCGCAATATCACTCGCTGTCGCGCTCGTTATTTCCAGTGGTGCGACTGCAGGTGATGCGGAAGCGGGCGACAAGCTATATCATGAATCTTGTCATGCCTGTCACGGGCCAGCGGGCAAAGGGGCATCAAGCTACCCTAAAGTCTCCGGCAACACGGTCGAATATACGCGCGAAAAACTCATAGCTTACAGGTCCGGACAAAGGTTTGGCCCGAATTCACCGCTCATGATCATGATGGCCAGACCGCTGTCCGATGAAGATATTGAGAACTTGGCCGCTTATTTGAAGGACGCGAAATACGAGTAGTAATCAGTTCAAATAATTCAAATACAAAAACTAAAATGGGAGGATTTTAGAATGAAGTATTCAACATGTGGATCGCTTGTCGCATCTGCGGCGGTGGCTATTGTCATAGGTAGTTCCGTCGCGTCAGCGCAAGGAATGGACATTCCCGTCCTAGAAGCCACGCCCGTCCTTGAGGGTCTCGACTCGCCATGGGACATGACCGTTCGTGCTGACGGCACGATGTTTTTCACAGAGAAATGCAAAGGGCTGTCAATGCGTTCCTCGGATGGAACGGTGACAAAAATTTACGGAATGAAAGGCACCGAGGGATACTCTGAAGCGGGCGAAGACCTGTTCTGTGAAGGTCAGGCCGGTATGATGGGCGTAGCTGCTGATCGTAACTTTGATCAAAACCGCCGACTCTACGTCGCTTCGACCTCCGATAAATATCACGGCGAGGGGTGCAAAACCAATTTCGAACGCTGTGACGGTAACATTGTCATGCGTCTCACTTTGAGTGACGACATGAGCAGCGTGGCGGACAGAACAGATATTGTGACTGACATCCAGTACAAACCGCTCGCGTCTGACCAACCCTTTGGCGGCCCCGGCGCTCATAATGGTGGGCGTGTGCGTATTGGTCCGGGTGGGTATCTTTGGGTCGCTGGTGGCGACCGCCACTATGGTATCTGCCCACAATCTCCAGAACTGCTATGCGGCAAAGTTCTGCGTGTTGATACGGATGGCAACGCGCACCCCGATAACAACCCACCGGACGGGTTTGATAGTCGCATTTACACCTATGGGCACCGCAACGTTCAGGGAATTGATTTCCGTCCCAGCGATGGCAAAGCGTTTACGGCAGAGCACGGGCCATGGCACAGCGATGAGATTACCGCACTTGTAAACGGCGGAAACGCTGGGTGGGATCCTCAAGAAAATGTCGCCGGAAGAGGCGCTTGCCCCGACCAATATTGCGGATATGAACCGGAGCAAATGGACGAGTTGGACCCAGCGGTCCGCGCCTCCTACATGCCAATGAGTGACACGCGCTTTGAAGACCTGATGCCACCGACTTGGAACAACAATGGTTGGTCACAAGGCACCTCGTCTGCTGCATTCTTGAAAGGCGAGAACTGGGGTATCTACGAAGGTCGGCTCGCGACGGGTGTTCTTGGTATTGGCTTTGGAGGCACTCCAATTGGCCAGCGGATAGACATGATCTCAATCACACCTGATGGCTTGGGCATCAATGGGATTACACGCATGCCGCTCGGCTTTTCGAAGCGTTTCCGCGGTTTGGTTATGGCACCTGATAACTCACTCTATGTCGCGACGGATGAGGGAGAAATCTATCGGGTGACGGCAACCGCTAGGCAGTAGTTTTAACGGCCAAGCATAGCAAAGGGGCGAGCAAGAAAGGCACTTGCTCGCCCTTTTCAATCGGGTTTTGGTTCATCGAAAGCGTAAGCGATGCATACTCGTTCAGTGTTGGACGCCGCAAATCGACATGTAAGGGTCACCGGGACCATTTTTGCTTTTATGTTTTTGGCAACGTCTTCAGCGCTTTTGGCAGAACCTCAGGAAATCTGGACGTGCGAAGAAACTGCTTATTGCAGTGTCTACGAAAACACCTCGCGCACCGAGGGCAAAAACCATTCTATTCCACAGACTTTAAAGTGGATTGATGCGAATACGCTCGCAATAGAGTCCCTTTCTCTCAGCCGAATTGATCCAAACTCAGAGACCTTCTTTAACCAAAGCTCAGGAAGTTCTCTCCAAATCAATCAAACCGAAAGACCCTACTTAGTGGTCCTCACGCAGCCCCAAGTCTGGATGAATAAGTTCGGAAATTTGCGGGTTCGATTTTACAGATGCACGCCATAAAGGCCAATTTCGAAGAGCGGCGAAGGAGCAATGGCGTTATACCGAACAATTTCAAGCAGCGATCGAAAAGGGTTCAGAGACTGGCGTAACCACCAAACCCTAGGAAAGTTTAGAAACCTTGAAAAATCAGTGTGGTATGACACTCCCCGCAGGCAATGGAGCATTTACCCGCGTCCCCACCCCTCCTGAGCGCTCAATCAAACCAACAAAATTGGCGACCCCGGCAGGATTCGAACCTGCAACCTGCCCCTTAGGAGGGGGCTGCTCTATCCAGTTGAGCCACGGGGCCTTCCCTACCTTCATGCGCAGATCGAAGGAGTGACGCAACAAAAAAGGGGACGCACAAATTGGCCCAAGCGCGTCCCCTTTGAAGTGATTTGCCTCGGCCGGAGCGTCAACAAATCTGAATTGTTAGCGTTAACATAACCAGCTATTCCGCTTTGGACAAGCCTCAACTTCCGCTGTATCAAGGACATGCGCACAACGACCAAAGGCCCCGACATTTGACCTCCCGCTCAGACCCCGACTACCGCCCACAGCTCACGCTCCGAGATGTGTCTGAAGCCTCTGGCGTCTCCGAGATGACCGTGAGCCGGGTGTTGCGAAACCGCGGTGAGGTCTCTGAAAAGACGCGCGAAAAGGTCCTGAACGCCGCGAAGGAACTTGGATACGTCCCAAACAAGATCGCGGGCGCCCTCGCCTCCAACCGGGTCAATCTGGTAGGCGTCATCATCCCCAGCCTGTCCAATATGGTCTTCCCGGAAGTGATGATGGGCATTTCCAAGGTGCTTGAGGGCACACAGCTACAACCCGTCGTAGGCGTCACCTATTACGAACCCGATAAGGAGGAGGAGGTCATCTTCGAAATGCTCTCCTGGCGGCCCTCTGGTCTGATCGTCGCGGGGCTGGAGCACACCGATGCCGCACGCAAAATGATGGCGAACGCGGGTGTTCCGGTAGTCGAAATCATGGATGTGGACGGGGACGCGATCGACGCATGCGTTGGCATTAGCCATGTGCGCGCCGGGCGCGAGACCGCGACCGAGATACTGAAGCGTGGCTACCGCAAAATCGGGCTTCTCGGCACCAAAATGCCGCTCGACCACCGAGCGCGCAAACGTTTCGAAGGGTTCACCGCCGTGCTGCAGGAGGCGGGTTTGTCTCTTGCCGACGAAGAGTATTATTCAGGTGGCTCGGCCCTGGCCAAAGGCCGGGAAATGACGCAGGCCATCCTTGAGCGCAGCAAAGACCTCGATTTTCTGTATTATTCCAATGACATGATCGGCGCCGGCGGTTTACTCTACTGCCTAGAGGCGGGAATTGATGTGCCAGATGATATCGGCATGGCCGGGTTCAACGGCGTGGAGCTGATCGACGGACTTCCCAAACGGTTGGCAACAATGGATAGCTGCAGGGCCGAAATTGGCAGAAAAGCCGCCGAGATTATTCTGGCAAGCCTGGACAAATCAGCAAATTCACCACCGCGGCATGTTGAAATATCGCCGGTCTTCGCGCCCGGCGACACGGTGCGTTGAGAAATTCTGCGTGAAAGTACAAAAAGTTACCAAAATCTTCACATTTTGCGCCTAGCCTCAAAAGTCATTCACCGACAGTCTAAGAATTGAGGTACTGCGTATGGCCGACGGCGTCAGCCGGGCAGCAGGAGATATTCTTGACGCGGTGATGCCCTTTCTGCGGCGCTACGGTCGTGCCTTGTCGGGGTGCCGGCGCACGGGCGATCAGCTTGCCAATCGGGCGCGCCAATTGGCCCGCCCAAAAATCTTAGATGTCTCCGTGCGTGCCATCCGGATCGAGCTGTTTCGCGCCCTTGCTGACATATGGGAAGACCCCCCGATGCTTTCCTTCAGCCAAGTGGCGGCGCGCAACCGCATGCGGCAGGTGTCACGCCATTCCCGCGAAGTCCTCCTTCTCCGAACGATCGAAGAATTCGTTTTTGAAGATATCGCCTTGATCCTCCGCATTGAGCCTGAATCCGTCCCCGCCTTGTTCGAAACGGCCCTGCTTGAAATGCCCTATCGCCCCCGAAAACGCGTCTTGCTGATCGAAGATGACACGTTGATCGCCATGGACATGGCCAATTGCGTCAGCGAGATGGGGTGCGAGGTAACCGGCGTGGCGCGCACGGCCGCCCAAGCCATTGAAATGGGGCGGGACATGGCGCCGGAACTCATCATCGCCAGCACCGAGCTGGCCGAAGGCTCCTCCGGTCGCGCGGCGGTCTCTGCGCTGCAGGCGCGGCATCCGAAGCTCGACGCCGTTTTCGTATCGCCCTACCCGGAGCACTACCTGACAGGTGCGACGAGCGAGCCGGTTTTGATCATCGCAAAGCCTTGCTTCGACGTTCAGGTCCGAAGTGTGGTCAGCCAGTCCTTTATCCTAAGCGGCGCTTGACCCACTCAGCACCCCCATTCATTGGCTTGGGCGCGGCCCCGCGAAAAACCAAATCACAAAACCAATAAGCGGCAGTAGCAGAACCAGAAGGATCCACAGAACCTTCTTGGAGGTCTCAGCCTTGGAATTGATAATGGAAACGATCGCCCAGATATCGAGAGCAAAAACAATAAAACCGCCAATAGATTGAAACATGAGGCACCCCGCGCAACATCAGTTGTGCTATCATAGCACCAAGACAGCAGCATGTGTCGACCACTAGTCGTCCGATGCCTGCACGCGAAATTGATTTCCGCCTATGTACCACTTCGAAGATAAAGTGGTGAGCCCTGATGGGTTCGAACCATCGACCTACTGATTAAAAGTCAGTTGCTCTACCAACTGAGCTAAGGGCCCACGTGAGGTGCCCAACTAAAGCCACGACCCCGACCCGTCAAGGGCTAAAACAGATGCAAAACCTTGCTTTCCATTTTGTCGCAATCGACCCACATTAGGTCAAAGGAGTCACCCCGCCATGTATTTCAGAATCCTTCTTGCCCTTATCGGACTGACCGGCCTCTGCGCCTGCGCGACACCCAATGCTCAGAATGGGGTTTTGGTCACCGACGAAGCGCAAGCGATTGGCGGTGCTCTCTTCGTCGAACAGACAGAAAACGGCGATTTTCTAGTGCTTGACGGTAAGATCACCAGCGAAACCTCCTACTGGTTTCAAGCTCTTGCGACGCAAGGCGAGGTGAATGGGCTGATCATATTGCAAAGCCCAGGTGGCGATCCGGTCGCCGCGCATCAGGTTGGCCGCACCATCAAGCAAAAAGGCATCAACACATTTGTTGTTGCGGCGTGTTTCTCCGCATGCATCGACATTTTCATCGCTGGCAAACAGCGCATTATGTATGAGGACGGCAAACTTGGTCTGCATGCATGGAAAAGCGACAGACCCACGCAGGAGACATTTAGAATCGCTCAGCAGTATTGGACTGAAATGGGGTATTCCCGCTCGATCATGGCAAAGGCCTTCAAGGTCCCGCATGAACAAATCTGGCTGATAGAACCCAAACGTGCGCGCAGCCTGAGAATGGTCACCGATATTTTGTCCCCCGAGCAAGCCCCAGGGTCCTGAGCCCAGCGCTCATTACTTGGGCCCTTAACACATCGACAAACCGTCGCTATATGCAGCGCCATGACGAAAGACAGCGCAAATAGCTTGCCCTTCATGAAAATGCACGGGCTTGGAAACGACTTCGTGGTCATAGACCAGCGGGGCGCCGGCGCTGTGGTCACCTCAGCGCTCGCGCGCGCGCTCGGTGACCGGCATCGCGGTGTCGGGTTCGACCAGCTGGCTGTGCTGGACGATGTGGCTGGCGCCGATATCGGGCTGACCTTCTACAATGCCGACGGCTCCACCGCGGCCGCTTGCGGAAACGCGACCCGGTGCGTCGCGCAGTATGAGATGTCTCACCATGGCGTTGACGCAATGACGCTAAAAACAGAGCGCGGCTTGCTGCAAGCCGTCCAGGCGGCACCTGGTCTTGTCAGTGTCAATATGGGCGCGCCCTTGCTCGAGTGGCAGGACATCCCCTTGGCGGAAGCGATAGGTACGTTGGAACTGCCCATAGATGGTGCTCCAACTGCGACCGGAATGGGCAACCCGCATTGTACGTTCTTTGTCGAGGATGCAGAGGCCGTAGACCTTGAAGCTCGCGGGGCCGAGATAGAACATCACCCGCTCTTCCCGGAGCGCACCAATGTTCAATTCGCCTCCCTCATCGGCCCTGATCATCTGCGCATGCGTGTGTGGGAACGCGGGGTAGGTGTCACTCTGGCTTCTGGGTCTTCGTCCTGCGCAACTGCAGTGGCCGCTGCCAGAAAGGGTCTAACTGCGCGCAAAGTAGCGATTGACCTGGACGGTGGCCGGATCGAGATTGACTGGCGCGAGGACGGTGTTTGGATGACTGGGCCGACCGCGCATGTTTTTTCCGGGACGCTTACGCCTGATTTCTTGAGCCAGATCGATGACAGCTAAACCGCCCATCTTCGCGACTCTCGGCTGCCGTCTCAACAGCTACGAGACGGAGGCGATGAAGGAGCTCTCCGCCCAAGCGGGCATGGGCGACGCTGTCGTCGTGAATACCTGCGCCGTGACGGCAGAGGCCGTTCGCAAAGCGCGTCAGGAAATTCGCAAGCTTAAGCGTGACAATCCCGGCGCGCGCATGATCGTCACCGGCTGCGCCGCGCAGATCGAACCGGAAACCTTCGCCGCCATGGATGAGGTCGACCTCGTCATGGGCAACACGGAGAAGATGGACCCGGCAACATGGCAAGGCCTTGCTGGTGATTTCATAGGGGAGACGGAAAAGGTCATCGTCGACGACATCATGTCCGTGACCGAGACCGCGCAGCATCTGATCGACGGGTTCGGCACCCGGTCGCGCGCCTATGTTCAGGTGCAAAACGGCTGCGACCATCGCTGCACCTTCTGCATCATCCCTTATGGCCGCGGCAATTCCCGCTCCGTCCCCGCAGGCGTCATCGTTGATCAGATCAAACGGCTGGTGCAATCGGGGTTCAACGAGGTCGTCCTGACCGGCGTCGATCTGACCTCCTGGGGTGCGGATCTGCCAGCGGAACCCAAGCTCGGCGATCTCGTCGCCCGCATCCTGAAGCTTATACCTGACCTGCCCCGCCTACGTATCTCTTCCATCGATTCGATCGAGGTGGATGAGGCCTTGATGCAAGCCATCGCGACCGAGCCGCGCCTGATGCCTCATATGCATCTGTCGCTGCAGGCGGGTGACGACATGATCCTAAAACGCATGAAACGCCGCCACCTACGCGACGACGCGATCAAGTTTTGCGAGGACGCCAAAAAGCTGCGCCCCGATATGACCTTCGGCGCCGACATCATCGCCGGTTTCCCGACCGAGACGGATGCCATGTTCGAAAACTCCCTCAAGCTGGTCGAGGATTGCGACCTGACCTGGCTGCACGTCTTCCCCTACTCCCCCCGCCAAGGCACGCCCGCCGCCAAGATGCCGCAAGTAAATGGCAAAGCGATCAAGCAGCGCGCGGCACGCTTGCGCGAGGCCGGGCAGGCCCAGGTCGAGAAGCACCTTAAAAATCAGGTCGGCCAGACCCATCACATCCTGATGGAAAACCCCCGCATGGGCCGCACCGCGCAATTCGCCGAAGTCGCGTTTGACACGGATCAGCCCGAGGGGAAAATCGTCCCCGCAACCATCAAATCCGTGGCCAAGAACCAGCTCGTCGCATGAGGCCCATCCTCTATTCCTTCCGCCGTTGCCCCTATGCGATGCGCGCGCGTTTGGCGCTGGTTTCCGCAGGAATAGAGACTGAAATCCGTGAGATCCTGCTCCGCGACAAAGCACCTGAATTCCTCGAAGCCTCCCCCAAAGGTACCGTTCCGGTCCTAATCACGCAGGACAAAGTGATCGAAGAAAGCCTCGACGTCATGGACTGGGCGCTAGAACAGAATGACCCCGAAAGTTGGCTTGACTACCCCGATGAAGGCCGCGACCTGATCGCCACCTCCGACGGCCCCTTCAAAACGGCGCTGGACCGCTACAAATACCACACCCGCCATAACAGCGAGCCGGGGGAGGAACGCGAAAAAGCTGCAACCTTCCTACGCCAGCTTGACGCGCAGCTCGCTGGCCAGGATTTCCTCTACGGCGAAAAGCCCACCCAACCCGACATGGCGATTCTGCCTTTTGTTCGGCAATTCGCCAATACGGATCGTGCATGGTTCGATGCACAGCCTTGGCCCAACCTGATCCGCTGGCTCGACGCCTTTCTGGACAGCGACCGCTTTACGCGCATCATGCCGAAATTCCCGAAATGGCAGGCAGGGGATCCGGTCACGCTTTTCCCGCAAAAAGAGGCCTTGGACTAGACCGAAGCCTCCCCTAGGCTCGCGCTTCGAAAGGACCCGAGCCATGCACCCCAACCCCGCTTTCCGCAAAGAGGAGACCGCGCGCAACATCCGTTTCGCGCGCGAACGCGCGTTTGGGACGCTGGCGGTGAATGGGGAGGATGGCCCACTCACCTCACACATCCCCTTTCTACTAGATGAAACGGGCGCAGAGGCCGAATTGCACCTTGTCCGCTCCAACCCGATTGCACGTCTCGGCGCACCCGCGAAGGCGGTGATCTCCGTCATGGGGCCGGACAGCTATATCTCCCCCGACTGGTACGGGGTGCCGGATCAGGTGCCCACCTGGAACTATGTCTCGGTGCGGTTGCGTGGTGTGCTGCACCCAATGCCACATGGCAACCTACATCAAATGCTCGACCGGCTCAGCGCGCATTTTGAGACTCTATTATTGCCCAAAACGCCTTGGACGTCGGAAAAGATGAGCGATGGCGTGATGGAGAAGATGATGCGTGCGATCCTTCCGTTCAGGTTTGAGGTCACGGGCATCGAAGGCACCTGGAAGCTCAATCAAAACAAACCCGATGATGTGCGCCATGCGGCCGCCGACCATGTCGCCGCCTACGGGCAAGGCATGGAACTCGCAATGCTCGCCGGGCTTATGCATGGCGCTGACCCAAAGGAGACCTGAAACATGAAACTCTATTACGCCCCGACCTCACCCTACGTGCGCAAAGTCCTCGTGCTGCTGAAAGAGACCGGACAGTTCGATGATATCGAGCTTGTCACCGCGGGCGGCACGCCGCTTGAACCCGGCGCAAACCCGCTGCAGCTCAACCCGATTGGCAAAATCCCGACGCTGGAGCGCCCAGCAGGCCCCGCGCTTTATGACAGCAGGGTGATTTGCCGCTTTTTCGATGACCGCGTGCAGGCCGGTCTCTACAGCTCCGCCGCTCGCCAGTGGGAGCTGTTGACGCTAGAGGCGACAGCCGACGGGATGATGGATGCCGCCATCCTTGGCGTCTACGAATCGCGCCTGCGTCCCGAAGATAAGCGCTTCGCACCTTGGGTCGACGCGCAATGGGCAAAGATCACCCAAAGTCTTTCCGCGTTGGAAACCCGCTGGATGTCTCACCTCTCAGGCCCGCTCAATATTGGCCATATCGCCGTCGGCTGCGCCTTGGGTTATCTGGACCTGCGTTTTGCAGATCGCGACTGGCGCAAAGGCCATGATGCGCTTGCAAGCTGGTATGAAGACTTCGCCAAGCGCGACAGCATGACCTCCACCGAACCGCCCGCGCAATGACGGTCACCCGCGCTACCACTGAGGACGACCTCGCCACCTGCCTAACGATCAGGCGGGTGGTCTTCATCGAGGGACAGGACGTTCCCGAGGAGGAAGAGGTTGACGGCAAAGACCCGGACTGTCTGCACTATATCATGCGTAAAGACGGGCGCGCGATTGCGACCGCACGCGTCTTGCCTATGGAGGAGAAGGCGAAAATTCAGCGGGTCGCTGTGCTGGAAGATGCAAGATCAAGCGGAATAGGGTCTATTTTGATGCGCGCCATCCTTGATGATCTGCGCAGCAATCACCCGTTCCAAAAGGCGATACTTGGCTCGCAAACGCACGCGATCGGGTTTTATGAAAAGCTCGGCTTCACCGCTTATGGCCCGGTCTATGACGACGCCGGCATCCCGCATCGCGATATGGAGCTGACGCTTTAGCGCAGTTGCCGGGTAGCCTCGCCAACTGCGATAGCGGCGGCAATTGCGACGTTCAAACTACGTCCTCCACCCGGCATATCGATCCGGATTGCATGATCTGCCGCAGCGGCAACAAATTCTGGCACACCCGCGCTTTCCTGTCCAACCAACAGGCAATCGCCTGGCTCGAAGTCGAACTCCCACAGATCGGCCTCGGCCTTCGTCGTCAGCAGAATCAGACGTCCCGTGCGTGTCCGTTGAAAGGCATCCCAATCGTCATGGTGGCGCACATCCGCCTTTTCCCCATAATCCAACGCCCTTGTGCGTAAAAGCTTCATCGAAAACGGAAATCCACAAGGCTCGATCACATGCACCGGCACATCAAAACAGGCCCCCAAACGCACTAAAGATCCGAGATTCGGCGCCAGATCTGGCTGGAACGCCGCAATTTGTATGTATTTTGGCTCTTGGTGCGACAATTGGCATGCCATATCGGGGGTTTCCTCACTAGACGACATACCTACCTTCGCATTATCAACCGCGCGAGAGCCCCGATCCGGATTCCGCGCGGGGTGTATTAAATTTGCTCGGTGGGTCTCGCGCGCATCGATCAGCTAATGGAGAATGTCCGTGTCCAACGCAGACGATCACGCAGGTAACACACGCCGCGACTTTCTATATTACGCAACCGCCGGCGCGGGTGCGGTGACTGCAGGTGCCGCAGTGTGGCCCCTGATCAACCAAATGAACCCATCTGCCGATGTGCAAGCGTTGTCATCGATTGACGTCGACGTCTCCGGCATCGAGCCCGGGTCGCAGTTGACGGTGAAATGGCTAGGTAAGCCGGTCTTCATCCGTCGTCGTACGGAAGAAGAGATTGCCGCCGCCCGCGACGTGGACCTGAGCGAGCTGCCAGATCAAAGCGCTGAGAACGCAAACCTTGCTGGTGCTGACGCCTCTGACGAAAACCGCTCCCTCGATGAAGCTGGTGAGTGGCTCGTCATGATCGGCGTTTGTACCCACCTGGGCTGTGTACCTCTGGGCGATGCAGGTGACTTCGGTGGCTGGTTCTGCCCGTGCCACGGCTCGCACTACGACACCTCGGGACGTATTCGCAAAGGCCCTGCGCCTAAGAACCTGCCCGTTCCTGTTGCCGCCTTTGATGGAGACACACTGACACTCGGTTAAAGGGAGAAAATACAAATGGCTGGTATTCCACACGACCATTATGAACCCAAGACCGGCGGGGAGAAATGGCTGCAAAAGCGCCTTCCCATCATCGGCCTTGCTTACGACACTTTGATGATCCCCACCCCCAAGAACCTCAACTGGATGTGGATCTGGGGCATCGTGCTGACCTTCTGTCTCGCGCTGCAAATCATCACCGGCATCGTGCTGGCGATGCATTACACGCCGCATGTTGATGAGGCCTTTGCCTCCGTTGAGCACATCATGCGCAACGTGAATGGCGGCTACATGCTGCGCTACCTGCACCAAAACGGCGCATCGCTCTTCTTTGTCGCCGTGTATCTGCACATTTTCCGCGGCCTGTACTACGGCTCGTACAAAGCCCCGCGTGAGGTCACGTGGATCATCGGCATGATCATCTACCTCGCCATGATGGGCACCGCCTTTATGGGCTACGTGCTGCCATGGGGTCAGATGTCCTTCTGGGGTGCCACCGTGATCACCGGCCTGTTCGGCGCGATCCCGGGCATCGGCGAAGCGCTGCAAACCTGGCTTCTGGGTGGGCCCGCGGTGGACAATGCCACGCTGAACCGCTTCTTCTCGCTGCACTACCTGCTGCCATTCGTGATTGCGGGCCTTGTGATCCTTCACATCTGGGCCTTCCACACCACGGGCAACAACAACCCAACCGGTGTTGAAGTGCGCCGCACCTCGAAAGAGGAGGCCGAGAAAGACACGCTGCCATTCTGGCCCTACTTCGTGATCAAGGACCTGTTCGCGCTGGCCGTTATCATGGTGGTGTTCTTCGCCATCGTGGGCTTCATGCCGAACTATCTGGGCCACCCCGATAACTACATCGAGGCAGACGCCCTGGTGACACCGGCCCACATTGTGCCTGAATGGTACTTCCTGCCATTCTACGCGATCCTGCGCGCCATCACCTTTGACTTCCTCTTCCTGGATGCGAAGTTCCTGGGCGTGTTGGCCATGTTCGGCGCCATCGCTGTCATGGCGCTGGCACCGTGGCTCGATACATCATCGGTGCGCTCCGGCCGCTACCGCCCAATGTTCAAATGGTGGTTCCTGCTGCTGGTCATCGACTTCTTCGTCCTGATGTGGGCGGGCGCGATGCCGGCGGAAGGCCTGATCCCGTTGATCTCGCTTCTGGGCACGATCTATTGGTTCGCCTACTTCCTGGTGATCATGCCGCTTCTGGGTGTGATCGAGAAACCGCTGCCGCGTCCGGCCACGATCGAGGAGGACTTCTCGGCCCACTACCCGAAGTCCAAGCCAGGCGGTGAAGCACCCGCTGCGCAACCTGCTGAGTAAGAGGAAATGAAACCAATGCTCAAAAAACTCTCACTCGCAACCGCGGCTGCCGTGATGCTTTCCACCCCCGCCTTCGCGGCGGGCGGCGCGGGAGAGGTCTATGACTACGACTTCTCCTTCGAAGGCCCTTTCGGCACCTATGACGAAAACCAGCTGCAGCGCGGTCTTAAGGTATACACCGAGATTTGCTCCGGCTGTCACGGGCTGAAATTCGTGCCCCTGCGCACCTTGGCTGATCCGGGCGGTCCGCACCTGCCGGAAGACCAGATGAAAGCCTATGTGGATGCCATGTTCGTCTCCGATGAAGGCGCGAACATGCATCTCTACGATGCTGAACTGGACGAATTCCGCGCGCTTGCACCGACCGACCACTTCCCAGCGGTTAACTCGGCTGGCGCTCCCGACCTGTCCTTGATGGCGAAAGCGCGCGCAGGCTTCAGC
The DNA here is from genome assembly GCA_026710325.1 of Litoreibacter sp. Lineage (GTDB taxonomy): Bacteria > Pseudomonadota > Alphaproteobacteria > Rhodobacterales > Rhodobacteraceae > Litoreibacter. The sequence continues at coordinate 23,123 of JAPORH010000071.1, read as the reverse complement.
GGCCCGAACGGCACTGGCATCAACCAGTTGCTGAAAGGCATGGGCGGACCGGAATACATCGCCTCCCTCCTGACCGGTTACACCGGTGAGGAGAAAGAGGAAGCTGGCGTGACCTTGTACGAAAACAAGGCCTTCCCAGGCGGCTGGATCTCCATGGCACCCCCGCTTTACGGAGAGGATGTCGAGTTTGACGACGGCGCACCAAACGATCTGGAAAGCACCTCCAAAGACCTCGCCGCCTTCCTGATGTGGACGGCAGAGCCCAAGCTGATCGCGCGTAAAGAAACCGGCTTCGTCGCCGTGATCTTCCTGACAGTGCTCTCAGTGCTGCTCTACCTCACCAACAAGCGCATCTGGGCCGCCGCCAAAGGCAAGGAAGAGTAAACCCTTCCCCATAATTTCAAAGAAGCGCGCCCACCCGGCGCGCTTTTTTGTAGCTCACGTGCATAGGACACAAAGGTCAGTTTTGAGCCCATTTTTGCCGAATGCTGCACCTTTTACCGATGTCCGCAAAGCGCTGGAAGCCTACATCAATGTGTCGAAGCTTTGCTGTCTCGAGGGATGCGAAGCCTACTATGGCAAAACCTTTGGCTGGTTGTTCGCTGCAGTCATTTTTACTCCAGTGATAGTGGCTGATGGGTCGAATAATCGGGGCAGGTCAACAGTTTAAGCGCTCTTTCATCAAGAACCGCGGCGGTCTGAGTTTTCTATCTGACCGAAACTCGTGTGCGACGGCGCAAGTACCAGTACCAGAGGCGATACACTTCAAGCAGGCCAAGCGGACCGAAATGGACAAGCGCAGGACCGATACCTCCCCAATCGTGGAGCGCGGCCCAGTGCAGCAAGGTCAGGACCGCCGCTGCATAGGTCCACCGTTGCAGGGTTTTCCAGCGTGGGCCAAGAAGGCGCACGAAAAAAATCCATGGATGTCACTGCCAGTGGAATGAAGACCAGAAAGGCCAGCCAACCGGTCCAGATATAAAAGCGCGACAACTCGTCGAGCAGGCGTTCCATCGTTTGACTGTCGACCAAATAGAACAGGGTGTGCAAAGCCGCATAGCCAAAGGCGGCGACGCCGAAATAACGACGGTTCTTCTTGAGCCAAAGCGGTCCGCGCCAACCTTTGAGGATCAGTAAAAGTGGCGAGGCCAGCATTGCGATGATCATGAAGCGTGCCGAGAACTCGCCGGTCGGGTGAAGCAGCTGCTCGTAGATTTCTGGATCATTGGAATTGATTGCGGCGGCAAAAAAACCGGCTGCAGGCAGTGAAAGAACTGCCCACAGCCAGTATGGTGAAAGGGACCTGAACATGGTCATCCGGCTGCGGGTCGTTGACGCCAGACCAGGAAGATCGACAAAGCTCCAAGCGCAGCGAAGACCAGCCCGGCGATGGCTGCAACGGCGAAGTCTGGACCACCAAGCAGACCCATAAGAATGGCGTCGTGGCCATTCATAAACATCATGCCGAACCCACCGATCATCACGAGATGACGCAGGCTGGTGACAGCACCGATCAAGGCGACAAGGATGACGGTCATTTGCCGCCCAAGGAACGCGCCGGCAGTTTCGCCAAGTGACAGTGCCGGATCGACGAGGTTTGTAAGGCCGGGGTTAGACGTCGGGTTGCCATAGGCCGGAATGGTAGCGGCGGCCATGACGAGGGCCATCAACCCGATGAGGATGCGGGGGACGAGGTATTGCTTGGTCATTCTCTTGGTCCTTTTAAGCGGCGTCAGAATTTGCCGGAGTTGCCCCAGCTTTCGCGGGGCGAGATTGGTTCTTCGTTCATCCAGTGTTCGGCGATCTTCCCATCAGCGATGCGGTAGAGATCGAAGACGGCGATGTCCGCGCCTTTGGCGTGGCGCTTGCCATAAGTGACCACGAAATCACCTTGGCCGATCAGCTTGAACAGCATCTCGTAGTCGCCATTTTCGGCTGACCCCAACCAGCCCGACAAACCTTGCCGACCAGCTTTGATGCCAGCGGCGTGCTGGATCAGGTCGTCCGCGACGAACTGGTCAAGACTGGTCAGATTTTTCTCCTGCCGAACTTGTTTCGTGTATTCGAGAACAATCGATTTGTTGGCGGCACTATCGGCTGACGTGTCGACCGCTTGCGCACCGCCGACCATGTCTTCGCCTGACGCCGTGTCTGCGACGTAGGGCGCGATGGTGTCCCAGTGCTCAAGGATTAATCCGCTGGTATCGGTGTGGAACATGTCCATCGTCACCCATTGCGCAGCACCGTTGTTCAAAGATTGATAGGCGCTGCAAAAGACCCAAGGCCCGTCCTCGAAGATGCGTTTGATTTCGATGTCGCGCTTTGGATTGCGCGCGACGAAAGGCTCAAAAAACGCAAGGAACCCCTCAGCCCCATCTGCCACGCCGGTGGAGTGCTGCGTGTAGCGATGCCCGGTGTAGGCGTGCACGGCCTCCCGTGCGTTGCCGCCTGCGATTCCCTCCAGATAAATCCGGCGCACATTGTCCAAACCTTGTCCCATAATGGTCCCTCGCGTTTTGGTTTTTGATTTAACGGCCGTGATAGGCTTGGCTGACGGCGAAGCTGTCTTCGAACCAGTGCCAAAGCACGACCTGCCCGTCGCGCACTTTGGCCCGCAGCGCGAAGGTAAACTCGCCAATTTCCTGACCGGAATGCGGTGTAATGCCATTCATCACGCCAAACACGGCCACGGTGTCACCCGAGGCAAAGGAATCGGTGTTTTCCCATTTGGTGGTCTGTAGGTTTGCGCCGAAGACGCCGAGGAACTCGAAAATCGCCTCTTTGCCTTTGGTCTCCCCGATCCAGGGCAAGCTGCTGTCGCCCTCATTGTGCCAGACCATGTCATCGGCCATAAGCTCCGACATCTTTTCCATATCGCCGCCGCCCATTGCGCCCATGAAGGCCATGACCGTGTCGAAGCTGGCTTGTGTTGTTGCGTCCATTGTTTGTGCTCCTGCGTGTGTTCCAAGGATGATCGCCAGCGCCGCGCCGAGCGATGTTTTGAGAAGGGTTCTGCGTTGCATGATGTGCTCCTGAATTGCGCCCCGGCAGCCGGGGCGCGCGCGTTGATCAGAATTTGCCGGCTTCGTTGTGCTTGGCGTCGGGGCCGGGCATCGGCGCGATGATGTCCCAATGCTCCACGATTAGACCATCTTCGAGGCGGAACAGGTCATAGAATGCCTGCGCCTCCCCGCCGAAGGAGCCTTCGGACAGGCTGAGCACGAAGTTCCCTTCCCCGATCACGTGATGCACCTTCGCGTACTCCATGGTGATGCCCTGCTTGGCCATCTCGCCCATGAAAGCGCCGAAACCGTCCAGCCCGTCAGCCACCATCGGGTTGTGCTGAAGATAGGTGACCGGGCTGATGTAGTTGGTAATGTCGACCTCTTCGTGGTTGATCATCGAGCGGGTCAGAAACTCCGTGACCTTCGCCTTGTTGGCCTCGGTCTTGTCGAGATCCGTGATCTCGGTCGCGCCGTCAATCTGGCTCCGGCCTGAGGGGTTCAACGGCTGCTCTTCGATCAGGTTGTCCCAATGCTCCACGATCATGCCGTTTTCGATGCGGAACACGTCAAAAGCGATCATCGGCGTCGGGCCAAACCCGGTATAGCGCGCATGGATCGCCACCATATCATCGTCGGCGATGACGCGCGCGATCTCTGCGTCAATTCCGGGGCCGTCATTCAGCATGGTCACCAGGCCTTTAAAAGCCTCGGATCCGCTCGGCACATCCGGGTTATGCTGGATGTAGCTAGGGGCGAAGTACTTATCGACCGAGTCAACATTGCCTTTCAGCAGCGTCTCAGTTAGCGCCTCAACGGCGAGCGCTTTGTTGGCGGCTGTATCGGCGAAGGCGGCTATTGGCATGAATGCGGCCAGGGTCGCGGTAAGTAAGCGTGTCTTCAGGGTCATGGTGATCTTCCTTGTTGGCTGGGTTATTCAGGAATGGTTTGGTGTCGCTTCAGAACTCGCCCATTCCAGCTTGGGGTCTTCGCGGAAGGCGAAACGCTCTAGATGGCTGGTGACGATCTTTACGACTTGGGTGAGCTGGCGTTGGTCATCGGCGCTGGCGGTCAATTCCAGCTTGTCCACCCCCGCTTTCAAATCGCAGCGGCCAAACGGAAACTGAACCCACCCGGCGGTCTCGTCGCATTTCGCGTCAACCTTGCGGCCAAAGTGGTGGCAAAGCGCCTTGAGATATCGGCTGGCGCGGTCGGTTTCAAAAGAGGCGGTCGTATTCATGTCCGTTGTCCTTTGCAGTGAGGACCAGAGCTAAGGCGGCTCGGTTTATTTGGGTATTCGCTGATTTTCGAAATCATTGTTCGACTGATCCGAACAATCACTCGGCTAACATCACGCGGCGTGTCACAGTGTCACCAGATTGCGCCGCAGTGCCGAGTGCATGATCCAGCAAATCGCGAAAGTTGTTGCCCGCCACGTCTTCAAGCCGCGTGTCTACGTGGATGTCGATATGGTTCCCGACCCAAGGCACGCGCGGCACAAAACGCCATTCTGTTTGATCTCGTCCAACTCTCGCATGCCCATCAATGATCCGACCGCTGGCATCCAACACCGTGATCGCGGTCGCCAATCCGTGCCGGTCAAAGGCTCGGTCAAACCTGACCACCAACGGAGCCCGCGTCATCGCGCGCGGCTCGGACAAGCTCCAAGTCTTCAAGTTTGGCAAAGTTCGGAGCGGCGCGGAGACGTGGAACGCCTTTTCAAATCTTGGGGAGTTTTGCCCGCCATGAACCGCGGGCCACCCGCCTTCAATCACCAGCGCATAGCTGCGACCTTCCAACAGCGCGGGCCCGAGCGACTGGTTCTGCGCTACCCCGCGCTTGATCCGCCCCGGGTCCATCAAAAGGGTCAAACGGGTACGGTCTGCGTTCCAAAGCTCCTGCTTGAACGTCATGAAGGCGGCAATATCTTCGACTCCGGTCGCATCGACTAGCTTGATATTTTCTTCCGCCAGATGCGGCTGCATCGGTGCAGAAAAATGGACGTAAAACCGCAAGGTGTTTTCCGGGATCGCGTCGCCGCTGGGATAGACCGCAACAACTTCGGGTGCGGCCTGATCGACCTCGCCAAGGGTGAAGGTCGTCATGACACCGTTAGACAGAACGGTGTAGGGTTGGCCTTCGACGAAGTCGAACGCCGGGGCGAAACTGACGCCTGGCCCTTCATGCTCATAACGTCCGGCAAGCGGCGATCTTCCCGCGCAGCATTCATCAGGCGTGCCGACATAGACGCGGAACATTTCCGTTGATGCAGAGGTGAGGATGACCGGATCGCTCGGTTGTTCGGGAAGGACCAGGCTGCCCTCTTTGGCGAGGGCAGCCGACCCTGAGATGCCTGCGGCGCACAACGCCGACGCCATCAGACGAAGTGCGCCAAGCATCTTACTTATCTTCCCAGTACTGCGGGAAGTCGAACTCGGCCACGAGGTTGTGCAACCGGTTCGGGAACCCGTTGAAGTTGGAGTCCAAGTTAAGGCTGCCGGTGTACATATCTCGCGTCAGCGAAACGAAGAGGTTGGCGCCAAGGTTGTCGATGTGCAGCGACATACCGTCAAACATCACAGCCTTACCGGTGTCGCCCACGGGCATGATCGGCATCATATCGGACTTGCCGCCCTCCGGCAGGTCGCCCTTTGTGTAGGACTGCGCGCCGTTCAGGCTGGACACGGGGATGACGTGCGGCGAGCGGCTATTGCTGGTCAGGAACAGCATCTCTTGGCCCTGCATCGAATAGGACACCATGTCCAGCGGTTGCCCGTTGCCATAGTCCATCAACGTGCGGGCAGAGATTTTGGCGCCATCCTGAATCTCGTCCAACTCGATCAGAACAATCGGGCTGCAGGTGTAAGCGGCGACCAGCTGGGTCTTGCCGTCGACTTCCTGGATCGACATGGCGCGGATCGGAGCGCGGGTTTCGAACTGATCGTGCGAGATGTGGTACATCTCGACATTTGCAGCAGCCTGTTCGTTAGTGAACGGAAACGGCATGCGCCGCAGGGTCGACAGGAAGTTGTCGAATGCGACGCCCGAGACGAACAATTCGCCGTCGTGGAATTCCATGTCCATGATCGCCAGCGAGCTGAGCTTGATTTCGCCCTTTGCGATGTCACGCACAAGCGGCGGGTTCTGGCCAAGTCCACGGGGGCGGAACGTGGTTTCCTGATCCGGGTAATGGGTCAGTGCTTGCTTCTGAAACGACGCTTCGTCCAGATCGACCAGTGCGATCTCGGCATCCTGCGTCACCTTCACGATTGCTGGTGCAGATTCGAAGTTGCCAATTCGCGTGACAGAGATGAAGACCTCGGCGCTCACCGGGTGCACAGCCATGTCGTTGATCGCCAGCGCACTGCGTGGCACGCCCAGCACATCGGCAATCTTGACGTCAATGCCGCCGACGTTGACCGGTGCCACCTGGCTCGGAGCCGCTGCGCCAGTCATGTCGAAGGCGTAGATCGTACCGTTATAGTTGTCGCCAACGAACAGCGTGCCATCATCTGAAAACTCGAGCGCACCGGCAAAGTTCATGTCGAGCGCGGCGTCCTGTGCCATTGCCGAGCTGGTCATTGCTGCCGCCAATACGAGCGTCGCAACGATTTTCTTCTCTTTGGGTTTCATTGGGGTCCTCCGGTCTGTTCATGCTCTGCACATGGGTCCATCCGTGAAGCCTAGGCAAAGGGCAAATATTCGACTATTCGGTGATTTCAGAATTGATTGGTCCGCGGGGCAGAACAGTGATCGACCACTTGAAACAAATGGCTATCTTCGCGCGCGTCGTGGATGAAGGCTCGTTCCGCGCAGCGGCCAAGGCGTTGGGGCTGGCACCCTCTCGGATCAGCGAAACTGTGTCGGAGTTGGAGGACTACCTCGGCGTCACGCTTTTGTATCGGACGACACGGAAAATCGCTTTGACCAACGAAGGCAAGATGTTCCACGCCCGGGTGGTCGAGATGTTACGCAGTGCCGAAGCGGGATTGAATGAGCTGAATGCCCTGACGCTGGAGCCGGTTGGGGCCTTGCGCATTTCGCTCCCGGCGTTTCTCGCTGGCGGGCCGCTGACGTCTGCCGTTGCGAACTTTGCCAAGTCACATCCCAACGTGGCGTTCTCGGTTATCTACACCGATCACCGCATGCAGCTGATCGAAGACGGGCTGGACATGAGCATTCGCGTGGGTTGGCTTGACGACAGTTCGATGATGTCGCGGAAACTCGCGACAGGGCAGCGCCATCTCGTAGCCGGCACTGAATATGCACGCCAGCGGAAGACCCCGAAACGTCCTTCCGACATGGAGGACTGGGACTGGATCCGATTCCGGCATCGCTCGGATACGACCGCTTTCACTTCGCCGTCCGGTAAGATGGAACAGGTGACGGGAAATGCGCAAATCGAGATCGACAGCATCGAAGCGGTGTACCACATGTGCACAGAGAACATCGGGGCGGCCGTACTTCCTTCGTTTCTTGCCGACCGAGGCGTTGCCGAAGGGAAGTTTGTCAGGTTGCTCCCCGATTGGTCGCTGGAGCCCTTGGGAATCTACGCGGTCTGGCCCGACAAGTCACGCCGCGAAAGCCTGACACTTTTGTTCGTGCGTTATCTTGCCGAGCAGGGTTTGTGCTGAAGCATCGCGTGCGGTGACGGCCGCAAACCACTCGAAGCAGACGTTGGCGTACAAGAGTCAAACGGCAGCTTCGTCCGCAAAGCGGACTTGCACATCGACTGATTGCGCTCCTGCTGCCAAGTCTTCAGTTTTCTGGCAACAAGCCAACACGCTCCCCTAGTATTTCTCGCAAGATTAATGTAACATACATTTACATTCAGAAATCACTAGGAGAAAGGAGGCGCCCTTGGGGGATTGTCTGTAATTTTGTTGTGTCTTGAGCTGCTTTTCGTGTGGCTCGTCTATTTCGCTTTTGGTGTCGCGACAGAGTATGAATTGCCGATCTGGCTCACCGCGCTTCTAGTCATCCTCGTCGACCGCACCGTTACTTCCATCACAGCATTCGCAAAGCGCAAGCGTGCCCGGTTGAAACCTTAGCTGAGCCTCGGCCCCTATGAGCGCCGCGCCTCTTCATTGTTTCAAAAACATTCCGGGGGAGCGCCGAATGCGCGGGGGCAGCGCCCCCACTTTGGCAACGGCCCTTGGCAACGCTTGGCATTTGCCAAACAGCCCGCTATTTGGAAGCTCACTCAGGAGCTTTCCGCATGTCGATCAACAGCTTTGGCCATCTTTTCCGCGTCACAACTTGGGGTGAGAGCCACGGGCCTTCCTTGGGCGCTACGGTCGATGGCTGCCCGCCAAATGTCCCGTTGGATGAGGCCATGATCCAGGTCTGGCTCGACAAACGCAAACCCGGCCAGAACAAATACACGACCCAACGGCGGGAGCCCGATCAGGTCCGCATTCTGTCTGGCGTGTTTGAAGGCAAAACGACCGGTACGCCGATCCAGTTGATGATCGAAAACACCGATCAGCGCTCCAAGGATTACGGCGATATCGCCGAGAAATTCCGCCCCGGCCATGCCGATATCACCTATTGGCAGAAATACGGGATACGCGACTATCGCGGCGGCGGGCGCTCCTCTGCCCGCGAAACAGCGGCGCGTGTCGCAGCGGGCGGCGTCGCTCGTGAAGCTATCAAGGCACTCGCACCCGGCCTGCAGATCACAGGCTATATGGTGCAAATGGGCGTGCATAAGGCAGCGGCGCGCGACCTATCTCAAGTCGATCAGAATCCGTTCTGGGTGCCTGACGCGGATGCCGCAGATGTCTGGGCAGACTATCTCGACGGGCTGCGCAAATCCGGCAGCTCCGTCGGTGCAATGATCGAAGTGACAGCCTCTGGCGCTCCTGCGGGCCTTGGCGCGCCGGTTTATGGCAAGCTCGACACCGATCTTGCCGCAGCCATGATGTCGATCAACGCCGTAAAAGGCGTCGAAATAGGCGCCGGTATGGAAGCCGCCATGCTGACAGGCGAAGCCAATGCCGATGAGATCAGCATGGGCCCTGACGGCCCTGAATACAGCTCCAACCATTCCGGCGGCATTTTAGGGGGCATCTCCACCGGGCAGGATATCGTCGTCCGCTTTGCGGTGAAGCCGACCTCCTCCATTCTGACTCCGCGCAAGACCATCACAAAATCGGGCGAAGCCGCGGAGATCATCACCAAAGGCCGTCACGACCCTTGCGTGGGCATTCGCGCCGTCCCTGTAGGTGAGGCGATGATGGCCTGCGTGATCCTTGACCATATCCTCCTGCACCGCGGGCAAAATGGTGGAAATCAAGGAAAAATAGGGTAAACAGCTGATAAACAGATCTGAGATATCATTCTAAATCAGAGAGTTACCGGATTCCCCGCATGCGGGGCCCGCATCAGCCCCTCTGTTTTGAAAGCTGAACGGCCAAAATACCCGCCGTAATCACGGCCACCCCGATCAGGTCCCAAACCCCGAGCTGCTCCCCCAAGAAAACAGCCGCGATCGCGACGCCGAAGAACGGGTTCAAGAAATGGAAGGTCGCCGCCTTCACCGCCCCAATCCGCGCCACCAAGACAAACCAGATAAACGTCGCCAGAATGCCTGGCACAAGAGTCGTGTAGGCGAAGGCCAGCCCGAGCTCCAGGTTCCAGTAAATCGACATTTCTTCGAAGAAGGCCGCGCAAACCGCCAGCACCGCGCAGCCGACCAACATTTGCAGGCCCACCACCATCATCAGATTGCCGCCGCTCGACGCCCCGCGCATCGCCAGCGTCGCAACCGCCAAAGCCAAAGCCGCGATTACGCAGAGACCAAGCCCAAGCATGTCCACCTGCCCGCTGAGCCGCGCCCCCATGATCAAAGCAACCCCGCCAAACCCGGTGACCAGCCCCACGACCCCCAGCATTGGCAAGCGGTCCTTCAGTACCACCCAGCCTATAAGCCCAACCAGCAGCGGCATCGAAGATGCGATGATCGCGGCCAACGACGCCTCCACCGTTTGCATCGCAACAAAATTCAGCCCTAGGTAAATCGCGTTCTGGCAGACCCCGAAGATCACCACAGAGCGCCACTGTACTCGGGTCAGCTGCCATGTTTGGCCCATGGCACGCGCGATGGCGATTGCGATCAATCCGGCGAGCAAGAACCGCAGGGCCGAGATCGTCAAAGGCGGGGCTTGCGTCACGATAAATCTCGCCGAGGTAAAGGCAGACGACCAGATCAGCGCAAAAGCGAGCCCCATAGCAATTGCTTTGATATCCACTCTTTTGGTCCTTTGCCGCCACGCAACTTCGCGCGCACCATCTGCGTAAAATGGGCAAAAGAAAAGGGCCGCCTAAGGCGACCCTCGAAACTCTGTAAATGCGGATCGGGCTTAGCCGTTCACGCTGTCCTTCAGCGCCTTGGCAATGGTCATCTTGACGACCTTGTCCGCTTCTTTGTGGATCTGCTCACCGGTGGCAGGGTTGCGCACCATACGCGCAGGGCGTTCGCGGCAGTAGATTTTGCCAACACCCGGCAATGTGACTGCGCCGCCGCCTGCAACTTCGCGGGTGATGATGTTGATGATTCCGTCCAAAGCCGCCGCGGCGCCTTTCTTGTCGGTTCCGGCTTCTTCGGCCAGGGCTGCGACCAGTTGAGTCTTGGTCATTGGTTTCGACGCCATGAGCTGTCTCCCTCTAGTATCCCATTATTTGGGCGTTATTGGGCGAACCTAGCTGAATATAGTGTTTGCGCACAACAACTAGTGTGCAAAAACCCTTATTTTTCTGCGTTTTTCTGCGTTTTTTTGCCGTTAGAGGAAGGCTGTTTCGTCAAAACTGCGCAATTTCCGCGAATGCAAGCGTTCTAGTGGCATGTCGGCGAGCCGTTCCATGGCTTTAATTCCAATCAAAAGATGGCGCGCGACTTGCGTCTTATAGAAGTCTGAGGCCATGCCGGGTAGCTTCAGCTCCCCATGCAGAGGCTTGTCAGAGACGCAAAGCAAAGTGCCATAGGGCACCCGGAAACGGAATCCGTTGGCAGCAATCGTGGCGCTTTCCATGTCAAGCGCGACGGCGCGCGATTGGCTCAGACGGTGAACCGGACCGGATTGGTCGCGCAGCTCCCAATTGCGGTTGTCGATGGTGGCCACGGTGCCGGTCCGCATGATGCGTTTCAGATCGTAGCCCTGTAACTCTGTCACCTCTTCCACCGCGTCTTCCAAGGCAATCTGAACCTCGGCCAAGGCCGGAATGGGAACCCAGACGGGAAGGTCGTCGTCGAGTACGTGATCCTCGCGCAGATAGGCATGGGCCAGCACGAAATCCCCCAGCGATTGGGAGTTCCGCAAACCGGCGCAATGCCCCACCATGAGCCACACATGAGGCCTCAAGACCGCGATGTGGTCGGTCGCCGTCTTGGCGTTGGACGGACCCACACCGATATTGACCAGCGTGATCCCAGACCCGTCCGCCTTGGTCAGGTGGTAGGTCGGCATCTGGGGCATCTTTGCGACGGGTGGGATCGTGCCTTGCGGGTCGGTCAGGACATGGTTTCCAGTGCTGACAAAGCTAGTGTAGCCAGAGCTTGGATCAGCGAGTTGTTCGCGTGCATAGGCTTCGAACTCATCCACATAGAACTGATAGTTGGTGAACAGGACATGGTTCTGAAAATGCTCCGGATCGGTCGCAGTATAGTGCGACAACCGCGCAAGCGAATAATCGATCCGCTGAGCCGTGAACCCCGACAAATGGTTCGACCCGTCCGGATGGGAGGCGCTGTTGCCGTTGACGATATCGTCGTTCGTCGTCGACAAGTCGGGCACGTCAAACACATCGCGTAGCGTGAAGGCGATGGCACCATCTTGCGGGACAGTTACTGCTGCGTCAGCAGCTGCCGCAAAATGAACGGGCATAGGTGTTTCCGATGCTCCGATCTGCACCTCAACCCCGTGATGATCCATGAGGAGTTGTATTTGTTGTTCTAAGTAATGCCGAAACAGATCGGGCCGCGTGATCGTGGCCGAATAGGTGCCGGGTGCCGAGACATGACCGAAGCTCAGTCGGCTATCGACCTGCGCAAAGGTGGTCGTGGTCATTCGGATCTCGGGGTAAAAGGCCCGGTAGCGCGCAGTCGGCGTGTCACCCTTGAGCGCAGCGTTGAACTTTTCTGTCAAAAACCCGGTTGCTGCCGAATAGAGCTCGCACAGACGATCGACTGCCTTGCCTGCGTCTGAGAACATCGCCGGCGACGGAACCCTTGCGGTTTCAGTTGGCAGGTTGGAATCAGAGACGATCATGCGGGTTCCTCAAACAGTGTAGTCAATTCAAATTTGGTCACGTCCACCAAGCCCAAATCAGAGATCCGTAACTCGGGTATGACAACCAAGGCCAGAAGCGAATGCTGCATATAGGCGTTGTTCAGGGTGCAGCCGCAGGCCTCCATCGCCTTTACCATCTGTTCCGCTTTCGCAGCGACTTCATGCGCGGGTCGGTCCGACATCAAACCAGCGATAGGCAATTCGACAAGGGCGATCTCTTCCCCGTCCTTCCAGATGGTGACGCCGCCACCAACCTCACCAAGCCGGTCGGCCGCTTGCGCCATCATCTCACGCGACGTGCCAATGACAATCATGTGGTGGCTGTCATGGGCCACGGTGGAGGCCATCGCCATCTCGCCCTGATAGCCGAAACCCTCTACGAGCGCGTTGACCACATCACCAGTCGCACGGTGACGTTCGACCAAAGCGATTTGCGCGATCCCGTTTTGCGCCGAGATTAGACCCTGTTCCGCCTGAACTTGTCGTTTCAATGCCTTTGTTGGTGCTTGGTTTTCAACGACGCCGATGACATTGGCGGTTAGGGTTTCGGCGCCTTTCGGGGCCGGAATCTCGAAATCTTTGGCAACAAGTGTCTTGCCAAGCTTAACCGTCTCGCGTGAATGTGTTGGCCAGTCCAGATGCGGGCAGGTGACGGCGATCTCCCCGCCTTCTGCCACGACCCGACCCTGCGCGATCACCTTTTCGATCGGTAACTCGCTTAGATCGGAGGTTAGGATCACATCGGCGCGGCGCCCCGGCGCGATTGAGCCGAGTTCCCGCTCCAAGCCAAAATGCGTGGCCGTATTGATTGTCGCCATCTGCAAGGCAATCAGCGGGTCGCACCCGCAGGCAACTGCGTGGCGCACCACCCGGTTCATATGCCCGTCATTGACCAGCGTCCCGGAATGGCAATCGTCGGTGCAAAGAATGAACCCGCGCGGATCGAGCCCTTTCTCGGTCACCGCGGTAATCTGGCTTTCAACATCATACCAAGCGGAGCCGAGCCGCATCATCATGCGCATACCTTGGCGCACGCGGGCAATCGCATCGGCCTCGCACGTCCCCTCGTGGTCGTCAGCCGGGCCACCTTCGGCATAAGCGTGGAACTCCGGTCCAAGGTCAGGGGAGGCATAATGCCCGCCGACAGTCTTTCCGGCCTTTTGAACCTCGGCAATTTCGGCCAGCATCTGCTGGCTGCCGTTGATCACACCGGGGAAATTCATCATCTCCCCCAGCCCGATTATACCGGGCCAGGACATCGCCTCAGCTACGTCTTCAGGGCCAATTTCATAGCCGGTCGTCTCCAGACCCGGGGCAGAGGGCGCACAGCTGGGCATCTGCGTATAGATCGAAATCGGCTGTATTAGAGCCTCATCACGCATCAATTTCACGCCTTCAAGACCCAACACATTCGCGATCTCATGCGGGTCGGTAAACATCGTCGTCGTGCCTTGCGGGATCACGGCGGCAGCAAATTCCGCAGGGGTCAGCATCCCGCTTTCGATATGCATATGGCCGTCGCAAAGGCCTGGGATCAGGTAGCGCCCGTTTGCTTCTATGATATTGGTCTCGGGACCAACGCAATGGCTGGCATCTGGCCCAACGTAAGCGAAGCGCCCTTCGGCGATCGCGACTTGCCAACCGTCCAGCACCTCCCGGGTGTGTACATTGACCAGCTTTCCGCCGCGGATCACCATATCGGCAGGCGCACGCCCAGCGGCCACAGCAACCAGAGTTGCCGCACTTTCCGCCCAAGTTTTCAGTGAGTGTCGTTCCATGGACCAATTGTCATGGTCGCGAATGGGTTTGCAAGTCGCAAAATGGCTAGCTTGGCGAGGTTCCGCGTGGTTTCTTTGCCAGAAGACCCGCAGGTCGGATGGCAGAGGGAGGTCCAGATGGACGGCACACGCAGTAATATCGATTATTGGGAAGAGCGGGTCGACCTCGCCGCCTGTTTCCGCTGGACCGCACGGCTCAACATGCATGAGGGGGTGGCCAATCACTTCTCGCTATCGGTCAATGACGACGGCACCCAATTCTTGATCAACCCAAACCAGGTCCATTTCAGCCGGATTAAAGCGTCGGAACTGCTGCTTCTTGATGCGAATGATCCTGACGTTTTGGCCTCACCGCATGCCCCGGACCCAACGGCTTGGGGGCTACATGGCAGCCTGCATCGGCTTTGCCCACATGCCCGCTGCGCCATGCATGTCCACTCCGTTTACGCGACGACACTGGCCTGTTTGGAGAACAAGCTGTTGCCGCCCCTCGATCAGAATGCTGCTATGTTCTTCGAACGCCAAGTGGTGGATGACCACTACGGAGGTCTGGCCTTTGAGGAGGAGGGGGAGCGTTGCGCCAAGCTTTTCTCCGACCCCAAGAAGTTCATCATGGTGATGGGCAACCACGGCATCATGGTGATCGGCGATACGGTCGCACAGACCTTCAACCGACTTTATCATTTTGAACGCGCAGCGGCTGTCTATATCAACGCGCTGCAAACCGGACAAAAGCTTTCGATCATTCCCGATGATATTGCCGCCAAAACCGCCGCTGAGTTCGACGACTACCCAGAGCCTGATATCCGTCACCTGTCAGAGCTAAAGGCCATTCTGGACGAAGAAGGCTCTAACTATGCCCAGTGACGCCAGTTTCGCTCAGGACCCGGAGGCCGACCGCTGGCACTACCGCCCCGCGGACCCGGTTGCGCTTAACCCGCTTTTCACCTGGCCGCTGAACCTGAAATCCGTATTCGACTGGTATCGCGGCGCATGGCTGCAAATCACTTCGGTTTCGATCTGTTTCATTCTCGCCCTTGCCGTCTGGTTCATCTTCATCCCGCCGCTGGAGGCGATGCAAAGTTTCGCGCCCGGCTGGATGGCGCGCGTTTGGCTGGCAAATTTGCTCCCGCAAATTCTGGTGGCCGGCACACTGCATTGGTGGCTTTACATGCGTAAAGGGCAAGGCACAGAGAAGAAGTTCGAGGCCCGTGATCCGACCCGCATGAGTGGTCATTTCAGTTTTGGCAATCAGGTACGTGACAACGTGTTCTGGACACTAGGCTCCGCAATCACCGTCGCTACGATCTACCAATGGGTCATCTTCTGGTGCATGGCCAACAGCTACGTTCCAACCGTCACTTTCGCCGAAAACCCGGTCTGGTGCGGCATCTGGCTTGCACTGATCCCAATGTGGTCGTCACTGCATTACTACTGGGCGCACCGCTTGGAACATCACCCCAAGCTCTACCCGCGTTTCCACGCCGTGCATCACCGCAACGTCACAACCGGGCCATGGACCGGCATTTCGAACCATTGGCTCGAAAACCTACTCTATTTCAGCACGTATTGGATCCATTTCCTTGTCGCGAGCCATCCTCTGCATTTGACTTGGCACGCCATGTTCCAACAAGTTTCACCGGCTTTCAGCCATTCAGGATTTGAACGCGTGGTTGTTGGCAATAAGGATGCCAGTCGCGCGGGTGATTTCTTTCACCAGCTGCATCACCGGTATTTCGAGTGCAACTACGGGACGTCCGAGATCCCGTTTGATCGCTGGTTCGGAACGTTTCACGACGGATCTGCTGCCGCGACGAAGCGGACGCGGGCGCATAAAAAGCAGATGTACACGAAGTAGCGCTCACGCATTTCTCTGTTTGCGCCTTAAGCTTTGTGGCGTTTCATCAAACGCAGTGCGGAACGCGCGTGTCATCGCTGCAGTATTCTGATACCCGCTACGGACCGCGATTTCTGACACGGGGATCTCCGTCTCTTCAACCAGTTTACGGCATCTGTTTAGGCGCAGGTGACGATAGACCGCATTGGGCGAAGCCCCGAACTCCTGCCGGAACTGGTACAGCAAATCGCGCTGGCTGCGCCCGACATGCCTTGCAAGGTCACGGATTGTCAGCGGCTCCTCAAGATTCGCCTGCATCAACGCAACCGCCTTCGACACAGTCCTGCTTTTGGCAAGCGGGACGGGAGCAGATGTCTCCCCTGAACCGGCACCCAGCAGGTCCGCAACATCAAGACGCACCGATGTGCCATGGGTACCCGCTATGATGGACAGCATGAGATCAAAGGCTGTCTGCGCGCCACGACAGGTCACTCTGTCCTGGTCGATCACAAAGTCCTCGCGAAGCACGTCGACTGCGGGGAAAGTCTCTTCGAATTGTGCAAGCGCATCCCAGTGAATGGTAGCGCGGCATCCATCGAGCAGCCCGGCGCTGGCCAGAAGCCAGCTTCCGGTGTCAAATCCCGCGACACGTCCATACCGAAGAGCCGCTGCACGAAGTAAAGTCCTAACGATCTTGGTGTCGTGTTCCACAAATTGGTAGCTCGGCATGACGATCAGCATATCACCCTTGCAGTCTTGCAATGCAGCGTCGGGCGTGAGCCTCATACCGCTCGAAGAGCAAACTGGTGCGCCATCGAGGCTCACAAAACGCCACGCATATCCTCGGCGAACGAAGCTGTTGGCTGCGCGGAGCGGCTCAATGGAATTGGCGAGACAAAGGGCAGAAAACGCATCGAAGAGCAGCACATCGATCTGCATGACGCGATCTGAGTGAATTTTCCATTGGTGCATGTTTTTTGCTGATACTGCATGGTTGTTTTCGTCAGCCCGGCATACCCTTCGTCAAATCGCAAGGAAAGGGCTTTGCCATGCAGTTTGGTCTCAATGACGAACAAGAGATGATCGCCTCCACGGTGCGCAGCTTTGTAGAGAATGAGATTTACCCGCATGAAGACCTAGTCGAACGCACCGGCGAAGTCCCCGAAGAGATTGCGCAGGATATCAAGAAAAAGACTCTAGATCTTGGTTTTTACGCCTGCAACTTTCCCGAAAGTGTCGGCTGTGCCGGCCTCAGCCATGTCGATTTTTCGATTGTCGAGCGGGAACTCGGGCGTGGCTCGATGGCGCTTACCCATTTCTTCGGACGGCCGCAAAACATCTTGATGGCCTGTAAAGACGATCAGGTGGAGCGTTACCTGATGCCAGCGGTGCGCGGTGAAAAAATGGACGCGCTTGCCATGACCGAACCGGGCGCCGGATCAGATGTGCGCGGCATGAAATGCACCGCGGTACGTGATGGTGGGGATTGGGTCGTCAACGGCACCAAGCACTTTATCTCCGGCGCGGAACATGCGGATTTCATCATCGTGTTCATAGCCACCGGGGAGGATGACACCCCGCGCGGGCCCAAGAAACGCATAACGACCTTTCTTGTCGATCGCGGTACGCCCGGCTTCACCATCCGCGACGGGTACAAATCCGTCTCACATCGCGGATATAAAAACATGATCCTCGAGTTCGACGATTGCCGTCTGCCCAACGCTCAGGTGCTGGGGGAGGTTGATGGTGGCTTCGCGGTCATGAATGAATGGCTTTACGCGACCCGTATTACCGTCGCCGCTATGTCCGTAGGCCGCGCGCGGCGGGTCTTTGACTATGCGCTGAGCTATTCGGCGGAGCGGGAGCAGTTTGGTCAGCCGATTGGCAAGTTTCAGAGCGTTGGCTTTCAGATCGCAGACATGATCACCGAAATTGATGCGGCTGACCTGCTGACGCTCGCCGCCGCTGATAGGCTCGACAAGAAACTGCCTTCAAACCGGGAGATTGCCTCCGCGAAGCTCTATGCGAGCGAGATGCTCGCCCGCGTAACGGATGCCGCGATCCAAATCCATGGCGGCATGGGGCTCATGGATGACTACCCGTTGGAGCGATTTTGGCGCGACGCGCGGGTCGAGCGCATTTGGGACGGGACATCGGAAATTCAAAGGCATATTATCGCGCGTGACCTGCTCAGACCACTTGGGGCCTAGATGGACGTCGTCATTCACCACAACCCAGATTGCGGCACCTCCCGCAACGTGTTGCGTATCATCGAGGCGGCAGGCTATGCGCCTTTTGTCGTCGAATACCTCAAAACTGGCTGGAGCGAGCCACAACTGCGCGCGCTGTTCGCCGCCGCCGGTATCAGCGCGCGTGAGGCTTTACGTACGTCCAAATCGCCTGCAGAGGAACTTGGGTTGACGGCCGAGGACGTCTCAGAAAAGACCCTAATAAAGGCAATGGTAGAACATCCAATCCTAGTGAACCGCCCGATCGTGGTGACGGAAAAAGGCGTGAAACTGTGTCGCCCCTCGGGCTTGGTGCTTGATTTACTTCCAAACTGGCCGCCAGCGCCCTTTGAAAAGGAAGATGGCAGCCTTGTCATTGACGCGGATGGAAATCGGGTAGCCGGAGCCTGACCGCATGACTTCCCTAAAAAGACTTTTCAACCCAAGCTCTATCGCAGTCATCGGCGGAGGGTATTGGTGCGAAGCCATTTTGGCGCAAATACAGAAATTTGGCTATGCAGGCTCGCTCTACGCGGTACATCCGGTCAAGTCAGAGGTCGGCGGTGTCAAAGCCTGGCCCGGCGCCCATCTTCTGCCCGAGGCACCCGATGCAGCCTTCATCGGGATCAACCGCGAAGCATCCGTGGGCGCGACGGAGCGTCTGCGCAAGAAAGGCGCGGGCGGTGCAGTCTGTTTCGCCTCCGGTTTCGCCGAAGCGACGGCTGAGGACGCGACCGGCGCAGACGCGCAGGAGCGCTTGTTGCGGGCGGCAGGCGAGATGCCAATTCTGGGTCCGAATTGCTATGGTTTCATCAACGCTTTTGACCGCGTCGCGCTTTGGCCCGATCAGCATGGGTTGGTGTCGGTCGAGCGCGGCGTTGCGATCCTAACCCAGTCTTCCAACATCTCGATTAACCTAACCATGCAAATGCGATCCTTGCCTATTGGTTATATGGTTGCCTGCGGCAACCAAGCGCAAATGAGCCAAGCCAAGATCGCCGAAGTCTTGCTGGATGATCCACGCGTTACTGCCATCGGCCTGCATGTAGAAGGGTTTTCTGACCTGCGCGCCTGGGAATCCCTTTCCCAAAAAGCACATGCGAAGAATGTCCCGCTCGTGGCGCTCAAGGTCGGCGCGTCAGAACAAGCACGTGCGGCAACCGTCTCCCACACCGCATCGCTCGCTGGGGAAGACAGCGGGGCGCAGGCGTTGCTTGACCGCCTCGGCGTTGCGCGCAGCCCCGATCTGCCATCCTTTCTTGAGACCCTGAAGCTGCTCCACATGACCGGGCCGCTGCCCTCTCGCAAGGTGGCGAGCATCAGCTGCTCAGGCGGGGAGGCCTCGCTCTCCGCCGATCAGGGGCTCGGGCTTGGCCTGACCTTTCCGCCGCTCACGACAGAACAAGAAAAGGCTCTACGCAAGGCGCTTGGCCCGAAAGTCGCGCTGGCTAACCCGCTCGATTATCATACGTATATTTGGCGCGACGAGGATGCGATGACCGCGACTTGGAAGGCGATGACGGAAAGCGACGCCGCCATAACGATCACAATTGTCGACCAGCCACGCCGCGACCGCTGTGACCCGATTGATTGGGACTGCACGGTAAACACGGCCATCCGCGTCAAGCAGGAAACCGGACGGCCATTTGCCATGGCAGCAACCTTGCCAGAGTTGATGCCCGAAGGCGTCGCACAGCGATTGATGGACGGCGGCGTTGTCCCGTTCAACGGGCTGCGCGAGGCGCTGGAGGCCGTCCGTGCAGCAAAGCTGCCGGAACCCGAAGAAAGCGAGCTTTTGTTGCGAGGCGCCCCGCGGAAGGCGTCCGTTTTAAGCGAGGTGGACGCAAAGCGAGCGCTTTGGGCTTACGGGATGTCGATCCCAGAAGGCGTCTTGCTAGACAGCCGTGATGATCTTTCCGGTTTGATTGAGTTAGGCTTCCCACTTGTCGCAAAGGTGCAAGGCCTGACCCACAAGACGGGCGCCGGCGGTATCGCATTGGGATTAGCTTCGACTGAGAAAGTTGCGGAAACCCTTCCTGAGCTGGCTGTAGGGCCGGTGCTGCTGGAAGAAATGGTGACGGACCCTATCGCGGAACTTCTGATTGGTGTTGTGCGTGACCCAGTGCACGGCTTTGTGCTTACGATTGCGGCTGGCGGGACCATGACAGAGCTTTTGGATGACAGCGTTTCACTGTTGATCCCCGCAAGCGAGGCACGCGTTGAAGCTGCACTCAACAAACTGCGAATCGCACCAGTATTACGAGGGTATCGCGGTAAACCCGCTTGTGATCACAAATCCATACTCGCCGCGATTGAGGCCGTTCAAGCCTATGTCGTGGACCATGCTGACAGCCTTGAAGAGATCGAAATCAACCCGCTTATTTGCACCGAAGCCGATGCAATCGCTGCGGATGCCTTGATAAGGAAAGCGCCATGACTGAAGCCAGCCCCGTTAGAACCCGCCGGGACGGCGCAATCCTGGAGGTCACGCTGGACCGTCCGAAGGCCAATGCCATCGACTTGGCCACCTCCCGCATCATGGGTGACGTCTTTGCCAGCTTTCGCGATGACCCGGGGCTTCGTGTCGCGATCATAACAGGCGCGGGTGAGAAATTCTTCTGCCCCGGGTGGGATCTGAAGGCGGCAGCTGATGGCGACGCCGTTGATGGCGACTACGGCGTCGGCGGGTTTGGTGGCTTGCAAGAGCTGCCGGGGCTCAACAAGCCTGTAATTGCTGCGGTGAACGGCATTGCCTGTGGTGGCGGGTTGGAGCTGGCCCTAAGCGCCGACATGATCCTTGCGGCGGATCATGCCAGTTTTGCTTTGCCAGAAATTCGTTCCGGCACGGTCGCCGATGCAGCCTCCGTTAAGCTCCCCAAGCGAATCCCCTATCACATCGCAATGGAACTGCTGTTCACAGGTCGTTGGTTCGATGTCGAGGAGGCGCATCGCTGGGGGCTGGTCAACGAGATTGTCCCCGCAGAGCAGCTTTTGGATCGCGCGTGGGAGTTGGCCCGCCTGCTCGCCTCCGGCCCACCTTTGGTCTACGCCGCGATCAAGGAAATCGTGCGCGAAGCTGAGGATGAAAAATTCCAGGACACAATGAACCAGATCACCTCAAGCAGTTTCGAGACGATGAAAACGCTCTACACGAGCGAAGATCAGTTGGAAGGGGCCAAGGCCTTTGCCGAGAAGCGTGATCCTGTCTGGAAAGGTCGCTAGGCTTTTCTGAAGCTCACAATCAAGGCCATGTCGCCCGCGTGTTCATTATCCCGGACGCCGTCATATATCGGCGTTTCGGCTCGATTTAGACCCTTGACCTGCGCTGAAAGCGCGCCGAGCTTTCTCTCGAAACCTTGCGATGCGTAATGCTCTGCATTGATGCTCAGCACGAATAGCGCGCCTGATGCGGCGACCCTCAGAAGCTCCTCAAACACATCGGAGCCAACATGGCCATGGGTAAAGGTGCCCGCACTTATGATCCCGTTATACACGCCGTCCTCTACATCAATCCGGGCTGTGAGATCGCCTTCAAACAAGTTCTCATAGCAATCCTTCAAAGCCGCTTCAGCTAGCATTTGGGGGGAGATATCGGTGCCATCGATCAGGCACACGCCGCGTTTTGACAGTTCCTCACCGACTAGGCCTGTTCCCGCACCAATATCCAAAACAGGCCCGGTGCCGCCACGCGCGACAAAAGCGTCGGCGACGGCCAAAGGCAGACGGTATCCAGTGGCTTGAGCAAAGGTCTCTTCATAACTCTCAGCCCATTCGCCGTAGAGCTTCTGCGAATCCTCGGGTGTTTTCAAAGCATAGGCACTGTCGAGGTCAGGTTTGGTCATGTGACGAATTCCTCCGCGCTATAGCCTTGCAGGAACAAAAGCGCGGTCAAGTCGCCATGGTTCACTTTGAAATCGGCCTGCGCCTGAACTGCAGGTTTCGCGTGTAGCGCAACCCCCATCCCAGCACGTGTCAGCATGCCCAAATCATTCGCACCATCGCCAACTGCGAGCACCTGGTCATCCGACAAGCGCCGTTTTGCCGTCAGATCTTCCAGAGCTTCAACCTTAGCCTCTTTGCCAAAGATGGGTGGGATCACCTGCCCCGTCAGCTTTTCGTCATTGACCTCGAACTGATTAGAACGATGCTCATCGAAGCCAAGATGTGCGGCAACGGGTCCCGTGAAAGACGTGAACCCGCCAGAGACGAGCGCGGCATAAGCGCCATGCGCTTTCATAGTGGAAAGCAAGGTTTTGCCACCGGGCATGTAGCTGATCTGCTCATCCAAAACAGTGTCTATTACTGACTGTCTGAGCCCTTTCAGCAACCTAACACGCTCCCGCAAAGCGCCTTCAAAGGCAATCTCGCCGTTCATCGCCCGGGCCGTGATGTCTGCCACTTTCTCGCCAATGCCAGCGCGCGCCGCCAGTTCATCAATGCATTCCTGCTGGATCATCGTGCTGTCCATGTCGGCCAGCAGCAGCTGTTTCTTGCGCCCCTCCAGTACGTGAACAACGACATCAACCTGCATGCCCTGCAAGTCCTGCCAGACCGTCTCGACGTTGTCAGGACGCGTGCTCAACGGGAACTCCGCCGCCACATCCGGCATCAGCCATTTGACCTCTCCACCACCCCAGGCATTGCGAAGCGACTCGACCAGAGACGGATCCAAGACCGGAGTATCAGGGGAGGTCAAAAGCGAGGCTACGAACATGCGCAGAGGTCCCAATCATAGTTAAAGCTTCCTCAAAAAGCGATTGATGGCCGCTATAGCTTCGGATTCCCTTTTGTGAAACCCGGCATACACTTTTCAACGGCAGACTGGAGAACCCCTCCCAAAGAAACGGCGCGTTTTTCTTTAGGTATTTTTTTCATAGTATACTCTTGCGACCCAATTGACCTTGGATTCTGCTCAGATCAAGGTGTATTTTTTGGTTGAGATGACGCGGAAGTTGTCGGTCACGGTGTCGCGGAATTTGGTCCACTTG
>JAPORH010000212.1 GCA_026710325.1 Litoreibacter sp. | reverse complement strand
CTACGCCAAAATACCCAAACTCTGGGAGATCTGGATAAACTGAGGGGTGGTAAGTGCAAGTGGCTTTACAGCATTGCCATGCCGCCATTCACATGAAGCGTGGTGCCCGTGACATAGCTTGCCTCCTGGCTCGCTAGGTACAAAACACTGGCTGCTATTTCAGCTGGCTCGCCCATGCGTCCCGCTGGAATTTGGCCGAGTATTCCGGATTTTTGATCCTCGGTCAGTTTGTCGGTCATCGCTGTTGCGATAAAACCGGGTGCTACGCAATTCACCGTGATCCCGCGGCTTGCCACCTCATAGGCCAGCGATTTCGACATCCCAACCATGCCCGCCTTCGAGGCCGCATAATTGCCCTGTCCGGGATTGCCGGTTGCGCCAACAACAGAAGATATGTTGATGATCCGCCCCCAACGGGCCTTCATCATCCCGCGCAACACGCCTTTGCAGAGCCTGAAAGTAGACGTCAGGTTCACATCAATAACCGACTGAAACTCGTCATCCGACATCCGCATGAAAATGTTGTCGCGCGTGATGCCGGCGTTATTGACCAGAACATCAACCGAGCCCATGGCCTCTGACGCTTGCTTCGGCAAAGCCGCGACCGCTTCCGCATCGCTCAGGTTGCACGGCAGGACATGAGCGCGTTCGCCCAGCTCTGCCGCCAAAGCTTCCAATGGTTCCACGCGCGTTCCCGACAAGCCAACCTGCGCACCTGACGCGTGCAGAGCACGTGCGATATCCGCGCCGATCCCACCGGAAGCTCCGGTCACCAGCGCATTTTTTCCTGTCAGATCAAACATAACGACCCTCTCCTCAAATTGCTAAGCTTGCAGCTGCCGCTGCGATATCGTCCGGGCTCGATACGGCCCGCGTTTCAATAGAACGGTCGATGCGTCGGATCATGCCAGACAAGGCTTTGCCTGCGCCAATCTCCCAGGTCTCAGTCACACTCTGGGCCGCCATCCATTCAACCGAGCTCATCCAACGCACTTGCCCTGTTACCTGAGCCACCAAAAGGTCCCGTATCTGGTCCGGATCACTAACGGCCTCTGCCACAACATTGGCGACAACGGGCGCGGACGGCGCTTTCATCTCGACCTCGGCCAAGGCCTGCGCCATCACATCCGCCGCTGGCGCCATCAAGGCGCAATGGAAGGGTGCTGATACAGGAAGCATGATCGCTCGTTTTGCGCCAGCCTCTTTCGCCAATTCGACCGCGCGCTCAACCGCAGCCTTTGTGCCAGACAGAACATTCTGCGCCGGGTCATTCTGATTGGCGATTTGGCAGACCTCAGCTCCTGCCGCTTGCGCCGCAACGTCCGTCGCCTGATCAAAGCTCAGGCCAAGAACGGCCGCCATCGCCCCTTCGCCGACCGGGACAGCCGCTTGCATGGCCTCCCCGCGTTTACGCAACAGCCGCGCCGCATCGGTGATTGAAAATGTGCCCGCAGCGGCAAGCGCTGAATATTCACCCAGCGAGTGCCCCGCCACAAATCCGGCCGCCGACATGTCGACCCCCTCACTCCGCAAAGCCGCGATCGCAGCAAGCGAGGTCGCCATCAGTGCCGGTTGCGCGTTTTGCGTCAGCGTCAGCGTTTCCAGGTCCTCGCCCCAGATAATGTCCGACAATTTCTCGCCCAGTGCGTCATCAACTTCGTCGAACACGGCCTGTGCGCTTGGATAGGCCTGTGCCAAATCACGTCCCATGCCCAGTGTCTGAGCGCCCTGCCCTGGAAATACAAATGCGCGCATCGCCTGCCCCTCTCTTATTCGTTTGGCTAGCTTTAGCCTCTGACCTTCGCCCCCACAAGCATTCGCGCACAGTGTTTGTGTGGGTCTTTGTCTTTGTGCTCACGCGCTCACGCGCTATCTACGACACACACAAATTCTGGAGACGCCCGATGCGCAGCAATACCCTCACGACCTATGGCAGCGTCACCAAAACTTTCCACTGGTTGATTGCTGCGTTGATCCTCACAGTGATCCCGCTTGGCGTGATCGGCAACGGGTTAGCGGATGCCGACCCGATCAAACCCGTAATATTCTCGGCCCACAAAACCATCGGGCTGACGATCTTCTTCCTTGCGATTTTTCGCATCATTTGGGCCATCGCACAGCCCAAGCCGGGTGCGCTGAACGCGGAAAAGAAGGTCGAAACGTTCCTTGCGTATATGGTGCACTACCTTCTTTACGCGTCGCTGATCATCATTCCACTATCGGGCTGGATTCACCACGCCGCCACAACAGGGTTTGCTCCGATATGGTGGCCCTTCGGCCAATCCCTCCCGTTCGTACCCGTCGATGACGGTGTGGCACACACTGCCGCCTCGCTACACATTATATTCGAGCGCGTGTTGATCCTCGCTTTCATCCTGCATGTCGCAGGCGCGTTGAAGCACCATGTCATAGACAAGGATGACACGCTGCGCCGTATGCTCCCCGGCACCATTGAACCCAGCACACCTACGATAGCCGTGCATCACCGCGCGGCCCCGATCGCGGCGCTCGCGATTTACGCAGCCGCTCTTGGTATTGGTGGCGGGTTGGGCATGTTCAAACACGACACGATCCAGGCGGAGGCCTTGGCAGAGGCGCAAAGCGATTGGGTTGTTCAAGACGGCACTCTGTCCATCACGGTCAAGCAACTGGGCAGCGACGTTGAAGGTAGCTTCGCGGATTGGACCGCCGCCATCACCTTCGACGAGACTCCAGACCCGGAAGGTCGTCATGGATCAGTCGAAGTCATCGTTTCAATCCCATCTTTGACCTTGGGCTCTGTAACCTCCCAAGCCATGGGACCGGACTTTTTTGATGCGGAGACGTTTGCGACAGCCGTCTTTCAAGCTGACATCGTCTCGCGTGATGGCGAATATGCGGCTGAGGGCACACTCACTATACGTGGGCAGGAGGTTCCGATGACCCTGCCCTTTGAGCTAGACATAACCGACGGCCTGGCAACCATGAGCGCGACCACAACCATAAACCGCATGGATTTCGGCATTGGCGCCAGCTCTCAACCGGGCGAAGGATCACTGGCTTTTGCAGTGACGCTTGTTGTCGCTCTTACCGCGCAGCGGAGCTAAGTGCGGACATCCACCCAAGGCCAGCCTCTGTTTGGCCACGCGGCTTATACTCCGCCCCGAGCGGAGCGGTATAACCGGTTCGCGCCAGATGCTCGAAAAGATGCGTGTACTGTACTTCACCCTCATCAGGCTCAGCGCGTGCAGGGACGGAAGCAAACTGAATGTGACCAATGATGTCTCGGTGCTTGTCCAGCCGTCGTGTCAAATCGCCTTCCATGATCTGCAAATGATAACAGTCAAACATCAGTTTCAGATTGTCTCGCCCGACCCCGGCGATGATCTCCGCCGCTTGATCTGAGCCCTGCAAGAAATACCCCGGCGCATCGTGACGGTTGAGCGGCTCGATCAGCATGATCAATTCGGGACCTGCGTCGCAGGCATATCGAAGGTTCTCGATGAAGGTGGTCTGGGCAGCGTCCCCTTGAGCAAAACCAGCCATAACATGAACACTGCGCGCCCCGGTCTCTCGCGCATAGCCAATCGCTTGGTCAATTGCAGCACGCGCTTCAGCCTCGCGTCCCGGCAAAGCGCTCAACCCGTTTTCGCCCGGGTTGCCTCGCACGGTATTGATCCCAAGCAGCGGCAGACCCGTTTCGTCTAACGCCGTTCGTATCTCGGACGCAGGTGTCTCATAAGGCCAATGCATCTCGACGGCGGAAAAACCTGCGCCTTTCGCAGCCCGGATCGCATCGGGCAAATCGAGCTCGGTCCATAAAAACCCCAAATTAGCCGAAAACTCAGTCATCCCATTCCACATTGAATTTCTGCACCAAACCCTGCACTTGCGCGTCAGACAGCAGGTTATGCGACATCCCGCGTGTCAGGATGACGAGCTTGGCGGTCTCCTCCAACTCCTCCATCGCGTAGCAGGCCGATTCGACATCCTTGTCGGCAACGACAGGGCCATGATGCGCCAAAACCACTGCTGACCTTTTGCCTTTAAGCGCGCGGATCGCCTCCCCCATGGCAGGATCACCCGGCATGAAGTAGGGTAGCAGCGCCACTTTCCCAAGTCGCATGACGCCGTAGGCTGTGATTGGTGGGATCAGATTATCCGGATCAACATCGGTCAAAACTGACAAGGCTACGGTGTAACTTGAGTGAAGATGCACCACTGCCCCTGTATCGCGTGTGTCGTAGAAGGCTGTATGCAGCGGCACTTCTTTGGTCGGCGCGTCACCAGAAACATGCCGCCCCTCTTCCAGAACCGAAAGGCGTGCAGGGTCCAACCGCCCAAAGCAGCTGCCTGTCGGCGTCACAAGCAGCCTCTTATCGTCGAGCCGGGCCGAGATATTTCCCGAAGACCCCCCTGTCAGGCCCCGATCGAACATCGATTTCGCGAGCAAACATATCTGTTCGCGCAGTCGCGCCTCAGCGCTCATGAGGTTTCCAACATCGACAATGCACCCGCAAAGAAGTCTTCCGAACCAAAATTGCCCGATTTGAGCGCCAGCGCAATCTCTCGGCCCTCAGAATGCGCGAAGCACCAAGGAACGCCGGGGGCAATCTCCGCGCCCACAGACAGGCTATCGACACCGAGTGCCTGAGTGACAGCGCCAGAGCTTTCGCCACCCGCAACCACAATCCGACTGATACCGCTACTTCGCGCGGCGACGGCGCAGGCTGCAAGAGCCTGCTCAACCACCTCGCCGGCACGTGCGCGTCCCAGCTTATCTTGCGCAGCTCTCACAGCGTCGGGCTCCGCTGTGGCGTATACGATTTTGGGTGCGTCGCTAGGCTGCTCCGCCAACCAATTTAGCGCCCCCTCGGGCCCCGCCTCCGCCAAGACCAACGGGTCCAGCCGGTAGCCCGAGGCTTGTTTCAAATAGGTGCCCACCTGAGCGCGGGTCGTGGCCGAACAACTCCCAGACAGAACGAGGGAACCGCCCGAGACGGGCTTCATGATTGGCGCACTTTCCCCGCCAGCCAAAAGCCGTTTGGCTCGAAACACATTCGGCAACGGCATAGCCACCGCGCTGCCGCCGGTTATTAACCCCATATCTGCGCAAGCTTCGGCAATCACGGCAAGGTCGCTGTCGGATACCGCATCCACGATCACATGAGGCACGCCGTCCGCCAAAAGTGCCGAAAGCCTTTCTTTCAAAGCCGCTGCCCCGCGTTCCACCACCAGCCTATTCGCAAGACCGACCTCGCCTGTCACTTGCGGCGTCAAAAGCCGCATCAAATTGCTGTCCCGCATCGGCGTCAGCGGGTGGTCCTTCATGGGCGATTCCGCCAAAGGCTCTTCACCGACAAAAAGGTTCCCCATAAAGATCGCGCGCCCGTTTTCAGGAAAGGCGGGGCAA
Organism: Litoreibacter sp.; assembly: GCA_026710325.1. GTDB lineage: Bacteria > Pseudomonadota > Alphaproteobacteria > Rhodobacterales > Rhodobacteraceae > Litoreibacter. The sequence goes on along the minus strand of JAPORH010000212.1, from coordinate 1,279 downwards.
TAGATGGTCTGAGCGACCCCTAAAGCGCTCATCAATGCCTCAGACACGGGACCAATATTCCCCTCGGGCGTGGAATCAAATGTAGAGCAATATTTCCAGAAAAAGCGGTCAGCTCCGCTGGATTTCAACCAGTCCAAAGCGCGCAGGGTTTCAGACACAGCCTCACCTACGGGCGCAGTACGTGACTTTAGCGCGATCACCTCGAAATCAGCTGTCTTGCCCGCAGGTGCCTCAGGGATACCGATACGCAGGTTCACCGAGGCCCCAGACCGCGCCAGAAGGCCCGCCAAATCCGTGGCGCCGGTAAAGTCGTCGGCGATGCAGCCCATAACGGCCATAGGTGATCCTCCCAGTGCTAGATCAATTTAATGTATACATTAATTGGTGCGCCTGTCATCACAGCCTGAAAAGAACTTAGCAAGAAAAAACCCGCCCATGCGATGCAAAGGCGGGCCTAAGTCGGATTTTTGCGAAAGATCAGCCGGCCTTGCCAGCTTCAAGCGAGATGGTGATTTCAACCGCGTCACTCACCGCAGGGGCAAAAGCGCCGACACCGAAATCAGAACGCAAAACAGTCGTTGTCGCGTCAAACCCTAGGAAGGGCTTGTTGGCCAATGGATGCGTGTCCGCCTTGTTAAGGCTCGTTTCCAAAACCACCGATTTGGTGATGTCGTTCATCGTCAGATCACCCGTGATTTTCGCAGTTGTCTCGCCTGTCACCTCGATGCTGGTCGATGTGAAGCTGACCAGGTCCTCGTCGCTGGCGTCGAAGAAATCGCCTGACATGAAATGACCGTCGCGCTGCTCCCACCCGGTGAACATGCTTTTAAGCGGCATGGACACGCTTACAGTAGACGCCGCAGGGTCATCTTCGTCAAACATGATCTCGCCCTCAAAGCCTGAGAACATGCCATAGGTCGTGGAGAAGCCAAGGTGGTCGTAGCTGAAAATGACCTGCGCATGGCTCGGATCGATGGTGTAACGCTCCGCGTCAGCAAAGGCGGGCGCGGTCAAAGCCAGAAGCGATGCTGCAAAAACAGTAGATTTCATGGGGAGGGACCCTTTTGAGGTTGAAAAGATGCCTCTAAAATGGGCCTCAGCCAATTGAAGGCAACTCGGTTAATTCAAACAGAATTTGTGCAATCCTGCGGTTTTGACGCCATAATGCAAAAAATGCTGCGATGACCGTTTTCATGCAAGGCACATTAATTTGATCAAAAAGATCACGGTACACGACTCACGGCGAAATAGCCTTCGATTTTGGGCTTGAAAGCGCCCG
>JAPORH010000169.1 GCA_026710325.1 Litoreibacter sp. | reverse complement strand
CAACTTCACAGCCCACTTCTCAACTTGGGAAAAAGAAAATACGCTGGACGTGTGAAAGGGAGGCGCTATTTGTAGTTCGCGCGACGCGTTCCAAAGTCGCGCACGCGCTTGCGCCAAGCCCGGTAGCTGCCGGGCCGCAAGCGGTCGCGCATCAGGGCTTTGACTTGTTTTTCCTTCAGCCCGTATTCGGCCTCAATCGTGGCGAAGCTCACATGGTCAGACAGCGCCATCTCGATGACAGCGCTGATATGTGGCTCGGGTAGAGTATGATCGTCTTGCATAGACGTTCAGCTAGCCGCCGAAACACTGCAGGCAAGGCCCGTCACCATATCGGTCATGAAACGGGATCGGCAAACAAAGTGGATAGTGCTTCAAGCTCTGCGCCGCGCAGCTCATGCCCACCATCATGCACCACTGGCGTGACGTCGATCCCTGCTGAATCGAGCCAGTCAATCAAGCGCTCGCTCATCGGCCAAGGCGTGATTGGGTCACGCCGCCCGGCTGACACCAAAACCTTGCGACCGTGAAGCGCCGCCTGCGCCACAGGCTGCCAAACCCGAGCAACCGGACGACCTGAACCGCGACATGTTGATGTCCTACGGCACAAATGAATTGGGCGAGACTTGGGAATTTGCGCAAGCCTCCCGCACGCGCAGCATCCGCGCCGGAACCCATATTATCGCCAACAATGGGGATTTTCTGTACGCTTTGGCCAAGTCCGGGCAAGGCATGTGCGCTTTGCCGGACTTTATCACGGACGCGGGACGGGCTTCTGGCGCTGTGGTCGAGGTCTTGCCGCATTGGACCCTCACATCACTCTGGCTGACCTTGTTTTACCCGCCCTATGAGCAGTTGCCGCCGGTTGTTGGGACCTTCGCGGACTACTTCGAGGCGTTCATCCTGGCGCACCCGAACCTGTCCAATGCCCCTCACCCGCAAATCTAACACGCCATTTTCAAGGCCGGTATGACCGCACGGGCAAGGCCCAGCTTTTCAGACGGCTCATTCCCGTGCATAGTTTTCCCAATGGCTCGCAAAAAGCCAATTCAAAGGGAGGATATTATGAAAATCACAAGAGCTTTGTTAGCTGCTGCGATCACGATGACGCTTGTCGCCACTTCGGCCACGGCAGAGACGCGCGTCACCTATAAGTCGGCCAAATCAACCTCGTCTTACTATCAAATGGGCGTTCAAATCGCCGAGGCCATGAAAGCGGGCTCGGACATCATTGTCACGGTCGAGGAAAGCCAAGGCTCGGTCCAGAACGTCATGGAAGTCCGCGCGCGCGGCGGTGATTATGTATTCACGACGCCCCCAGCGTTGGTCCGCTTGGCCAAGGGCGGCAAGGCCATGTTCGAGGGCAAGGGCGACCCTGCATTTGACGAAATCCGCGCCCTCTTCCCGATCCCGTCTTTGACCATGCATTTCGTGACGCGCGCAGATGCCGGGATCAACAGCTTCGCCGATTTGGAAGGGAAGACCGTGCTCTTAGGCAAAGGCTCTTTCGGCGCGCGCGAGGGTGAAAAATACCTTGGCCTGTTTGGGCTTGAGGGCAAGGTCACGCTGGCTGAGGTCGAGCTGTCCAATGCCGTTCCGGCCCTGAAAAATGGTCAAATCGACGCTTTTGTTACGGCCGGATCTTACCCCGCGCCCAACGTGATCGAAGCAGCTGCGTCAACGGGTGTGAATGTCTTGTCCTTAAGCGAAGAGCAAATCGCAGAGACCAAGCGCGCGCGTCTTGTGATCCCTGCGGGCACCTATGCCGGGCAAGAAGCCGACATCGTGACAACATCGCTGCCTGTTGTCGCCTACACCACCACCAAGATGGATGATGACACCGCTTACCAGCTCACCAAAACCTTTTGGGAGGGCAAAGCCAGCATGGGCGAGGCTGCGCCTTGGTGGAACGGCGTCGATGAAGGCTTGATGGGTAACATCGAAGGCAAGATTCATCCCGGAGCATTGCGCTATTACAAAGAGGCCGGCATGGCGCTGACTGACGCGCAGATGTAGCCGAATTAAAGCGACATCGGGCCGGGCGACGCTGCCCGGCCCTTTTCATGAGATAACGCTATGCTCGACACTGATAAGCCTGTGCGCTGGAAGCCATTCTGGCTGATCCTGGCCGCGATTTTGGTCGCCTATCACATCGGGCTGATCTTCTCAGGTCTCGTTCCAAATCTCGTTTCGCGCCCTTTGCATATGGCTCTTGTTCTGCCATGGATTTTTGTTTTCGCGGCACGGAGCACTATTCAGTTTTATTCGGGAATAGTCTTTACCACATTTGGCATCGCGGCCTCCGTGTGGATTGCCTGGAACCATAGCGCCTTGGGCGATCAATACGGGTTTCTGGAGAACGAGTTTCAGATAGCGGTCGCCCTGACCTTGCTGGTGTGCGTTTTGGAGGCGGCACGCCGCGCGATTGGCTGGCCCCTGCCCTTGGTTGCCGCTCTTGCGCTTGCCTACGCGCTTCTCGGTCAACACATCCCCGGTGAGTTCGGTCATTCCGGCACCCCGCTCGAAAGCTTTCTTGGCACGATGACCATTGCCGAGGGCGGGATATGGGGCACGCTAACCGCAGTTTCAGTCGGTGTCGTCGCAATCTTTGTCATATTCGGGGCAGTGCTCAACGCGGGCGAGGCTGGGCAAGGCTTCATGAACGTGGCCGCTGCCGCCGCTGGAAGGTTGAAAGGCGGAGCGGCAAAAGTGTCGGTGATTTCTTCCGCGCTTTTCGGGTCCATTTCGGGATCGGCTTCCGCCAATGTTGCGTCAACCGGCGCGGTCACTCTGCCGGCAATGACCGGCCTGGGATATCCCAAACGGCTCGCAGGCGCGGTGGAGGCCGTGGCCTCATCTGGCGGGCAAATCATGCCGCCCTTGATGGGGGCTGGGGCCTTCGTCATGGTTGAGCTGACTGGCGTGCCCTACACCGGCATCATGGCCGCCGCCGCCTTGCCCGCGCTTCTGTATTTTCTTGCGGTCTGGGTCGGGATCAACGCCTATACCAGCCATACCGACCTCAAAGGCATCGACGCAGAGGACCAACCCGGGATGCGAGAGGTCGCGATCACCTCGGCCTTCTTTTTGGTTCCATTCAGCGTTTTGCTTTGGGGCATGTTTGGCTTGGGCGTCACGCCGCAATATGCAGCATGTCTGGCGATCGGGATCGCGGCTGCGCTGCTGCTTGTCGATCGCCGCCTGCGCCTTGATCCAACCGAGGCGTGGGGGCGGATGCAGGACGCACTCTTAAATGCGGCGCGCCAGGTGTCCCTTATTGCGTCAATCATTCTTTGTGCCTCTATCATCATCGGGGTGTTGTCGATCACTGGGCTGGGGGTAAAAATCACCTCCCTTATCCTGTCCGGCGCAGGCGGCATGCTTTGGCCCGCATTGCTGTTGACCGCATTGGCCTGCCTGATCTTGGGGATGGAGGTGCCAACCACGGCCGCCTATGTGATCTGCGTCTCCGTTGCCGGCCCTGCCTTGATCCAGCTTGGCCTAGAGCCCTTGCAAGCGCATTTGTTCGTCTTCTGGTACGCGCTTTTGTCGACGATCACGCCGCCGGTCTGCGGCGCGGTCTTTATTGCGTCGGGGATGGTTCGCGAGAACTGGTTGCGCGTCGCGGTAGCCGCAATGGCGCTTGGTGTTGGGCTCTACGTGATCCCCCTTGGCATGATTGCAAACCCGGACCTGATCCGTCTGGCCGAGGCGCCTGTTTGGGCCTTCGTTGCGTTCCTACGCGTGGCGATTGGCCTCGGCCTGATATCCTATGGCTTGATCGCAACGAAAGCGGCGCTGAGCCGTTTAGGTCTCTGCGCCGCCGGTCTTTTTGTAATTTTTGCTCAAGTTTAGAGAGATGCCTTCAGGTGCTAACGCAGGTTGCGCGCGTTCCCAAGGCGTCCTCTTCGCTTAGAGCATCTGTGCGACGTCCTCTTCCTCGTCTTCCTCGGCATCGACGTAGACATCTTCCGGATCATCCATCGACCCAGTAACAGGCAGAAGATCAGAGAGCATGACGCCGTCACAGGCTTCTGAGGTTTCAGCCTCAACGTCATCAGGTGTCACGGTTTCGGCGACCTCCTCGACCTGATCCGTCGCCTCAGCGATTGTCGGGTCGACGTCATCCTCGTCGTCTTCGGGAATAGATAGGCCAAAGAGTTTGTAGAGCCGGTCGAGCAGGTCGTTCAGCATAGCAATCAGCCGTGAAAGCTGTTCCTCAGCGTCATCATCTACATCGGGTTCTTCCTCCTCCTCAGAGTCTTCTGGAACGTCTTCGTCACCAGTCTCATCGGTTGGGTCATCGGCGTCAGGCGTTTCAGGCTGCTCTTCGCCCGCGCCATCGTCTTCCATGTCATCAGCTGGGTCGTCTTCGGGCTCCTCTTCGACCTCCTCTTCCTCAGGGTCTTCGTCTTCCGGCTCGTCCTCAAGCTCTTCGTCTACATCGCCGTCTTGCTCTGGCTCATCGCCCTCAACCGGATCTTCGTCCTCCATGTCATCTTCGATGTCGTCACCGTCGGGATCATCATCGACCTCTTCATCCTCTGGAAGATCGTCCTCGATGGGGTCGTCACCGACCTCGTCTTCGTCAGACATGTCATCCGCCGGAGCATCCTCGTCGGGTGTTTCATCAACCGGCGCGTCCTCCTCTGGCGCATCCTCTTCGGGATCGTCAGTCTCGGCATCCTCCTCTTCGGGAGCGTCGTCCTCAGAGTCATCGTCCGACACAGGATCCTCTATCGGATCCTCCATGGTTGGATCATCAGTAGGCACGTCCTCGTCGGGCGTGTCTTCGACTGGCACATCATCGGCAGGCACGTCGTCTTCGGCGTCATCGTCTTGAGGCGCGTCTTCATCCTCGGCAACCTCTTCACCGTAAAGAACGTTCAAAGCGTCGATCTCGCCACCGCCCGCAGACAGGAACACAGCTTCAACATCTTCTATTGGGCGATCTAGCAGCAGCAGGTTGCTGATTTCGCCGTCAAACTCCCACTGAAGATTGTCATTCTCGCCCTGACGGGTGCGCGTCGAGGCGCCAAGCACTAAATCCTCGGCATTGCCCAGCATGCCACCCGGGAAACCGACATCTTCATCGACCAGTTCGCCATTGAGGTAGAGTTTCGCCTCCTCACCAGAGAAGGCAAAGGCCATGTGATATTCCTCGCCTGCCTCGATGTCGAAATCACGGTCGTAGAGGAAGGTTTGCTCGTTCTCACCCTGATAGCGAATTTTGAAATCCCCACGTCCATCAATGTAGGCCGTCAGATGTCCACCGTCTTTGTAGCCGATATGGTCTTTCGAGAAGAGCGCCTGATCGCCATTGCCAGGGGTGTTGGCGACGAAGCTGAATGCCCATGTCCCCTCTGCTACCGCCTGTGTGTCGTCATGCGGGATTTCGATAGGTGGGTTGCCTTCCCCGAATGTGCCACCGTCATTTGATAGAAGGACGTTCGGTGCGTCCAGTTCCCCATCGACGGCGCGATCAAGTTCGACGTCACCGTTCAACAACCATTGGTTTGACGAAAATGCCTCAGGGTTGTCCGCGATCGGGTTGCCGTCGATGTCGCGGGTGTCATAGCCCAGATGCATTTCGCCATCGATTTCGATCCATTTGGTCTCGCCTGTCGGGGCGACGGCCTCCTGAATGTCATCGATCCCATCGACGATGCCGTAATGCGCGCCAGCGTCGGTGATGATGTCATCCTCCTCGACCCGGTCGCCATGGACGACGATGTAGCCAAGTTCATCCTCGTCATGGGCGCCACCGCCATTGCCCTGCTGGGAATAGGCGCGGATGATCGAAACCATATCGTCATCAACCCCGTCGCCATCCGTGTCGACTGTACCGTATGAGACCTCGACCTCAGTCGTATGGCCGATGACCGAGATCGTGTCTTCATCCGCGTCGTAATCAGCGATGACGTCGATCCCCAGATGGTCGACCCAAGGATCATGGGTGTATTTATTCTCCCCCGCGACGCCGTGATAGTGGATGTTTCGGTTGTCCATCGCGTGCTCAACCAAGATGTCCTTCTTGGCATTGATCAGGGTTTCGAACTTGAAATGATCCGCGCCTGCGCCGCCGACAAGAACGTCGTCGCCGACCAGCGGCTGATCTACCCAGTCGATCAGTTTGAGGTAGTCCTCGCTCACCGTGCCCGGCTCATTGGGACGGGAGGGGTCGTCCAGCACCAGCTGCCCGATCCGCTGCTCGCCCACATCGGAGCGGCTGAGTAGAACATCGTCGCCGTCACCGCCTTCCAGCAGATCGGAGCCGCGCCCGCCATTGAGCGTGTCATTGCCCGCGCCGCCCATAAGGTGGTCGTCGCCATAACCACCCTGAATCGTGTCATTGCCTTCGCCGCCATCAACCTTGTCATCGCCCGCGCCTGCGTCGATCTCGTCGTCCCCGCCGAGCCCGTCGATCATATCATCGCCGGCCTCCATGGGTTGCCGACCAGCTGGATTGGTGAGCGCCGCGCCGGGACCGTTTGCGAATAGGTCCTGCACCTCATCAGCGCTGAGCGCATCCTCAGGCGTGTAGCCGCCCCAGACCCCGAAATCGGTGATCGCCCCTTACAGTGGGTTGCGCAGATCTTCGTTGTCGATGGCGAATTGCTGCGCGTTTTCATTCAGCTCGGTCAGATGTTGATCGGCGCCGAAGACCCAAGGTTCCTCGTTTTGAAGCAGATAAGCTTGTCTTATGACTTTAGGTGGTTCTGTGCGAAAGTAGGGCCTTAGCCCG
>JAPORH010000107.1 GCA_026710325.1 Litoreibacter sp. | reverse complement strand
GTGGCCAAGGTGAGGATTGAGGCACCGGTAAAGGGCGAAAGCCACCGGAAAACAGCAACTCCCCGCACCTACAGCAGGGCGCGCCTCTCCCTGACTCTACAGTCTAACCTGACTGCGGCGAAAGTGCGATCTCCGTTTGGGCGAGATCGACGCCTTAGAGCGGCTGCTTCGGCGACATGCGCTGCGTCGCAGTGAAGGGCATGCCGCAAGCGCGAAATCTTGCTGCGTCAGCAAAGGCTCAAAATCGAATGTCGGTAACGTCCGCGCAGCCGACTTTAAGGTGCGCCCTATGAGCAAGCTGGCCTGACCAAAACCGTCGGTTGACCGCTCCGAGCCCATACCTCCATCCCATAGCACTTCTGCAATGTACGGTTCCGGGCGATCAAATCGAATGACCAGCCATGCACGGACGCTCCGCCACAGCGCTTAACACAATCGTCGTGCGTACTCGGGTAACCGATTGAACTGGATTGATCTCCGTTTCGATGATGTCGTTGAGTTCATCGGTTCCGGACGCCCTGATCTTCAGCAGGTAACAGTCGTCGCCAGCGATTTTGTGCAGCTCTTCAAGGCCGGTCACACCAGACAATGCAGCGGCAGTGTCAAAGCCCAAGCTCGGCTTGGCGTCGGTGACGAAGACAAAGGCCAAAAGCGATTTTCCAAGAGCATGCGGGTTTAGCCGTACCTCGTAACCCCGTATCACACCATCCGCTTCCAGCTTGCGAACGCGTTCGGAAATCGCCGAGGGAGCCAGGCCCACACGCCGAGCGATGTCTGCCTTGGAGATGGTGGCATCCTGCAGAAGAAGCGACAGAATTTTTTTGTCTTTGGCGTCCATCATGCGGTCATTATAGTATCTTGCAGACGAATCGTCTATATGTGCATCGTCTTGGATGCGAAACGTCTGCGAGGAAATGCAATGGAGACGGGGACACTTGATCTGAGCATTGGAGGTGCCTCGGTCCGCCTTGCATACCTGCGTAAGGACGGAAAAGCCCCGCCGCTTGTATGTCTGCACGGCTTCGGCTCCACCAAAGAAGACTATGCGGACCTTTCCATGCGCCCGGAGTTTGAAGGCCGCAGCCTCTTGTTCTGGGACGCACCCGGATGCGGCGCGTCAGAAGTCAGTACACCCAAAGCCCTGTCGGTTCCGTTTCTGGTCCAGGTTGCGCTGGCGGGCTGTGATGCGCTCGGCATCGAACGCTTCCATCTCTCCGGGCATTCCATGGGCGGGTTGACCGGGCTGATGCTTGCCCATGAACACCCAAATCGGGTTCTCAGCTTCATGGATATCGAGGGCAATATCGCACCAGAGGATTGCTTCCTGTCCCGACAGATCATCGAACATCCTGCCGATTCACCTGCCGGCTTCGCGAGAGGTTTTATCGACAGGGTGCGCCACCGTGCTGAATATGGCTCCGCTCTTTACGCAGCCGCTTTGCCGGTGAAGGTGCGGGACACGACGTTTGAGCCCGTTTTCACGTCCATGGTGGCTTTGTCCGATAGCGCCCTGTTGATGGAGATGTTCACGGGTCTGACCTGTCCGCGCGCGTTCATCTATGGCGAACAAAACCGGCACCTGTCCTATCTTGGTGATCTGCCCGCCAAAGGTGTCGAGGTGATCGAAATACCGCATTCAGGGCATTTCCCGATGTATTCCAATCCACCCGAACTTTGGACAGCGATGGCGGACTTCCTCGAAAGACATGATCCACACCCATGACCCCATCTGATTTCGTAGCCTTTCCCACAGGCAACCTTTGCAATGCAGACCCGCGCGTGCAGGCACTTCCCCCGGCTCTCAAGCCGCTGATCCCTGGCAAACGTGTTGCGGGCCGGGCACTGACAGTGCGGATCACACCTGGACAGAACGGCGCAATCCATCGCGCGGTTCACAGTGCCAAGGTTGGCGACATGCTGGTGGTTGATGGTGGCGCGTCCGAGCGGTTTGGACCGTTTGGTGATCTTTTGGCGGATGGGTGTATGGCGAAGGGCATTGCGGGTGCGGTTTTTGACTGCACCATCCGCGATAGCGCTGACATTACGGCGCTCGGGTTTCAGGTTTTCTGTCGCGGCTTTCATCCCGAGGCCACCGCCAAGACCGAACGTGGTGAAACGCACATCCCTCTCGTACTTGGCGGGGTCGAGATCAATCCTGGCGATATTATGGTCGGGGATGACGATGGCGTTGTCGTGATACCCAAAGATGCGGCCGGGCACGTATTGACCAGCGTCACCGCCGTCGCCGCGCGTGAAGAGGATATCCGGGCACGTATTCACGCAGGCGAAACCACATTGGATATTTTTGCACTCGATCCCTAAGCACGAACACCCAGACGGAGGACGTCATGGACAGACCCAACACATTCTTCAACTTCGCGGACTTGAGCGAAGGTATCGAACGCACCTTGGCGGAAGGTATTGAGACGCGCGTATTCCCCGGCGAACAGGCGATGTTTTCCGTGGTGAGCTTTGAAGCGGGCAGCGAAGGGTCGATCCATTCGCACCCCGAGGAGCAATGGGGCGTACTGCTCGAAGGCAGCGGCACACGCATTCAAGACGGCGTTCATGTCCCCGTCGGGCCCGGCGATTTCTGGCGCACGCCTGGTGGTGTAGAGCACGGCTTCCGCGCAGGGCCGGAAGGCGCACGGGTGCTCGATGTGTTTGCCCCACCGCGCGAAGCCTATCGCAAGTCAGGCTCGGGTTTCGAAGCCTGATTTCGGCATCCGAGCCGGCACTCATTCCTTTACGAGCAGACATTGAGGCGTACGAGGCGAAAGTCAGCTTCGTGCGCCAACCAGACATCTAGAGTTGATCAGCCTAGGCGAGAGCTTCAATCAGTTTGTCTACGTTCCGGGCTTGCGCCTGAGCTGACTTTAACTTCGCGATCCGATACGCCCAGTTTCGGCGTTTGCCGATGGGCATCGCCAACCAGGCTTCTTGCAGGTCAGGCATTTCCTCGAGCGCACGGTCAATCTCAGGGGTGGGAGGGATTCTGTCTTGATCAGCCAGCTCAAACACAACGTGAACAGCATCCCCAAGTTCGATATCAAGTGCTGAAATTACGCGTTTGGACATAATCATTCGATAGATACCTGCCATCGGAACCCATGCTCCTTCATGGGGTCGTCCATTCAGTTCTGCGTTGACGCGAAGCCGAGGGTATTGATCAAACGGAAGTGCTGCGGAGATATCGCGCGGAAGAACCAGCGACGGACCCATAAGGGATCGGCTCTTGTAGGTTCGGAGCAAACGAGTGGAGAATTCGTAAGGGTAAAACATGTGGAGTGACGTAGGACGAAAATAGTCTCGCTCTACTTCAAGTCCGGGATGGCTAACGTTTTCTGCAAGTAGCGCTTAGGTCTGGTCCGAGCCCAGAGTGATCGATGCTGCAAAGTGCACAAATGTCTGCTTTCGCTTGGACTTCAGTTTTTGCGTGCTCAATCAATCGAAGCTTGTGCTGGCCATCATTTGCAACGCGACTGACCACGACCTGTATTGGCAGGCCAGCTTGGCTGCGTGTCAGTCTTCTAGCGCCTTCAAGACCAAACGGGCAGCATCGCAGAGATCGGCCGCAGTGCTGCCCACAAAAAACCGATCCCGATAAGGCCAAAGAACGCTGCAAGTGCTTTCTGCACCCTCGCATAGCCGGTCCATATCATCAGACAAACAGCCCCCACATTTGATGCGAGACCCATGGCAACGATCTGTGCCGGATATTCACCGGACAGGGTCTGCAAAAGCCCGCCAGAGTAAGCCACCACAAGCGCAAGGATCGCCATCCCGTATAGGCGGTAGAAGGCCTCATTCGGCCGACCGAAGCCTGCCAGACGATCAAGCGTCTCGGTCTTGAACAAAAGGAACGGGACAATGACAGTCGCCAGCGTCACCATGATTTTGGCAGCAAGAAGAAGTGTCAGATACGTCATGTCTAAGCACCTTACTCTGCTGCCATTGAAAGGGCGGTCGCGGACATCGCTATGGCTTGCAGGCTAGTCTTAGGGTCACGCCAACCGAGCTCTTTGCGCAGCTTTTGGCAGGCACTCAGGAACGTATCCATATCGACGTAGTCAGTATGCCGCTGCGACTGCACCATCCCAAGCGGACCAGAAAAGTCCGTTGGTTCAACCAGCCTCTCCCAGACGGATGGCCATTTCTCTGGGTTTTGAGTTTGTGTCTCGATCGCATCGGCAATGAGCGACGTCATCTCATCGAAGATGTAGTACCCGCCCCCGTTCATCTCGGTGAAACCGGCCGCAAAAAGGGTCGGGTTACGCTGGTTGAACACGGTGTACGCCAACTGGGGCTTGTCGTTCTTCCAATTGAACAACGACTTGTCCGCGTAGGGGATACTGTAGTGATAGCCGGTCGCAAAAACGATGAGGTCAACGCGTTCCCGCTGTCCGTCTTTGAAAATCACGTCCCGGTCTTCGAACCGCTCGATATCCTGATGTGCAGCTATGTCGCCGTGTTGCAAATAGTGAATGAGCTGCGAATTGATAATGGGGTGCGATGCAAGCACCCTGTGATCAGGCGCTTGCAGCCCAAGCTTGGTCAGATCGCCGTTTAGCGCCTTGAGGATACGTTCAAAGAAGAACCGTCGCACGCCAAACGGCATCCATTTTGACCGCGCACCAAACACGTCAGCAGGCATGCCAAAGATGTGCTTCGGGATGAAGTGATAGCCGCGACGCATGCTGATGAAAGCTGCGTCGGCGTTCGTGGCCGCATCGCAAGCGATATCGCAAGCTGAGTTTCCTGCACCCACGACAAGCACGCGCTTCCCACGAAAGAATGACGGGTCGCGATAGTCAACGGAATGCATGATCTCGCCTGCAAACGTGCCTGGGACATTGGGAATGTTTGGCGACCATGTATGCCCACTGGCGCAGATGACATGTGAGAAATCTTGGGTCTCACCGTCTTCAGTTTTGACCGTCCAGCGTTCCCCGGTCTTTCTCACATCGGCAATCCGGGTTGAGAAGCGGATATCGTTTCTAAGACCATAGGCGTCCGTGAACGCGTTGGTGTAGTCCAGGATCAACCGCTGCCCCGGGTAGTCCGGGAAGGCGTCCGGCATCGGATAGCCGTAGAATCCTGACAGGCTGCGCGAAGAGATGAAATGCGCGCTTTCGTACATCGGCGTGCCAGGGTTTTCGATATCCCAAATGCCGCCGACACCAGAGTGCCTTTCAAATTGCGTGTATGGGATGTCGCGCATTTTTAGGTGGCGGGCGGCAGCGAGCCCGGTGGGGCCTGCACCGATGATGGCGACACGTGTAGCTTCAGCGTTCATAGGTCTACTAATATGAATGATATTCGCATTTGAAATACGAATGTTCTTCGCGTATGTCAAGCGCATGTCTCACGTCGAAAGTAATCACTGGGTTGAGCCCGCCCAAAAACGCAGCAAAGACAAGGTTGCCCGCATCCTTGATGCTGCGCGGGCGCTGATTGTCGAAACGGGATCGGCGAACCTAAAAATGACCGAAGTCGCGAAGCGCGCCGGGGTAGCAGTAGGGACGCTCTATCAGTTCTTCCCGGCGTCATCGGGCCTGGTCGAAAAATTGTTCGCCATCGAAATGCAGCGGGTCGATGACGAATTTGAGGCGATGCTTCACCACTCGCAAAGCTGGAGTGACCTGCTGAACGGGATTGAAGGGCTGCTGCTTCAACAATTCGAGATCGTGAAGACAGAACCGGCCTTGCTGATCCTACTCGGCGCAAGCGGGCTGAACGCTGACCTTCAAAGTGCCGATTTCGAGAACACCAAGAAGAATGCGGCCGCTCTGACAAGAAAGATGATGCAGCTCTCAGACACACCCATCGACCAAAACACAGCCGAGGCGCTCTCGATGCTGATTTGTCACCTTTGGAGCAGCGTGGTCCGTCTTTCACTTCTCGATCAGGACCATGAACCCGAGGTCTACTTGGCGCACTTCAAGGGCATGATAAAGTCCTACGCTAACCAGGTTTAGCTCGCCGCAAAGAACCGAAAGCTGACTTCCGCCAGTCGCCCGTCAAAGTCAGCTTTGTCCCGCGATGTGTGAGTTTGCACATCTTCAGACTTTGCACTCGCAGCGAATGACCGGAATGACGGGCCGCACCGCAGCGAACGTTACCGACGCTTAAGGTCTCCTATGGGCCGAAAAAGCATTCGCGGAAAGAGAGTTGAGCAGATCGGGAACAGGCCGATCAAGTATGCGCAGACTGTCTCTTCAACCTAAACATAATAAGAAAATACACTTTGAAGTGGAGTGTTAGGATGCTCGTAGAACCGGTGGAGGCCTTCTTAAGCTTCTCTCTTCTTTCTTCTTTGCGCAACAGAAATGCCCAATATGAGAATAGTCCAATATATGAAAACTTTGACGTCAAGTTTTCTGTACTCGTCCAAGATATTGCACAACTTTTTGACCCAGGTCTCAGAACCCAGGGTTTGAAGCCTTGACGCGAGATCGCGCTGAAAGTCCCGCAGCTCGCTTCGAGATTGTCAGCCAAATCTGGTACGCAGTAGGGAGGAAACAATGCGTATTTTCAAAAAGGCGGCCATGGCCGCTACGCTAAGCTTGTTAGCAGGAACAGCATTTGCAGACGGGTACGAAGGCGTCCCACGGACCTTCCTTTGGAACCCAGGCACGACGGAAATCTTTGATGCCGCAGAGTTCAAAAAAGACGGCCCATTTGTCATTGGCTTTTCGAACGCTTGTCTTATGACTTTAGGTGGTTCTGTGCGAAAGTAGGGCCTTAGCCCGCCAC
>JAPORH010000190.1 GCA_026710325.1 Litoreibacter sp. | reverse complement strand
GTTTTCCAGCCATTGCTGATCCTCCAAGTTACGGGACAATCTATCCCAGTTGGTGGACCACTTTCAGGGGGCTATTCCAACTAGTCTCCTTTTGGGCGGTTTTCTTCGCTTTGACTAAAACCAACACTGAACGCTAGAAGTTTGCTTTTCCAAACAAAGACTGACCTCATTGAGCAAGATACCCAAGCGCGGAAAAGGTCACCAAACACCCAATCCATTGGACCGGGCGCATGGCTTCTTTCAAGAACCCCCATGCCAAAACAATCGTCAGAAGTCCGAACGTGGAGGTCGATACCGCCGCGTATTCGGGGTTGGGCAGCGGTGCGGCGGAAATGACGGAAAAGATTGCAATGCTGTCGAGAAGCCCCATGAAAACCAAAGGCACGACCGCACCGCGACCGGGCAACACTGTTTTGACTCGGGCAGCCAAAATCGCGGCCAGAACAACAAGGGCCGTACATCTTGATATGAGCGAGGCCTCTAAATCCCCGGAGGCCTCGGCTGCGAGTTGTCCGAGTTTAAATGTGATTGCGAAACCGAACGCAGCGAGAAGGGCAAACCCTATTGTGGGTCCTGGGGGCGGGAACTCCTGATCGTCCTCCGGGGTTGCAAATGCGACAATAGCGATGCCGGACATCAATACCGCGATGGCCGTGGCATGCCCGGCAGTCAATGATGCCCCCTCAATGACCGCAATGCCGACCGAGATAACTGAAAAGCACGCGATAATTGGCGCGACCAGTCGCACAGGCCCGCGTGCAAATGCGAAATACAGACCGACGTTGGCGAGTAGAAACGCAACCCCTGCAAAGAGTGCAAGAATGAAAGCATCCGTAGACACGGGGCCAGCGCCAAGGATGAATAGGGCACAGCCTTGAAAGATGGCACCTATGAAAAGTACGGACAGCAAGCAACCCATCATTGGCGCTGATTGGCTGAGAAAGCGGATGGTTATGTCGTGAAGGCCCCAACACAGTGCCGCAATCAACCCAAGGGTAAGTGCGGTCATGCGCGAGCCCCGATGAAATTGTGAAAATGCAGTGTTATGGCAGAGGAGCCTTGCGTGAGGGTTCGGAATGTGTTGATATTCTCACCAATAAACTTTTATTCCACTGGTGCAAATAAATACTGCGGAAACGAAGCAAGCAAGGGGCATTCCCATGTTGGATGACATTTACCCAGCAGTGAAGTCAGGTCCACCGCGACCGTCACGAATCATAGAGCCGAATGTCTTTTCGATGCCCCCCGGAACCGAACGCTACGTCGTGGAGGGATGCGGTGCGATCTTGGTTCGGCTGGAGCCAGGCGACAGGGTTGAGGTTATAAATACCGAAGGGGGCCAGCGTTGCGAGCTTTCAGCGTTTGGACCCGATGGTGCGAGCGATCCGGGCATTCTTGATGTAAAGGGGGAGGGCGCGCCGACGGGGCTTATGGCGTTGCTACAAGGTTCAGACCAAAGCCTGCGTGCTCTCAGGCTTGGATTGCAAGCGCGCAATATAGAGCTGTCTCGAAGCGATGCTGTAACAGCTTTTGACGGCGCGTCGACCGCAGGGGATCGTGCAGAGTTCGTTGCGCAAAGGGAAGGCGTTTTGATTATTGCCGCGCCGCACCCGAACCCGTCTGGCGTGATGGATTTTGAGGCGCAGGATACCGCAACGCCGTTGACCGTTTACATTAGACGCGCCGTCATAAAACAGGTGGCACGGTTTGAGCTGCCGGACCCTTTGGCCGAACCCGTCGCCGATATTCGGGTTCATACGCAAACAGCAGAGAGCTATTTCGTCAAAGCGGGGGACTACATCCAAATCATCGATGTTGATGGGCGGCAATGCACCGACTTTCAGTGTTTTGATGCGCGCAAGCTCGATAAGGGGATTGAGCACGCGCTGGATGTGACCACCACGCGGACGCTCATGGAACATGCCTACCCGATGCCCGGGCTGCATGCGAAATACTACGATCAAGACATGGTGCCGCTGCTGGAGGTCATTCAGGACACTTGCGGACGCCATGACGCTTTCGCGCTCGCCTGCGCCGCGAAATACTATGACGATATCGGCTATCCGGGCCACATCAATTGCTCGGAGAACTTCAACGGAGCTCTTGCTCCGCATGGCGTGACGCCTCGTGCGGGCTGGATGGCGATCAACTTCTTCTTCAACACCGGGCTGGATGAGCATGGGGTGATGTATTCCGACGAGCCATGGTCGCGCCCGGGGGACTACGTGCTGTTACGCGCGCTCACAGATATCGTCTGCGTGTCCTCGGCCTGCCCGGATGACACGAGCCCGGCCAATGGCTGGAACCCCACAGACATCCATGTGCGCACCTATAGCGGTGAAGAGACTTTCCAAAGATCGGTGGCTTACAGGCCGACCCCCAATGCGGAGCCAAAAATGACGAAACAGACCGGGTTCCACGAGAGCTTTGACCGCTTCACCGACAATTTTGTCGAATATAACGGCTATTGGCTCGGCAATTGCATGGCCACAGAGGGGCCGATCAAGGAATACCATGCTTGCCGCGAGAAGGCGGTGGTTCTGGACCTCTCCCCGTTGCGCAAGTTCGAGATCACAGGCCCGGACTCTGAGGCGCTGTGCCAATACATATTCACCCGCAATATGAAGACACTGCCAGTTGGCGGGGTCGTCTATTCGGCCATGTGCTACGAGCATGGTGGTATGATCGATGACGGCACCGTGTTCCGGCTGGGTAGGGACAATTTCCGCTGGATTGGCGGCTCCGACTATGGCGGCGAATGGATACGTGAGCAGGCTGAAAAGCTAGGGCTGAAGGTGCTGGTGCGCTCTTCGACCGATATGCAGCACAATATCGCGGTTCAGGGGCCCGAGAGCCGTGACATCCTACGCAAATTTGTCTGGACCGCGCCGCATCATCCAGACTTTGATGATCTGGCCTGGTTCCGGTTCACGCCTGCACGGATCGGTGATCACGACGGAATTCCGATTGTTGTCAGCCGGACGGGATATACCGGGGAGTTGGGCTATGAAATTTTCTGCCATCCCAAACATGCGGGCGATGTGTTCGATGCGGTTTGGAAAGCCGGGGAGGGGCATGGCCTTGCGCCTATGGGGCTGGAGGCGCTCGATATGGTGCGGATTGAGGCCGGGCTGATCTTTGCAGGCTATGATTTTAGCGACCAGACCGACCCGTTTGAGGCCGGGATCGGGTTCACTTGTCCGCTGAAATCCAAGACGGATGATTTTATTGGCCGCGACGCGTTGATCCGGCGCAAGGAAAATCCGATGCGCAAGCTGGTGGGCCTCGACATAGACAGCAATGTCGATGTGGGGCACGGCGATTGCATCCATATCGGACGCGCGCAAATCGGGGAGGTCTGCTCCTCCATGCGATCGCCGCTTCTAGGTCGCAACATCGCCATGGCGCGGATTGATGTGACACATGCCGAGCCTGGCACGCAGGTGGAGATCGGCAAGCTCGACGGGCATCAAAAGCGGATGCCTGCAACCGTCCGCGCCGATCTGGCCGCTTACGATCCGGGCAAGACCAAGCCGCGCTCATGAACGCGCCGCTGATTGTGCGGATTGGTGGTGAGGACGGGCTGCGTGCCCTGATTGAGCAGTTCTATGACCTGATGGAGACGCTGCCGGAGGCGCAGGACATTCACCGCCTGCATTTTCGCGGCCACGGGCTGGCCCATACACGGGCGGCGCAGTTGGAGTTTATGTCAGGCTTCATGGGCGGGCGGGCGTATTACCGCGAACGCCACGGCCATATGGATCTGCGAGAGATCCACGCTCATGTCCCAATCCGTGACGCTGATGCGGAGGTCTGGCTGAAGGTCATGGACGAGGCTTTGGCCAGTTGCGGCCATGAAGGCCTGCATATCGATTCGCTGCGCTCACCTTGCGCCGGGCGGCGTTGATGCTGGTCAATGATGTGCCGGACTGGCGTGTGGGAGACGCGCCGTGATGAGTATTTGCCCGGCCCACGATTTCAACGACCGCCCCGCGCGCTACAAATGAACGGAGCTTTGTGATGAAGACGATCCTCGCAGCTATATCCATGTTGTTTCTGGTCCCAAACGCGCTTTGGGCGCAGGCAGTGAAGCTGCAAGGGCATGAAATCCACGCTTTGCTTGACGGCAACACCGCGATAGGCCGTTGGGAAGGGGAGGCATATCGCCAGTTCTTCGGACCCGACGGCGTGACAATCTATGCACAAGAGGGCGCGCGCTCTGCACGCGGAGAATGGCGCATTGATGAGGCGGCGCAAGAATATCAAAGCATCTGGCCTGGCGATCAGGACTGGGAAGGTTGGTTCGTGATGGAGTATGGGGGCACGTTTTACTGGGTCTCTAAAACCACGCCGCCAACGCCGTTTCGCATGCTGGAAGGCCAGCAATTGGTGGCGGAGTGATCCGCCGCGTTTCTTTGTGTCTGCTGCTCTTTGGTGCAGCCGCGCAGGCGCAGACGGGAGTGTGCGGGCCTTTGGCTTCGTTCGTTATCGGGGACGAAGGCTTGGAGGGCGCCACCTGTACGACTTCCCGACTACTCGGCGGAGGCGCGTCGAAAGACTGCTATTGGTCGTTTGACTTCCGCTCAGATGCCGCGCGTGCGTGGTTTGAGGATCACGCCAAGCTGCTGCGCCATTGTGCCGACGGCCCCGTCACACAGCAAGGCGCGCGCGTGAACCATCCTGACAGCTTTGATCAGCTCACCGCACATGTCGAAAACCGGGAGGTGAGCCTTTCGCTAAAGGACAAGGGCGCGCTATCACAAACACTTGTGTTTCTGCGGGTCGCGCAGCCCTAATCCGCTTCTCTAATTCTGCAAATAGACCTCAAGACTATCGTCCAGCGCGTCTTTCCACGGCGTATGGTGCTTGGGCGCCATCGTGCCGGTGATGACCGATTTGTAGCCATTGTCGCGGAAGGTCATGATGCCCTTCTTCTTATGGCCTTTCCACGCCTTGAAGGCCTGGCAGGCCCCCTCCAGGTCGAAGGTCGGGTAGTCGGTCTCGGCAATCAGCTCTTTGACATAGTCGCCTTGGTACCAGATCGCGTCATAGTCATCCTCGCCCGCGTCCTCACGCGCCTCGCGGTCGGCGATGTCTGCGTCCATGGTGGTGCGGTCGGGCAGGGCGATCTTGCCCATGATGACATCGCGCGCCCACCAGGCTTGCGCATCAAACATGTTGAAGGTGAACCACTGGTCCTGCATCCCGATGTAGAACAGTGCGGGGTTCGGCGCGAAGGCGACCCCCTTGTAAAGCATCGCGGTGGCCAGCCGGTTGGCGGTTACTAACTTCAGGTCGTTCTCCATGAAGGGGAAATGGTGCTGGTAGCCGGTGCACAGGATCACGGCATCGACCTCTTTCGAGGTGCCATCTTTGAAATGCGCAACCTTGCCCTCGAGATGGGTGAGCAATGGCACCTCCTGCCAATTGTCCGGCCAATCGTATCCCATGGCGGCGGTGCGGTGGCTGACGGTGACCGATTTGCAGCCGTATTTCCAGCATTGCGACCCGATATCCTCGGCCGAATAGCTGGTGCCGATGATCAGAATGTCCTGATCTTTGAACTCCACCGCGTCGCGGAAGTCATGCGCGTGCAAGACGCGGCCCGGGAATTTGTCGAACCCGTTGAAATGCGGAACGTTCGGTGTCGAAAAGTGGCCGGTGCAGCAGATGACGTGGTCGAACTCTTCGGAATATGTCTCGTCCTTTGGAAGGTCGCGCAGAGTCACAGTGAACTTGCCATCGGCGAAGCTGACATTTTTGACAGCGGTTTCGAACCGGATCCAATCGCGCACGCCGGCTTTCTTCACCCGACCCTCGATATAGTCAAACAAGACGGCGCGTGGTGGGTAGGAGGCGATTTGCTTGCCAAAATGTTCCTCGAAAGAGTAGTCGGCAAATTCCAGCCCCTCTTTCGGCCCGTTCGACCAGAGGTAGCGGTACATGGAGCCATGCACCGGCTCGCCATATTGATCGAGCCCCGTGCGCCAGGTGTAGTTCCAAAGCCCGCCCCAATCGGATTGCTTCTCAAAACAAACGATTTCGGGGATCTCCTCGCCATTTGCCTTGGCGGACTGGAACGCGCGAAGCTGAGCGAGGCCCGAGGGGCCTGCTCCCAAAACGGCGACTCTTTTTGGCATAATCTTTCCTTTGGATATGGCATTGCGTTAACTGAATGTGACCAGATAACATTCCCGTGCGTCAACTATTTTTAACAGTGAGAAACTAAACAATCTCAACACATGCGCACATTGCCTGTGTTTCAGACAACAAGAGGTTTGATATGTCAGATCGCACACCGCCATTCATGTTTTGGGCCATCGCCGTTGTCGGGCTGCTTTGGAACCTGATTGGGTGTTGGAACTACATTGTGCAAACAAACCCCGACGCTGTCGCACAGATGCCTGATATCTATCGCCTGATTGTTGAACAAAGGCCAGGTTGGGCGACCGCCGGTTTTGCCATATCCATCTATGGAGGTGCGGTTGGCGCGATCTTGATGTTACTGCGCCGCAAAATATCTACCGGCCTTCTGGCCGTGTCCTTGCTGGGCTCACTTGTGACCTTTTACTTCACTTACCGGGTGCTCGGGATCGAACCAGCCACGCTATCGGCAGTGTTGATGTCGGTTGCACTGCTCGTATTCGCGACTGTCGCTGTGCGCAAAAACTGGCTCCTGTAACGAAAAACGCGCCCGCTTTCGCAGGCGCGTTCCGGAAAAAACTTGGTTCCCAGTTTCCTCACACGTCCAGCGTATTTTCTTTTTCCCAAGTTGAGAAGTGGGCTGTGAAGTTG
>JAPORH010000216.1 GCA_026710325.1 Litoreibacter sp. | reverse complement strand
CGGGCGCTTTCAAGCCCAAAATCGAAGGCTATTTCGCCGTGAGTCGTGTACCGTGCAGGTAACTTTAAGACGGTGAACGAGTTTCCCACAGGTTCACCCGTCTACTGTTTCCATATCCCAAGCGGCAAGCAGCAGCGGAAGGGCGCGGTCCCAATCCATAACCCCGATATTTTCAGCCCATGCTTCATATTGCTTTGTCAGTTCCATTTCAAACGGCGCATGTCTCCCTGAGAGATTGGCAAGCTCGGTGCGGTCAGCTTCCATATCATAGAGCTCCCAAGGCTGATTGTGCATGCGAACAAGTTTGAACTGGCCCAACCGGACGGCGGCGTTACCTTCATGCTCCCAAAATATGGGTTGTTCGCGTTCCCAGTCTTTGTCGCGGAACATGTCCATGAGTGACTCGCCTTGAAGCGGCTGGATTTCATGGCCACCCACCTCGGTTTGATAGCTGGCCCCGCAAGCCTCCAGAATGGTTGGCAGGATATCGACAACATGGCAGGGCACTTGCGCGGTACTGCGTGGCGCGAACCCCTTGGGCCAATGAGCGACAAGCGGTGTCGAGATGCCGCCTTCATGCACATAGTGTTTAAACAGTCGGAACGGTGCGTTCGACACGTTTGCCCAAGGCTTGTCGTAGCTTTGAAAAGTCTGTGCATCGCCTGGATTCAGGTCCGTAATATTTCCCATTGTGATCTTTCGTCCGTCATGGGTGCGGTCGGGGTAAAACTGTGCCCACCCGTCCTCGGCCATAAACTCGGCACAACCGCCATTGTCGGAGAGGAACAGGATCAAGGTGTTTTCGAACTGGTCTAGCCGTTTGAGCGCGGCGATCAGCGTACCAATAGACTGGTCCATCCGATCCACCATGGCGGCATAGGTGGCCATCTTGCTGGCTTCCCAATCTTTATGTATCTCGTCGGCCCAGCGGTGGACACCCTCGTCGCGGGGCGAGATGTCCCAAGCGCGCTGGAAGACGCCTTGCCCGTTCATCTCCTCGTGCCGTGCAGTGCGAATATTGTCCCAGCCCTGGGAATACACGGCATCATATTTTGCGATGTCTTCAGGATACGCATGTAGAGGCCAGTGAGGTGCGGTATACGCGAGATAAAGAAAGAAGGGCTTTTCATCTTCAACTGCGCCTTCGATCATTCCGATGGCCTTATACGTGATCGCGTCGGTGAAATAGAAATCATCGGGGATCGTCTCGACGCGGCTGTCATCTTCGAGCATGTAGTGGGGCGAGAAGAAATGCGTCGCCCCATCCATGATCCCGTAGAAATGGTCAAACCCGCGTTGCCGGGGTGTGGGGTGCTCGACATCGCCGACGCGCCAACTGTCGTAATTGCGGGCCTCGAAATCTCCTGCCACGTGCCATTTTCCAGACATGAGCGTCCGATATCCATTGGCCCGCAAATGTTCGGCAATGGTGGCGCTGTCGTTGCGCAGAAACCCTTGATAGGCAGGCGTGCCCAAATTCGCCCCCATGTGGCCAATGCCTGCATTATGCGGATAGAGCCCCGTCAGCAGGGATGCCCGCGTCGGACAGCAACGAGCGCAATTATACATTGACGACAGCAGGACGCCGTCGCGGGCTAATGCGTCAATGTTCGGTGTTCTGATCTCAGAACCTGTTACACCGAGGTCGGCAAACCCCATGTCGTCAGCAAAAATGAGAATGACATTCGGTTTTTGTCGTTCGGCCATTACAGATCGCTCTTTGGTGATGCCGGTAGAATGGCACAATTGCTACCGCATATCAGATATCTTGCCAGAGTGCTGAACGCGTTTTCAACTAAACTCTGTTCTTTAGAGCCGACGTAAATATAGGTCACAGAAGTTGACATATCTACGCGCGTAGCGAAATATGGTAACAGCCCAGCATCTTTGAAGCGGGGGTGTCTAAATTCGATGTGAATTTGAGCAAAAGAAGCATCGCGGACCACCAGGACATCGGGTGCTAGAGGAGCTTCGTATAACTTCGTCGAAATGTCCGCTGCTGATCTACCGCAAACACAATATCGCATTTGCAGCGAACGTCTGCTTCCGCCCTTGCTGTTATTTGCTGCTTTCGCAAAGCGTGCGCAGCAGTCTTTCGTTTTGAAAGGGGCAACGACAGTTATGTCCGCATTGCGGACTTTTGTGTCCGGGGGCACATGCTTGGTTGACCCGAAGCTTTTAAACTGAGGCGGTTTTTCTCGCAACTCTTGTCCAACGGCTCGAGGCGTCTTACAGAGCCTAAATAGAGAGGACAGAATTTAGACGTCGCGCGTGGTGTCGATTCAAGAACAAGGCCGATTACGCGCGCACTCACGGAAAGTGCGATTTTCGCATGCGAAAAGAACGCCGTAAGCCTTTGAAATCGGGCAAGCGGGACGGAGCGCTTGGTTGTTGGTAACACCAGGAAATTTTATGCAGGCGGAGCGGCGGGCGTAAAAAGAAAAACGGCCCCTGTTGGGGGGCCGCATTCCGGTGTTTCTTGCAAGCGCTTAGGCCTTAATCAAACCCATGGATTCGAGTTTTAGGACCACTTGGTGCGCGCAGTTGTCGACCTCGACATTCTGTGTCTCGACCCGCAGCTCTGGGTTTTCTGGCACGTCGTAAGGGTCTGAGATACCGGTGAATTCCTTGATCTTGCCCTCGCGCGCCAGCTTGTAGAGGCCCTTGCGGTCGCGGCGTTCGCATTCCTCGATGGAGGTGGCGACATGGACCTCGATAAAGGCACCGAAGGCTTCGATGTCCTCACGCACCGCACGGCGGGTGCTGGCATAAGGCGCGATTGGCGCGCATATCGCAATCCCGCCATTCTTCGTGATCTCGGAGGCCACATAACCGATACGGCGAATGTTGAGGTCACGGTGCTCTTTCGAAAAGCCCAGCTCAGAAGACAGGTTTTTGCGCACGATATCGCCGTCGAGCAGCGTGACCGGACGGCCGCCCATCTCCATCAGCTTGACCATCAAGGCGTTGGCGATTGTGGATTTGCCTGAGCCGGAGAAGCCGGTGAAAAAGACCGTGAAGCCCTGACTTGCACGCGGCGGGCGCGATTTGCGCAGTTCTTGTACGACCTGCGGGAAGGAGAACCATTCGGGGATTTCCAAGCCTTCGGCGAGACGGCGGCGCAGTTCGGTGCCGGAGATGTTGAGGATCGTGACATCATCCTTGTCGACGATCTCATCGGCGGGTTCGTATTGGGCACGGTCTTGCACATAAACCATGTGCTTAAAGTCGACCATTTCGATGCCCATTTCGGCCTGATGCTCGCGGAACAGGTCCTGCGCGTCATATGGCCCGTAAAAATCCTCACCAGCAGAGTTCTTGCCAGGGCCCGCGTGATCGCGGCCAACGATGAAGTGCGTGCACCCGTGGTTTTTGCGGATCAGCCCGTGCCATACCGCTTCACGTGGCCCTGCCATACGCATGGCAAGGTTCAGCAACGACATGGACGTGGTCGATGCGGGGTATTGGTCCAGGACCGCCTCGTAACACCGCACGCGCGTGAAGTGGTCAATGTCACCAGGCTTGGTCAGGCCGACAACGGGGTGGATCAGAAGGTTGGCCTGCGCCTCTTTCGCGGCGCGGAACGTCAGCTCCTGGTGCGCGCGGTGCAGCGGGTTGCGGGTTTGGAAGGCGACAACTTTGCGCCAGCCCATTTTGCGGAAATAGGCGCGCAGCTCGTTTGGCGTGTCGCGACGGGCGCGGAAATCGTAGTGCACTGGCTGTTGAATGCCGGTGATCGGGCCACCGAGATAGATTTTTCCAGCCTGGTTGTGCAGGTAGTTGACGGCAGGGTGTGCCAAATCATCCGCGCCGAAGACTTTTTCGGCTTCATGCGCTTTGTTGGGTTCCCAGCGGTCGGTGACTGTCATGGTGGCGAGGATCACGCCTTCCTGGTCGCGCAAGGCGATATCCTGACCGATTTCAAGGGAGTTCGCGAAGTCCTCAGACACGTCGAGCGTGATCGGCATTGGCCACAACTCACCCGTGGTCAGACGCATGTTGTTGACGACGGAGTCATAATCGGCCTCGGACAGGAATCCCTTGAGCGGGTTGAAGCCGCCATTCATCAACAGCTCGAGATCGCAGATTTGACGCGGTGTCAGGTCGTGGGAGGTCAGATCGGCCGCCTCCACTTTCATTTTCTGCGCCGAGTCGTATGAGACGTAGAGCTCCGGGATGGGGGCAAGGTTGTTTTGCATGGACTTAATCCTGTCACTGAAATGGGTGAGGGCTGTTGAGGTGCCAGTGAGCTCCGAATGGAGCGCATCATATTCGGCAAATTTTCTGGCAAGAAAAGCGTTGATAAGCCTGTTTTTCTCGGCTGTGCCAAGCGGGGTCAGCGCGTAGGCTACCCGTTGGCGCTTGTCGGTACTGTTGCGGTCTTTGAGTTCAATGAGACCGGCTTTGGTTAAACGTTTGATGAGCCCGTTGAGCCGCCCCAGTGAGGCATTGATCGCCTCGGCAAAATCCCGTTGGGAGGCGTCTGGCGCCAGCTCCAGCTGACGCAGAAGACGGAAGGTCAGGTCTTCCTCCTCATGGGTATTTGGGTTTGGCAGCATACTGGCCGACTCATTCTTTGTTCACGGCTGAACGCATATGTGAAAAACTACGTTCACCCAAGAACAAACTTGTCCCAGCTTTGGAAACAGAGCGTTTAGTCGGAGAGCTTTGCGAGACTTTCAGAGATTTCAGCAGCGATGGCTTTTGCGTCGACCCCATCCCGCTCCGACGATATGCGAAGCCCCATGAGATCGGACTGATATCGGCGGGCGAGCGCGTAGGCGTCATGATGAGGCGCGACCTGACCCTCAGCCTGCGCAAGCACGATCAGGTCAGCGAAAGCCGCCTCCATGCTCTTGAGATGTTTGTTCGCCGTTTCTGCCAGCGGGTGGCTGCGCGGTTGCAGTTCCAACAGTGTTTTGGACAGCATGCAGGCGCGCGCCGGAGTATGGCCACCTTCGATCACGATACGCGGGAAGATTTGCAGCGCTTCAAGCGGCCCGTGCTTCGCCGCCAGGGCCTTCAACCGAGCCAGCCCGTCACGGACGTAGCGCTCAAGCGTGAGCTCGTATAACGCGTCCTTTGACCCAAAGGCGGCATAGAAGCTGCCAGGCTTCATTTTCAGAACGCCTTCGAGATCCTTAAGCGACGTCCCCGCCCAACCTTGCGCCCAAAACAGGTCGCGGGCACGCTCTATCAGATCTTCACGGTCATATTCAGGCCTGCGCGGCATAGGCTCACCAATTGTTGAACGATCACTCAAATATATACTTGAGTGATCACTCAATAAAGACTAAAGCGGTTTGGGATTATAAATTTTTCAAATGGAGCGCATGATGACCGACTTCCCTTCCCATGACATGGACACCGCACCAGAGGCCTCGAAACCGCTATTGGAGAATTCTCAGAAGGCGTTTGGCCGTCTGCCCGGCCTGCACAAAGTGATGTCGGAGAGCCCGCAGCTGCTTGAAGGCTACCAGGTCCTGCACAAGCTTTTCGCCGAAAGCGACTTTGACGCCGAAGAGCTGACCGTTGTTTGGCAGACCATCAATGTCGAGCATGAGTGCCACTATTGCGTGCCCGCCCATACCGGCATTGCCAAAATGATGAAGGTAGATGAGGCCATTGTTGAGGCCCTGCGCAACGAAACCCCGCTCGCCAACGCGAAACTGGAAGCGCTTCGCACCTTTACACTGCAAATGCTGCGCAGCCGCGGCAACGTGACGGAAGAGCAGATGCAAACCTTCTTTGCCGCAGGCTACGACCACCGCGCAGTGTTGAACATCATCTTGGGCTTGGCGCAAAAGGTAATGTCAAACTACACCAACCACGTGGCGCAAACACCAGTTGACGCAGTGTTTGAGCCGCTCAAATGGACCCGCTCCGACACGCATCTCGCCGCTTAAGGTTCTAACAACACTACGCCTGAGCGTCAAAAACCGTCGCTCAGGCCACTATTTTTTCAAGATTGATCTGCATCAAGGTGTCCTTTCGTTGAATAGGGCATGGTTTCCGAGACGCGGCACTCTTCTGTCCGCCGCAGCGAAACCGTGAGGTACCACTCGTGTCTAAGACACAGGACCTAATTGACCAAAGCAGCGCCAAGCGCCGGATGTTGGACTATGCCAGCAGCGCTGCGGAACGTGTGCTTGATGTATGTGGACTTCTGGAAAGTCTGGCTGACGATCTTCCCAAGCGCTCCGCCCCCGTCTGGCGCGAAGCACAAACGCAGTGCCAAATAACGCTTCATCCGCATTTTCTGGTCCTGACACGCTTCGTGATGCCAACCTTAATGCGGAGCTCTAAAGAGAACGATGACCGACAGGAGCTGCTTTTGCGCTTCAACCTCGATTGCGCTGAGCAGCTTCACAACCTCTCTGACCTGGACGATTTGTTGACTTATGCATTGGAAGACCGCGGCCCCGCCAGGGATGCAGAAGCTTTGGGCTACGCCCTACGCGGCTATTTTGATGAGCTGCGCCGCAATATCGCATGGGAAACCGAAGTGATTTGGCCCCTAGCCGCACGCGCTCTGCGGGATGAAGACATTGCCAAAATACTTGAGGCCCTGGGCCCGCCTGACGCTACCGTTAGAAATTTGCCCGATCACGCAGACGCTGCTCATCCACAAAAGTAATATGGGTCGCCCCCTCTATCAGGATGATCTTCTCCTTCTTGAGGCGTGACATCTGGCGACTGACCGTCTCTAGAGTGAGGCCGATATAATCAGCGATATCAGCGCGGGAGAGAGGCAGATCGAAGTATCCGTCTTGGTCAAGTTGGTTTTGGCGACCATTTTCGCTTCGCTTTGATAAGTGCGTTTGCAAGCTCGAGGAG
>JAPORH010000123.1 GCA_026710325.1 Litoreibacter sp. | reverse complement strand
CAATTGTTGGGCGGGATTCGCACCCGCAAGGAAAACGCGCCTTTCCACGGCGCACACCCCAACTCAAGCTATCACCTCTCCTTCAACCTCGGATTTCCGAACCCATATGACCGCGCCAAATCCCGCACAGGTAGCTTTCTAATGGTACATGGCGATTGCCTATCCATCGGCTGCTACGCCATGACCGACCCGGCAATTGAGCAAATCTACGTCATGGTAGAAGCCGCATTGCGTTCCGGGCAAAACCACGTCCCGGTGCACGCTTTTCCCTTCCGCATGACCGAACGGCGGCTTGCAAAGGAGGCAGATCATAGATGGTACGGGTTTTGGAACGAGTTGCAGCCCGCATATCTGGCGTTTGAGCAAACCGGCCTGCCGCCGCGCGTCTCACAAAGCGACGGGCGCTACCTCATTCAATGACCCCTTCCCACACGCCAAAAATCCACTTATCAACCCCTTAACGCGCGAAAGGGAGCTGCCATGTCCGACACCAACCGCCTGCCCCACGAAAAAGGCTTCCATATCAGCTGGGATCAAATCCACCGCGACAGCCGAGCGTTGGCTTGGCGCCTTGACGGACATGGGCCTGATGACGGGGCTTGGCGTGCCGTGGTCGCCATTACCCGCGGCGGCATGGCGCCTGCAATGATCGCGGCACGGGAGCTCGATATTCGGACGGTAGACACGATCTCGGTTAAATCATACGACCATCAATCCCAGTCAGAAGCGAAGGTGCTGAAACAACCCGACCCGGAGATGATGGGTGACGGCACGGGCATTTTGGTCATCGACGATCTTGTCGACAGCGGCAAAACACTGGAGCTGGTGCGCCAACTCTACCCCAATGCACATTTCGCAACGGTCTATGCCAAACCCAAAGGCCGCCCGCAGGTCGACACGTTCATCACCGAGGTGAGCCAAGACACGTGGATCTTCTTCCCCTGGGATATGGCCATGCAATATGTGAAGCCTTACCGGGGCGAATAAACACAGGTAATCAAAACCTTCGAAGTGAAACTTCAAGTCAGGAGGGGTGATGACCCTGCTCAATCCAAACATGGCCGCCACCTTCCCGCCCCCGGTGATGGAGGCGCGACGTTGGCTTGAAGGGGTCAGTTTTTCTGACAATCGGCCACTCATCAATGTCAGCCAAGCGGCCCCGGTGGACCCCCCACCTGTGGCGCTGCGCGAGGCGATGGCGCGATTTGTGCTCGAAGAAGATGAGACGCACCTTTACGGCCCGGTCCTGGGTCTGCCCGCTTTGCGCTCGGAGGTCGCGAAGCAATGGACGCAAGGTTACGGCGCCGAGGTTTCCGCCGATCAAGTGGCGATCACCTCGGGCTGCAACCAGGCCTTTGCCGCGACGATTGCCACCTTGGCCGCGCCGGGGGATGAGGTCATTCTGCCCACACCTTGGTATTTCAACCATAAGATGTGGCTCGACATGGGGGGCATTGGGTCCGTACCGCTCCCAACTGGCGAAGGGCTTATCCCCTCCGCCGAAGACGCGGCCAAACTGATTACATCAAAGACGCGTGCCATTGCTCTGGTATCACCCAACAATCCGGGCGGCGTTGAGTATCCACGCGAAACTCTAAGCGCCTTTCTAGAGCTTTGCCGCACGCATGGGATCGCGCTGATAGTCGATGAGACTTACAGGGACTTTGACAGCCGTGAGGGCGCGCCCCACCAACTGTTTGACGACCCCGCTTGGGCAGACACGCTGATCCAACTCTACAGCTTCTCAAAAGCCTACCGCCTTACGGGGCATCGTGTGGGTGCGATGATCGCGCATCCTGACAGGCTGGCTGAGGCCGAAAAATTCCTCGACACGGTCGCGATCTGCCCGAACCAGCTTGGACAGCGCGCGGCGCTTTGGGGGATGCAAAACCTTGGTCCCTGGCTTGCTGAACAACGGCTTGAAATACTGGATCGCGCTGCGGCGATACGAGACGGTTTCCCTCAACTGGGCTCCAAAGGGTGGCAGCTTGATGGATGCGGCGCTTATTTTGCCTGGATGCGGCATCCGTTTGAGATGCCGTCAGATCAGCTCGCGCAGAAAATGGTCCAAGACCACGGCGTGCTGTGCCTCCCTGGGACCATGTTTGTGCCTGAAGACGAGCAAAGCGGGGCAGCAGCTTTCCGTATCGCTTTTGCCAATATTGACCGTGCGGGGATCGAGGCGCTTTACAGCCGTCTCCTTGAGATGAGATAGGGCCACAAACACACGGCTTGCCCCCTTCCCCGCAACGGTTTACCAACACCCGAAACCGGAAGAGGAAGGCAGACAAAACATGGCCAAAAAATCCGATATCAAAGCCCCTGGCAGCTCCATGCGACGCGGCAGCGCGGGCAAGATATTTGTCTGGATCATCCTTGTTCTACTGATCATCGGCTTGGCAGGGTTCGGTGCCAATGGCATCGGCGGGTCAATCAACGCCATTGGCTCCGTCGGTAAGACGGAAATAACTGTTCAAGACTTCCAGCGCGCGCTGCAGCAGGAACTGAATTTTGAAACCCGCCGCCGCGGCGCACCCGTCAGCCTGCAACAAGCCCGGCTCGAAGGCATCGACCAGCGTGTGATCAACGTGCTCGCTGGGACCGCTGCCCTTTCCGAAGAAACCAAAGAGCTTGGCATCTCGGTTGGTGACGAAGAGGTTGCGAACCAATTGCGCGTGATTCCTGCGTTCCAAGGCGCGGGTGGGCAGTTCAACCGCGACAGCTACGAATTTGCACTGCGTCAAAACGGGGTGAACGCGTCCGATTTCGAGGAAGAGCTTCGCGTAGGCGCGGCCCGCACAATCATGCAGCAAAGCGTAACCGGCGGGCTGACCGTACCCGATACCTATGCCGAGACAATTTACAACTTTGTGGCTGAGCGGCGCTCGTTTCGTTGGGCCCTGATTGACGAGGCTCTGGTCTCAGACGAGGTCGAAGAGCCTACTGACGCAGATCTCGCAAGCTTCCATGACGCACAAGGTGCGCAATTTCTGACGCCTGAAATTCGTCGTGTCACCTATGCGTGGCTCACCCCCGAAATGCTGCTTGAGACGATTGACGTCGATGAGGCAGAGCTGCAACGTCTCTATGAGGCACGGGCCGCCCAATACAATCAACCCGAACGGCGCTTGGTCGAACGTCTTGGTTTCTCGGACATGGCCACAGCAGCGGCGGCCAAGGCTCAGATTGAAGCGGGCGAAACCACTTTTGACGCGTTGGTCGAGGAACGGGGTTTGAGCCTTGACGACGTTGACCAAGGCGAAGTTGCACGCGCCGATTTGACCGCAGATATTGCTGAGGCCGTGTTTGCTCTGAATGAGCCCGGCATCACTGCCCCGGTACAAACCTCGCTCGGCCCGGTCCTGTTCCGCGTTTACGCGGTGCTAGAAGCCTCGACCGTCCCGTTTGAAGAGGCGCGCGAAGAACTGGTAAGCGAATTCACATCTGACCGCGCGCGGCGGATCATTGAAGATGAGATCACGGTGATCGACGACCTTCTGGTCGGCGGCGCAACTTTAGAAGAACTCGCCGATGAGACACCAATGCAGGTAGGAACATTGGATTTCGGGCCAAACACGTCAGAAGGCATCGCAGCCTATGACGAGTTCAGGACAGAGATTGCCAGACTGACCGACAATGATTTTCCCGAGGTACGGACCCTTGATGATGGCGGCATATTTGCCGCGCGCCTTGATGAAATCGTGCCACCGATGGTGCCCCCACTCGCTGACATTCGCGAGGAGGTTGCCGAGGCCTGGCGCGCGGATCAAATTGCTCAGAAGCTGGAAACACTCGGAACCAGTATGGAAGAGCGGCTTCGGGGCGGCACACGCATGGCGTCCATGGATCTAGAGGCCATGCTGGAAACAGACATGCTGCGGACCGACTTCCTGCAAGGCGCCCCACTTGGCATGCTCGGCGCGATCTTTGATCTCGAGGACGGGGGCGTGTCCTTCGTGCAGGGACCGAACGGGGTCTCCGCCCTAGTCGAGCTAACCGCCATCACGCCACCCGATTTGACGGATGAAGACGCGCAAGCTTTCACGGCACAGATCAACGCTTCGGTGTCTCAAAGCCTCTCCGCAGATGTGTTTGAAACCTTCAGCCAAGCCGTTCGCAACCGACATGGTCTGACGCTGGATCAAACCGCAATCAACGCCGTGCTGTCGCAAATGGGCGGCGGCGGTCATGGTGGCTAAATCATATGGCT
This sequence comes from Litoreibacter sp., assembly GCA_026710325.1. Classification (GTDB taxonomy): domain Bacteria; phylum Pseudomonadota; class Alphaproteobacteria; order Rhodobacterales; family Rhodobacteraceae; genus Litoreibacter. The sequence continues at coordinate 2,725 of JAPORH010000123.1, read as the reverse complement.
ATCTTTCCAGATTTTGACAGCTTTGCGTCTGCATTTGACGTAGGGAAGAACCAACTCGTCTACACACGGCTGGCCGCGGACCTGGACACGCCGGTTTCCCTGATGCTGAAGCTCGCCGACGCGCAGCCTGACAGCTTTATTCTTGAATCTGTCACCGGTGGCGAGGTGCGCGGGCGCTACTCCATCATCGGGATGAAGCCGGATCTGATCTGGCGCTGCCGTGGCGAGACGTCCGAGCTGAACCGAAATGCGCGGTTTGATCGCCTGAGCTTTGAACCTTGCAAAGAGGATCCACTGGCCGCCATCCGTGCGCTTTTGGCAGAGAGCAAGATCGACCTGCCGCCGGACCTGCCTGCTGCCTGCGCCGGGCTCTTTGGCTATTTGGGTTATGACATGATCCGATTGGTCGAGCATTTGCCCGATATCAACAAGGACGTCTTAGAGGTACCGGATGCAGTCCTCATGCGCCCGTCCGTCGTCGCGGTGCTGGACGGTGTGAAGGGGGAGGTGATTTTGTGCTCTCCCGCTTGGGTGAGTACGGGGCTTTCGGCCAAAGCCGCTTACGCGCAAGCCGCTGAACGCGTGATGGATGCTGTGCGGGACCTCGACCGCGCACCACGCGCGACATCGCAAGACTTACATGACATAACCGACAGCGACGCGCCGGTCTCCAACTTCTCAAAACCTGACTATCTGGCGGCCGTTGAAAAGGCCAAAGACTACATCAAAGCGGGCGACATCTTTCAGGTCGTGCCATCGCAGCGTTGGACGCAGGACTTCACCCTGCCCCCCTTCTCGCTCTACCGCGCTTTGCGTCGCACCAACCCGTCGCCCTTCATGTTCTATTTCAACATGGACGGCTTCGATATTGTTGGGGCCAGCCCCGAAATTCTGGTCCGCGTCTTTGGCGACGAGGTCACCATCCGCCCGATCGCCGGGACCCGCAAACGCGGCGCGACGCCTGCGGAGGACAAAGCTCTGGAAGAAGACTTGCTCGCCGACCAAAAGGAGCTGGCAGAGCATTTGATGTTGCTCGATCTTGGGCGCAACGACACGGGCAAAGTCTCCAAAATCGGGACGGTGCGCCCGACCGAGAAATTTATCATCGAGCGTTACAGCCATGTCATGCATATCGTGTCCAATGTCGTGGGGGAGCTGGCAGAGGATCAGGACGCGCTTTCCGCGCTTTTATCAGGCTTGCCCGCGGGCACAGTCTCCGGCGCACCAAAGGTTCGCGCTATGGAAATCATCGACGAGTTGGAGCCCGAAAAACGCGGCATCTATGGTGGCGGTTGCGGCTACTTCAGTGCGGGTGGCGACATGGATATGTGTATCGCGCTCCGCACTGCCGTCGTAAAAGATCAAAAGCTTTACATCCAGGCGGGGGGCGGTGTCGTGTATGACAGCGATCCTGAGGCCGAGTTTGAAGAAACGGTCAACAAGGCGAAAGCAATCCGCGCCGCCGCGGCACAGGCCGCAAGTTTCGCGCGAAAGGGCAACGCCTAAGAGGATGGCGCCTCGATCAGGATTTGCGAAACCGGGACAATGCTGAGCGTCGCGCTCTTGGAATCGAGCGTCCATTCCAGAAGCGTCTGAACCGTCTCCGGATAGGTATGGCCTAGCAAAATAACATTGCCGTCCCGTGCTGCATTGAAACCCGCCCGATCAAGCGTGCGCTTGATTGTCATTGGGCTTTCCGATGCACCGTCCAGAACTCGGAAGGCCGCGCCGTTTTCGACCTCCGCACGCCGGGCTGCCTGCTGCGCCGAGTTAAGACCACGGCTGAACGTGACAAGCCCGTGACCTGTCTCTTGAAGGATGCTCAAGACAGGGTCCAACAAACCACGGTTGGATTGTAACTTTCCGTCCAGCGTATCGAGCAAGGCGATGCTCTCGGGAAGTATCGTAAAATAGCTGGCCATGGCGATGGTAATATCGCTTGCCGAGGCGCTCGCTGGAAGATCAGCGGGCATTGTCAGAACTTCAACACCTGCGGCACGGAATGCTTCAGCACGCTTTTCGGCCCCAGGTGAAACAGGATCAATGGCAATAGAAAAGGGCATGGCCAGATCGGTCAGCTTTCCTATTGGCATCCCCTCTTCGCCGGCATCTATGAGCACGACGCTCATCAGTGCAGTCGCACCTTCGGTCTCGACCGGGGTTGCCGCATGAGCACGCAGAGCGTCGCTGCCTTGGATCACTGCGGCAGGTTCTGTCGCTGTGCCTTCGCTGACCGAAGGCAAACGCCCGGTCACAACCCCAGGTGTTGAAGGCACGCCGATGGTAATCGGCTGGCTCGCAGAGGACGACGCGCTGTCTTCTGCTTCGGGTTCAGCGCCGTTATCGTCTTCAGTCGCTTCGGGTTCGGGCTCAATCGTGGGCAATGGAGAACGACCCGGGCTGGCCTGAGTGATCTCGATCAAAGGTGCGGCTATGCTTTCGACACCCGGCAAAGTATTCGCCTGCGGCGCGTCGACCGATTATGGAACAGCGCTTGCAGCAACCTTGATTTCGTCGCCGCCTGACAAATCCGGGGCGATGCTGGGAGCGATGGAATTGTCAGCAAGGGCTGACGGCGCCGTGGGGTCAATGGCCGCGTCTTGGGGAGTTTGACCGACATCGTCCGACAATTCTGACGCATCTGCGAGATCGATTGCAGGCGCCGGTTTTGCTTGTCTTATGACTTTAGGTGGTTCTGTGCGAAAGTAGGGCCTTAGCCCGCCAC
>JAPORH010000158.1 GCA_026710325.1 Litoreibacter sp. | reverse complement strand
AAGCTTCAATTCGAATCCTTTTCGCTCCTCGTTTCAAGTAGCGTCGTGTACTATGAGTGTTGAGTTAATATGGCCTACCAGCAGCTCACCAGTACGGTCATCTCGCTGGCAGCACGCGCGATATCCTCCGAGGCGGCTGCATTGCTTTGGGCCGACGGGGTTGCGCTGGCGCCATTTTCAACAAGAAACGAGGCTATTTCGGTGGATTTGATCGCGAAAGCCGTGCCCTCGGGAAGGCTGCGTCCGGCGGTCTCCAAGGGCGTCAAAATGCCGCTTACAGCGCCAGCTTCATCAAGCACGGGACCGCCGACATCGCCGGGTAGCGCTCCGATCTCAAGCCGCTTGAGTCGTGTGTCACCCGTGAGCCCTTGCAAGTCCTCCAAAGTTCCAAAGGTCATCGTCGGTGCGCTGAGCGCGCCCTCGTAGGAATAACCTGCCAATGCGACGGCGGAGCGCAACCTGCCTGGGTTTGGCGCAAAACGCGCAAAGCCTACTGGGCTGATCCGCTCTTTCGGGGTCAGAAGGGCCAGACCGTTCGCGGCAACCGAAACCTCTGCCTCGATCACCTCATCAAGCGTGATGCGTTCGCACGCGTTGACGGCTTCAGCCACGGTCACGACGCTGCCCGCGGCATCGACATAGAAGCCGGAGCGTGCGAGCTTCGGTTTGCGCAGCTCAAGCCCCGCCACCAGATCTATGCTTTGTGCTTCCTCATCGCTATCTGTCGCTTCAAGGCTGCCTTCGCGCGTCGCGAAGCTCTCTTGCATGATGGTGATGACGCGTTCCATCTCAGCCGCTTTTTCGGGGGGGTAAACCAGCGTGAAGCCTTTGACATAGCCGCCGCCGAGCCGCGCGAAGCTGTAGCTTTGCACGGTCTCGTTCACACCGCGCAGGGTGAAGCTCTCATTGCGCTTGCGCCGCTCACCTTCCACCGGGACAATTTCGAGGGTCTGCATGATCTCGTAAAGACCGGCCAGCGTGGCCTCATCGCCAGCTTGGCTGATCAGCAAGGCTTGCACGCCGCTGTCACCTTTGGACTTGAACTGCGCGAACGGGTAGTCATAGCGGTCGAATTCAACGAGCCCCAAGGGCATCGTGATTTCAATCCCCGCCTTGCGTTCGATCAACGGCTCTAACCCAAGTGCTTTCAGCGCCGCATCATAGGCTGCCATCAAGGCGGCCCGCTGCTTGCTGGTCAGGATACCGGTCGCTTCAAACCCATTGCTCTCTTGCCAGCGGGCCATGGACCCGCGCGTGCCGCGCCCGAAGGAGCCATCGATGGCAGCGGTGTAAAACCCAAACCATTGCAGCGCGGTTTGAAGGTCTCTCTTTTCGTCGCGGCTTAGAAGCCGTTCGCTAGCGCGCGCTTGGCGGGGCGTCTCAAAGACCTCCTCTGGTTCGCTCTGCACCACAGGCTCAGTCGGTTGCACCTCAGGCGTGCTTGGCACGGGGGCAGGGGCCGTACCCGCTTGCGCGCCGATAGGCCAGAACTGCGCGCGGTAGCCTGTTCCGTCCGTCAGGTAGCTGTCGCCCGGAATGATCCCGCCACGGCGCAGCTCCCGGCGCAGCAGATCGGCTTGCGTCTCAGATACATAAGGGCCAAGCGCTAGCGCGTACCAGCCGCCTGGCAGCCGGTAGCCCACAATCTCCTCAAAGGCTTGGGCGTATTCGCGGGCGCGCTCTTCCGCGGTACGTAAGGTCGGATGTGCCTCCACCTGGATCCAGGTCTGCGCCGCCGCTGGCAGCCCCCAGACCCACAGAAAAATGCTCAAAAGAAACGCGCGACCCATGCCTTCATCCTCAATACGCCCGCGCTCCCCTGTGCACGGGCGCGAATCTGGGATGCAATGTAGCACCCGCGCGCCCGAGCGCACCCCCTGATTGTTGCGATCTCAAGGCGCGGTTGTCGCGTTGACCGCCCCCGGCGCTTTGCCTATTGAGGCGCCAAACCGCACACCAAGGGCGCATGCCATGTCTGAGACCACCAAACCCGCTTCGTTCCAGGAGATTATCCTGCGGCTGCAAAGCTATTGGGCCGCCCAAGGCTGCGCCATCATGCAGCCCTATGACATGGAGGTCGGCGCGGGCACATTCCACCCGGCCACAACCCTGCGCGCATTGGGTTCCAACCATTGGGCCGCGGCCTATGTGCAGCCCTCCCGTCGCCCAACAGATGGCCGCTACGGCGAGAACCCGAACCGGCTGCAGCACTATTACCAGTACCAGGTGCTGATCAAACCGAGCCCCCCCGATCTGCAGGAGCTTTACCTCGGCTCCCTCAAAGCCATCGGCATCGACTTCGCACTGCACGACATCCGCTTCGTGGAGGACGACTGGGAAAGCCCCACGCTCGGGGCCTGGGGCCTGGGGTGGGAAGTCTGGTGCGACGGCATGGAGGTCTCCCAATTCACCTATTTCCAGCAGGTGGGCGGGCATGATTGCAAGCCGGTCTCGGGCGAGCTGACTTATGGTCTGGAGCGCCTCGCCATGTATGTGCTTGGTGTCGATCACGTGATGGACATGCCCTACAACGATCCGCAGGCGCCCATTGCACTCAGCTATGGTGACGTGTTCCGCCAGACCGAAGGCGAGTATTCGCGCTGGAATTTCGACGTGGCCGACACGGAAACGCTCCTGCAGCACTTCAAGGATGCCGAGGCCGAGTGCCAACGCATTCTCGAAGCGCCTTACGAGGACCCCAAAACCGGCAAGCGCATCGTAATGGCGCACCCGGCTTACGACCAATGTATCAAGGCCTCGCATCTGTTCAACCTGCTCGACGCGCGCGGGGTCATCTCCGTCACCGAGCGTCAAGCCTATATCGGCCGCGTCCGCGCGCTCGCCAAAGCCTGCGCCGACGCTTTCGTGCAAAGTGAGGCGGGCGGACATATTGAAAGGGTTGTCTCATGAAAACCAAAGACAATAACACTATTTTTCAGCCTGTCATGCTCCCGCACAGACCGGCGGGGTTCTACGAATTTGTTATGCTGCACGGACGGTCGCTGCCGGGCAAACTAGGCTATTTCTGTTTTAGAAAGCTGAAACGCCGCCAGTTTCGGCGAAATGAGCGCGCTTTCTATCAAGTGGTCAGCGACCTGCGCCGGGGCGATATTTGTGTCGATCTGGGTGCGAATGTCGGAGAATTCACACGCCTGATGGCCGATAAAGGCGCCGAAGTCATCGCGTATGAACCGGATCCTGAGACTTTTGCACGGTTGAACGAAGCCGTCGGCGCGCGCGCGAATGTCCAGCTTCATCAAAAGGCTGCGGGTGCTCAAAATGGTATTGTTCAACTGCAACGCGCGGCGCGCTATGACGAACATCCTGAAAAGTTCTCCCAGGCCTCCTCCCTGGTGCGGCGAGACGCGTCGATGGATCCAAAAAATTCTGTCGACGTAGAGGTGATCGATTTTGTCGCTGAGCTCAAGGCGATGGATCGGGACATAAGAATTTTGAAAGTGGATATCGAGGGATCTGAATTCGAGCTGCTGGATGCTCTCATTCAAGATCCAATCGTGAATCGTATCGACACAATTTTTGTTGAAACTCATGAATGGATGGACCCGGTGAACTACGTACCGATGGTTATTCGATTTCAAGAGTGGGCCGAACGGGTTGAGCGACCCTATCTGAACCTCTTTTGGTTGTGAAAGAAATTTGATGAGCGGCAAAATCGTAGGGATCGGTCTCATGCTCGTGGCAGTGATAACGGCGGCCAGCCTCTATTACCTGCAGGTCTACCACTTCTATGAAGAACCGGTGGAGGGCGGCACGGTGGAGCTGACGGCAATCGCCACAGGTCTACCCGAAGAAATCATCGCCGACGATGTCATCTCCATCAACGCGACCTCATCGCCCATCCGCTACCGCGCCTGTTTCACGACGCCCATGTCGCAGTCCCTGCTCACAGAAGCCTATGTGGAGGCCCCCGGCGCGGCCCCGCTCGTGGCCCCCGATTGGTTCGACTGTTTCGATGCAGATGAGATCGGCGCGGCGCTGGAAAACGGCACGGCTTTGGCCTTCATGGGCACCGAAAACCATGAATACGGGGTCGACCGGCTCGTGGCGATTTTCGACGATGGCCGCGGCTTCGTCTGGCACCAATTGAACGACTGCGGCCGCAAGCAATATGACGGCACGCCTACGGGGCCCGAATGCCCCGCCCGAACTACAGCACGCGAGACGGATAACTGACATGGCTGATCTGCTGATCGAACTCTTCTCCGAGGAAATCCCGGCCCGTATGCAATCCCGCGCGGCGGCTGATCTGAAAAAGCTGGTCACAGATGGTCTGGTCGAGGCGGGCCTTACCTACGCCTCCGCCGGGGCCTTCTCGACACCGCGCCGCCTGTGCCTGACCGTCGAGGACCTGACCCCTGAAAGCAAAGCCACGCGCGAAGAACGCAAAGGCCCCCGCACCGATGCGCCAGAGAAAGCCCTTGAAGGCTTCTTGCGCTCCACCGGGCTGGCGGCGGATCAGCTGGAAAAGCGTGATCTGGGCAAGAAAGGCGAGGTCTATTTCGCCGTGATCGAAAAGCCGGGCCGCGCGGCGTCCGAGATCATCGCCGAGGTGCTCGAGGCCATAATCCGCAACTTCCCATGGCCCAAATCGATGAAATGGGGCTCTGGCTCGCTTCGTTGGGTCCGTCCCTTGCATCGCATCCTGTGTATCTTGAACGATGAGGCAGGCGCGCAGGTCGTGCCGCTGGAGGTTGACGGCATCACATCCGCTGACATGACAGAAGGCCACCGTTTCATGGCCCCAACCCCGTTTTCTGTAACAAGTTTCGAAGATTACAGCGCGAAGCTCAAACGCGCCCATGTCGTCCTCGACCCGCAAGAGCGCGCAGATCACATCTGGGCCGACGCCACCTCCGCCGCCTTCGCGCAAGGGCTGGAAGTCGTCGAGGACAAGGGCCTTCTTGCCGAGGTTGCAGGCCTTGTCGAATGGCCTGTCGTACTGATGGGCGACATTGATGAGACATTCCTCGATCTGCCGTCCGAGGTCCTGCAAACCTCGATGAAAGAGCACCAAAAATTCTTCTCCGTCCGCAATCCAAAGACCGGCCGGATCGAGAAATTCGTCACCGTTGCCAATGTCGAAACCGCCGACAACGGCGCGACCATTCTGGCGGGCAACCAAAAGGTGCTCTTCGCGCGTCTCTCTGACGCAAAATTCTTCTGGGAAAATGACCTGCGCGTCGCCAAGTCGGGCATGCAGCCTTGGCTGGATGCGTTGGAGAACGTGACTTTCCATAATAAGCTGGGCAGCCAAAAAGAACGCATCGAGCGCATCGCTGCTTTGGCCCGCGAAATCGCCCCCGTCGTTGGAGCGGACCCCGACCTCGCCGAACAAGCAGCCCGCGTTGCCAAAGCCGATCTCAGCTCAGAAATGGTCTACGAGTTCCCCGAACTCCAAGGCCTCATGGGCCGCTACTACGCCGAGGCCGCAGGTCTACCCGCCGAGGTCGCCAATGCGGCCGAGGAACACTACTCGCCGCTCGGGCCTTCGGATGATGTGCCAACCAAGCCGGTGTCTGTTGCTGTCGCGCTGGCTGACAAGATCGACACTCTGACTGGCTTTTGGGCGATTAACGAGAAACCGACGGGTTCTAAGGACCCGTTTGCCTTAAGAAGAGCTGCACTTGGTGTCATTCGACTTTCACTAGAAAACGAGCTTCGTTTTAAGCTGATAGACACCTTCTCGGGTGACCTATCCATTCGTTCTCAACTGGATGATCTGAACAATCTCAACAAAGGTTCGGAAGTTGAAGATGCGAGTGAAATCATAAGCCTTTTAGATCAGCTATCGGACGGTGTTTTTGACAGCGAATTGCTCGATGAGGCTAGATCAGATCAACTGTTTGATCTTTTGACGTCGAAAGCAGAAGCCTTGCTTGAACAAAGCAACGACAAGCAGCCGCAATTTGATGCGGTCATGGCAGAGATTGAACGTATCGCAAGAGCTCGTGGCAATCTCCTTTCCTTCTTCCACGATCGCCTCAAAGTCTTTCTGAAAGATCAAGGCATCCGCCATGACGTCATCGACGCCTGCATTGCGATGCAGGGCAATGACGACCTGACCCTCTTGGTCAAACGGGCCGAAGCGCTCTCCGAGGTTCTCAAAACCGAAGATGGCGAGAACCTCGTGCAGGGCTTCAAACGCGCCAACAACATCCTATCAAAAGAGGAAGAGAAAGACGGCGTCTCCTACGAGCTCGACCCGAAGCCGGAGCTGGCCGAGAGCGATGAGGAGAAAGCCCTCTTCGCAGCGCTCGACACGGCTGAGGCCAAGATCACACCCGCGATGGAGGCGGAAGATTTCGGGACGGCCATGGAAGCCATGGCCACCCTCCGCGCGCCGATTGATGCGTTTTTCGAGGCCGTCAAGATCAACGCCGACAGCCAAATCGTCCGCCGCAACCGCCTCTGCCTGCTCAACCGCATTCGGGTGATCTGCGGCGGAGTCGCAGACCTGACGAAGCTGGAGGGGTGATCCGGTTTCCCGGAAACGGTCCGGGGGACCGTTTCGCCGGATCACGGGCGGAGCCCCGGAAATCGATTGGGCCCGGTATGAAATGCCGGGCCGCGCCCGACCTCCCCCACGGGAGGGCACTTCGCACCCACCCGAGGTCGGGCACGGCCCTTTCCAACCTGGGAAGCGACGTTTTTTCTTTCTATTTTTGCCAACGCGGCAACACCCCGATTTCTCCGCGAAGTTCACCACCTATTCACCTTAAAATTCTGTACAAAATGGGTTTTGACCCCTCCGCGTTCTGTACAAAATGTACAAAACTTGGGCAGACACCTGCGCAACGGGCTCAAACTTTCCTCAATGTAGTAGAGTCAGGGAGAGGCGCGCCCTGCTGTAGGTGCGGGGAGTTGCTGTTTTCCGGTGGCTTTCGCCCTTTACCGGTGCCTCAATCCTCACCTTGGCCAC
>JAPORH010000002.1 GCA_026710325.1 Litoreibacter sp. | reverse complement strand
CCACTAACAAATTCAGGGCGTTTGGCCGATCACAAATCATTCATACCCCCTCCTTGCTCTAAAATCCAACATTGGCCGCGCCTTTCAGGCCGAGCATCGCGCGCGCCTCATCCGGGGTGGCGATTTCCATCGATAGGTCTTCAAGAATTGAGCGCATAATCGTCACCTGCTCGGCGCTCGATTTGGCCAGCTTGCCCTTGCCCGCATAGACGCTGTCCTCAAGGCCCACGCGGATGTTTCCGCCCATGATCGCGCCCATGGTCGCAAAGTTCAGCTGATGCCGCCCCGCGCCTAGCACACTCCAAATGAAATCATCTCCGAACAGCCTGTCCGCCGTGCGCTTCATATGCATCAGGTGGTCCACATCCGGCTGGATGCCGCCCAGAATGCCAAAGATCGATTGGATGAAAAACGGCGGCTTCACCCAGCCCTTGTCCACCGCATAGGCGAGGTTGTGTAGGTGCCCGATATCGTAGCACTCGAACTCGAACCGGGTGCCGTGGTCTTCACCCAGATGCTTTAAGATGTATTCGATATCCGCGAAGGTGTTCTTGAAGATGAAGTCGCGGGTGCTTTCCAGATATTCCGGCTCCCACGGGTGATTAAAGGTCTCGAACTTGTCGAGCACCGGGAAGAGCCCGAAATTCATCGACCCCATGTTCAGGGAGCACATCTCGGGCTTTGCTTTCAGCGGCGTGATCAACCGCTCCTGCACCGTCATGTTATGCCCGCCGCCCGTGGTGACGTTGATCACGGCATTGGTCTCGGCATTCACCCGCTCGAGGATGGGAATGAAAACCTCCGGGTCGGGGCAAGGCCTGCCATCTTCCGGGTCGCGCGCATGCATATGAAGGATAGCGGCCCCTGCCTCTGCCGCGCCAAGCGCGTCGGCCACGATCTGATCCGGGGTCAGCGGCAGGTGCGGCGACATTGTGGGCACATGAATGGCGCCTGTCGTGGCGCAGGTGATGATAACTTTTCTCGAACCGGCCATGGCCCGCGTCCTTTCTATAAGGTTTCCACGTTGCCGCAGACGCTGAGCGCCTGCCCCGAGATGTTGCCGCCCGCAGGCGAGCACAGGAACAAAGCCATACTGGCCACGTCATCCATGCTGACCATCCGGCGGAGGGAGATCTTGCCCAGATATTCGTTCCGCATCTCATCAAAGCTGGTGCCCATGCTGTCCGCGCGGGCCTGAATAACGCCATCCATCCGCGGGCCTTCGACGATGCCCGGCAGTATAGCGTTCACCCGCACCCCGTCTGGCCCCATCTCGATGGCGAGGCTCTTGGTGAAGCCCACGATGGCCCATTTCGACGCCGCATAGGGCGTGCGGTTGGCATAGCCCAGGCGCCCCGCCACCGAGGCGATATTGATGATCGCCCCGTTGCCCGACGCTTTGAGATGCTGGGCCGCAAGACGCGCGCAGTCAAACTGGCCCGTCAGGTTGATCCCGATGGTGGCGTCCCAACCGGCCGGGTCCATATCCTCGATCTTGGCCGTTGGCCCCGCGATCCCTGCGTTGTTGACCAGGATGTCGAGCCCGCCGAACGCCCCGATGGTTTCACCAAAAAACGCCTCCACCCCGGCGCGGTCGGACACATCCACCACACGCGCAATCATGTCAGGATATGCGGCCGCAAAACCGTCCACCGCCTCTTGCGAGACATCAAAGACCGCAACCTTGGCCCCGGCCCCGATCAATGCATCTGCAATGCTGCGCCCAATCCCTGCAGCCCCCGCGGAGATGATCGCAGACTGCCCTGCAAGCGGTGTGTTTGTCATGGCTGCTCCTCAGTCCAGCGGTGCCAAAGTGTCCATGGAGTTCGGAAGCCACAGCACGATGTCAGGGAAGAGCGTGAGAAAGAAGATCACGACGACCTCAACGATCACAAACGGGATGATGCCCCGGTAGATCGTGGCCATGGAGACGTTGTATTTCTTGGCGACCCCGTGGATGACGAAGACGTTGATGCCCACAGGCGGGGTGATCTGCCCCATCTCCATCATGATGACCATGATCACGCCGAACCAAATCGGATCAAACCCAAGGCTAACCACTGTCGGGAACAGGATCGGCAAGGTCAGCATCATCATCGGGATGATGTTCATCACCATGCCCAGCACCAGGTAGAGCAGCAGGATCAGCACGAAGATTACGTAGCGCGACACGTCCAGCGTATTTAGGAAGTTCGCAAAGGACAGCGGCAAGTCGGTCAGCGTGATGAAATAGCCCAAGAGGCCCACGCCAATCAGGATGGTGAAGATCATCGCGCTGGTCGTCGTCGCTTCCAGCAGCGCCGCGAACAGCTTCTTGCGGGTGAACCCTTTGGAAAACATCGCGATCAGAAGCGCGCCGCTCGCGCCCACGCCGCCAGCTTCAGTGGGCGTCAGAATGCCCGAATAGATACCCCCGATCACCGCCGCAAATAGCGCGCCAACCGGCCAGATATTGAAGATCGACTCTGCCACTTCGCGGGCCGTGAATTTCTCAGATTTGGGCCCGAGCTTCGGGTTGATCACGCATTGAAGATAGGCCGCGAAGGCAAAACCAAGCGTCAGGATGATGCCAGGCACAATCCCTGCCATGAACATCTTGCCGATAGATTGCTCAGTGATGATGCCATAGACCACAAAGCCGATGCTGGGCGGGATCAGGATGCCCAATGTGCCGCCCGCCGCCACCGACCCGGTCGCCAGGCTGTCGTCGTAGTTGTATTTCTTCATCTCAGGGATCGACACCGACCCCATGGTCGCAGCTGACGCAACGCTGTCGCCGCAGATCGCCGCGAACCCGCCGCAACCCGCGACCGTGCCGACCGCCAAACCACCGGGCAGGCGGCCAAACACCTTGATGCCGGCGTTGTAAAGCTTAGCCCCGATGCCCGCGTGAAGGATCAGAAAGCCCATCAACAGGAAGAACGGGATCACGCAGAAGAAGTAGACAGCGACGGAGTCGTAAGTGTTTATCTTGGTGACGTTGAAGGCCACGTTGCTGCCGATCAGGTAGAACAGCCCCGTCAGCCCCACAAACGCCATGGAGAATCCGACCGGAAAACCCAGCAACAGGATCACCATCAGGAACGCGGTATAGAGCAGGCCAATTGTGGGCGAGCTCAGATCAGGCGCAATCCCTTTCAGGAGCAAGCCAGAGGTTGCACCAACGCCTGCAACCACCAAAATCGCGGCAAACCACGCCCAAAACGCGGACCTACCTTTATAGAATTGATAAAGCCCGGAAAGATGCGTGAAGAGCAGGCCGATTAGAGTGAAGGCTAGCAAAGCCGTGCCAATGGCGGCGACTGCGTAGATAATCCAGAACGGCATCTGGATAATGTCAGAAATCTCTTCGCGCCGCAGGGCTTCCATTGACCGCGAGGCGGTGAGCCAGGACATGGCGCCGAAAATAAACGCACCCCAGATGCTGAAGACACTCTGAAGGATGCTGTTGGTTTGCGCAGACATCAGCGAGGTGATCAGGTCCACCGAGACATGCTGATTTTTCAGCATCGTATAGGCGATCGAAAAGAACGCCATGAAGACCAGCATATAGGTCTGAAGCTCGATCATCCCCGACAGCGGCCTGCCTAAGGCGAGCCGGCTGACCAGATCGACCACCATGGCAATGGACATAAGCAGCGTCACAACGGCGGCTGCGTAACACAGGTATTTGCACACCGGATCGAGAACAGCATGCATCGCCCGTGCGACAGAGCCAAAGGCGTCGTCGCCGGCCTCCGCCATCGGCAATCCGCCCCCTTCCAGGGCCGCGACGTTGATTTCAGTCTCTATGTCGGTGTTGTTCGATGCCATCGGTCGATCCTTCCGGATGCTCTATGCATTGGTTCAAAAAGAGGATCCGACGCCACGTTGATCAATCAGCGGCATCGGGCCCGTGACGTCAGGCCGCCCGCAGGCGGCCCAACAGGGAGGAACTCATTCCATCCAGTCGTCGCCCCACCAATCCGCAGGGGTGTAGTCCATGCCCTTGAACTCGGCAGTGTAGGCCCGGACGTTCTCAAGCAGCGCTTTGCCGTCGATGCCCTTTTCGTCCATCAGCGCGAACCAGGTGTCATAGGCAGGTTGTGCCTGGGCGACCCATTTGGCTTTTTCTTCATCCGACAGGCGGATGATCGTGTCGCCACGGCCTTCCATCTTCGACACCGAGGACCCACGGCGGTTGTCCACCAGCGCGGCGGTGTAGTTGGTCAGCTCGTTCTCCATGTCTTTGAAGATCTGGCGCTGCTCATCAGTCAGGCTGTCCCAGACCGGCTTGGCCATGGTCATAGGGATCATCACGAAGGGGCCGCCCACAAGGCTGTGGTTCGAGGTGTGGTCGGTCATCTTCCACTTGATCATCGGCGCTGTCGGGAACCAGATGCCGTCAATCGCCTTACGCTGTAGCGACACATAGAGGTCTTCCAGCTTGATGTTGCGCGGCGTTGCCCCCAGCAGTTCCGAATAGGTCACGCCGGATTTCGAGAACGCGCCGATTTCCAGCTTTTGCAGGTCTTCCAGCGTACGTACCGGATCCACATCCTTGTGGATGTGCAGGTTGAAGAAGTCAGACACGTGAAAGCCGAGAGGCACCAAGCCTTCGAATTCGGCCTGCACCGCTTCGTTCTCATTATACATCTTCTGGAAGACGTGGTTCGCCTCGACGGTGCTGTCGAACTGGAACGGCAGCGTCATGACATGGGTCGCAGGGAACAGGCTTTCCTGCGTGAAGATTCCGGTGGTGACTACGACATCGACCAAACCGGATTTCAGGCCATCCACGGTCTGCGGGGCCTTCACAAGCGTACCGCCGTGGAACCATTTAAAAGTCAGCTCGCCATTGGTGCGGCGGGTGATCTCGTCAAAGTAGCGCTTATAGGCGTATTCCACCAAATAGTGGCTCTCCGGCTCATAGCTGCCGACCTTCAGCTCGCGCGCATCGGCGGACTGGCCGAACGCCACGACCGCAGCGGCCGCGAGCGCGAGTGGCTTCATTAGGTTGGTGAATTTCATGTCAATCTCCTCCATGTTGACGTGATGTTGGCTTGGCGACGTTGCGCCGGGTAGTGTTGCGCGACCGTCAGGCCGCCTCTCTTCGTTTTCGAATAGTCTCGACATGGTCCTTGATGCCGCGCCGCACCGGGTAATCCGGCGACCAGCCAATCTCGGCACGGGCACGGCTATCGTCGAATGAGGCCGCGTAAGGGTAGTGAAACGCCTTGTTGCGGCGGATGGTGATCCGGGCCTCTGGGTAGACCTCCTGCGCGATTGCCATAGCGCCCGCCACCGAATGCACTTCACCCATAGTGTTATAGGTCACCTGCGGGGTGTCGCCTTTGCGTTCGGCCAGCAGCACCAGCGCCTTGACCGCGTCTTTGACGTAAAGCCAGTCGCCTACGGCGTCCGGTGTCTCGACAATAACCTCCCGCCCAAGCGCGATGGCGTCGAGCAGTTTGGATGAATACTCGGCGGTGAGCCCGTTCACCCGGCCCGGGCCGTAAACCCAAGGGAAATGGACCGCGCTGACGCGCAGCGCTTTTTTGTGTCGGTACCAGTCGAGAATGTGTTCGCACGCCAGCTTGGTTTGCCCATAGACGGTTTCCGGCACCTTGTTGGCATCGTCGGCCACCGGCTCGTCCAGCCCCCGCCCAAAGACGGCGGGGGTGCTTGCCATGACAAGGCGGTCCACCTCGCCCGCAACGCAGGCATCCAGAAGCGACAGCGTTCCCATCACGTTCACGCGGTAGCCGCGCGCGGGGACAGCCTCGCAAAACTCGGCGAGCAGAGCGGCCAGATGGATCACACAATTGGCACGGCTTTCGTCAAGCAAGCCTTCAACTCCTTCGGCCTGTGTGAGATCGGCGCGCATGTAGGTGAGGCGATCAATCCCTTTCAACGCTTCAGGTGTGGGCACGATATCTGTCGCAACGACATGGTGCCCGCGATCCAACAGACCGCCGATCAGGTATGAGCCTATGAACCCGGTCGCACCGGTGACTAGGACACGCATGTCATCCCCCCCGATATGCAACGCCTTGCAGTCATCGCCCTAGTCCATGGCCTCCAGTTCAGATTCGAGCCGCTTGATCCGCTCCTGGATTTCGTTCCAGCCAGGTTCCCACTCCAGAAACCCGGTTTCCCAACGCCCGTTGGCACCCACGAAATGCGCAAAAGGAATGGCGTCTTGATAGACGTCGATCCCGGCGAAGATTTTGGTTTCCGCGATCATGCAGTAGGGCTTGTCCTTGATGGACCGGGCTTCCTCGAACGCCTCCAACACTTCTGGGATCGAGTTGCCGTTGATCTGGCGCGCCGCAAAGCCGAAGGCCTCCATCTTCTCTTTGACCGGCTCGACGGCCATGACGTCCGACGTTTTGCCAGTCGCGCCAAGGTCGTTGTTGTCGATGATCACGACGAAATTCGACAGCTTGTAATGGGCGGCGAACATGAATGCCTCCCACACGCTGCCCTCGTGCAGCTCGCCGTCAGATAAAAGGCAAATAACCCGCTTGTCGCTGCCCTTCTTGCGCTCGCCCAAGGCAATGCCCGCCGCCTGGCTCACACCAGTCCCCAGAGAGCCTGACGTGATCTCGAACCCCCGCGCGCCCTCAATGGGGCTTTGATCAATGGGGGAGCCATCGGCGCCCATCGTGCGCAGCTCCTCCATCGTGTAGATGCCCATCTCTGCCATGGCAGCGAAGTTGATGATCGTGTCATGCCCGTTCGAATTGATGAACCGGTCGTGGTACCAGCCCTCGCCATCGGGGCGCATCTCGTCGAAATAGATACAGGCGCCCACATCTGACAGCGCGACCCCCTGCCCCGCATAGCCCCCGCGCTGCATGCAGATATCGACCACGTTGCGGCGCATCTTGGCGGCCCAAAGCTCCAGCGTCTTGACGCGTTTGGAATTGCTGATCATTGCATCACCTCCTATGATGATTGTCCAGCAGGACATTGATTTTGTTTGATTTTAAATTCGGTA
>JAPORH010000189.1 GCA_026710325.1 Litoreibacter sp. | reverse complement strand
CGGGCGCTTTCAAGCCCAAAATCGAAGGCTATTTCGCCGTGAGTCGTGTACCGTGGTCGCGATCCGACAATGCGGAGGCGAGCAGGTATTCGTTCCAGGCGATGCGGAAGGTGAAGATGGCCGCCGCGGCAAGTCCTGGCTTGATGAGCGGCAGCACGACCTTGAAGAAAACTTGGAACGGCCCCGCGCCATCGACGCGGGCGGCTTCTTCCAAGCTGCGTGGCACCTGTACGATGAAGCTTTGCAAAATCCAGATCACGAAAGGCAAGTTCATCGCGACATAGATCAGGATGATGCCGCTATGCGTGCCTGCGAGGCAAACGTCACCACGCCCACCAAAAGCTTCGCGAATTGCTCCCCCGATCAAGCCGTCGCGGTCGAGGCAGAACTCGTTATTCCACAGTCCAAAAACTGGAACGAGCAGAACAGCGGGTGGAACCATCCGCACCATCAACGTGGACAGCGACACGGTATCGCGTCCCATGAACCGGAACCGGACCAGCGCGTAAGCCGCCATGCACCCGATCACCAGGGTCAGCAGCGTCGAGATCAGCGCTATGATCAGCGAGTTGATGAAGGCACCGCCGAATTTTAGCGAGCAGAAGTCGATGTGATCAGGCTCGTACCAAAGCACGTCGCAAAGCGCTTTTTCATAGTTTTGGATCGTCGGCAGGAACAACAGCCCACCGGTGCCCGAGATGATGTCAACATCCAGCTTGAAGGAGTTGGCAAACATCAAGATGACGGGACCCACGGACATGAACACCAACAAGGCAATGACCGCGTAGAAGGCAGGGTTTTGGCGTTCGTTATGGGTCATTGGTCATCATCCTGGGCAACCATGCGCAGCTTCGCGGCGCGTGCCTCTTGCCAGCGTGTAAATCCAAACATCGCAACCGTGAGCAGCAGCAGAAGGATCAGTAGATAGTTGGACATCGCCGCCGCGACGCCGAGCTCCCGGAACTCGGTCGCCGTCCGCGAAATGCGGAGCGCAAGGATTTCGGTTGAAAGGCCTGGCCCACCATTGGTCATGACCAGGATCACCTCCAGCACCTTGAAAGCATCGATCAGGCGCAAGAGCCCGGTAACGATCAGGACCGGCATCATCAAAGGCAGTTTGATGTGGATGATCTGCTGCCACGGCGTCGCGCCGTCTATGCGCGCGGCCTCCAGCGCAGAGCGCGGCAGAGACTGCAAGGCAGCCAGCGACAGAATGAAAATGAAAGGTGTCCATTGCCAGATATCGGCGATGATGATCGACGTCAGCGCGTAATCCCCGAGCCAGTCCACCTTTGGCAGACCGATGGTCTCAAGGAAGCGGTTAAATGTGCCGATGGTTGGGTGATACATGTAGCGCCACATGAGGCCCACCACGACCGGGGCAATCATCATTGGCAGGATGAACATCGTGCGCAGCACGGACATCCCGCGAATGTCGCGATCGAGAAGCAAGGCAAGGCCCACGCCCAGCACCATCTCGATCGTCACCACGAAAAACGCAAAACGGAGGGTAACGCCCAGGCTTTCGTGAAAATTCGGATCTGACCACAAAAAGATGTAGTTCTTGAGGCCGACGAACTCCGCCTCCCCAATCGACTGGCTTGGGTTCCATTCCCGGAACGAGCCCCAGACCATGTAGCCCAAGGGATAGAGCAACGCGATGGCCATGATGATGACCGCAGGGGCCATGAACATGTAAGGCGTCATTCGATTGGCCATGGCGATACGCATGACGAAAACCTCTTGTCGGGGTGAAACAGTGCCGGTTTGGTGCTGGGGCGCGCGTTATGCCACGCGCCCCAACTGGGAGGATAGCCTTACTGCCAGGTGTAGTAGCCGGCGTCTTCCATGACGGCTTTGGTGCGATCAGCAACGCCGTCCAGCGCTTCCTGGATGTCCAGGTCTTCGGTCAGCACTTTCGACAGTGTTGTACCTATATCTGCGTTGATCTTGCCCCAGACCGGAATGATTGGGCGCCAGTCCGGATCAGCATATTTCAGCGCCTCACCGAAGGTCGATGCGAATGGGAATTTTTCGTTCAGACCTGCGTCTTGATAGGTCGAGAAGCGAGACGGATTGCCGCCTTCCATTGCGACCATCAGGTCACCTTTCTTGGAGGTCAGCCACTGCATCAGCAGGAATGCGGCTTCTTTGTTTTCCGCATTCTTTGGAATGGCGATACCGAAACCGCCAGTCTGGCTACCACGGCGCACACCCTTGGGATGCATCGCATAACCGACCTTACCGACGACCTTGGAACGATCAGGGTTTTCGAAACCTGGCATAAAGGCAATCGAGTCCATGAACATGGCAGCGTCACCATTGGAGAAAGCGTTCGCAGCTTCAGCAGGACCGAAGCTCATAGCGCCTTCAGGACCGCAATCCACGATGGTTTTAAGCGCCTCGGCGGCAGCTACACCAGCAGCGTTGTTGATGATTGGGTTCCACTGGTCGTCAAAGACGCGACCGCCAAGAGGGGCAAGATGCAAAAGGAACGCGTGGCTTGCCTGGTGGCCAGAGGCCGCACGCGATGCCATGCCGCCCATACCGGGTTCGACCTCAGGGATTTTGCAAGCTGCGTCGAGCAATTGATCGTAGGTCTCTGGCTCGGCGATACCGTGCTTCTCAAAGATGTCCTTCCGGTAGGCCAGAACAGACGTCTCAGAGCCGAACGGAATACCAAAGAGAGAGCCCGTTTTGCCTGGCAGATACCCTTTGGTGCCGCCTGCGACGCCGATGTTTTCAACATAACCGTCAATCAGGTCTTCGGCGTCGTAGTTAGGATCAGCCAGCTTTGGGTTCATGAAGTATTTGGCAAGGTTCTCGAGCTGATCTGCGAAGACATAGTCAGCTTTCGAGAAGACAACGTAAGCGATCAGGTCGTATTCGCCCTCGTCTTGCGCCAATTCCAGTGTCTGGCGTTCACGCATCTTGAGATATGGCAGCTGGTCAACTTCGACCTCGATGCCGGTCTCTTTGGTGAACTCGGGCAGCACCTTCATGGCTGCATTGTAGTGAGGGTGCGCGGGGAAGTTTACGATCAGCGTCGTTCCCGCATATTCCTCATAGGGGTTGGCGAAGGCCGCCCCTGCCATGAGCGCGGCGAGCGCTCCAAGTTTCAGTGATTTCAACATAGTTTCCTCCCATTTATGTTGGTCTTTGTTTTGGTTGATTAAATCGCAACTTCTGTTTTGCGATCAAAGAGGTGCACGCCACCGGCGTTAACAGCGAAAGTTAGGGTTTGGCCAAGCGCCACTGGTGTATCCGAGCCGAGCTCAACCATCACTTTGGACGGGCCGCATTGGCAAAGAAGCACTGATTGAGCGCCGACATATTCAGAAACTAATACATCAAGCGACAGCGAACCGTTCGAAGGCGCGTTGGCGTCATAGCGCAGATCAGAGGGGCGCACGCCCAGAATGACGTCCTTGCTCGAATGCGTTTTAGCGGCGGCCGCCTTTGCGCCATCCAACTTCAAATCAAAGCCCTCGCCCACCACGAACACGTCGCCGCTGCGCTCGACGATCTCTCCGTTTAGGAAATTCATCGGCGGCATGCCAAGGAACCCGGCCACGAATTTGTTTACCGGATGTTCAAACAGCTCTTTCGGTGCACCTTGCTGCTGGATCACGCCGCCATGCATCACGACGATGCGATCCGCGAGGGTCATTGCCTCGATCTGATCGTGGGTCACATAAATCATGTTCTTCTGCACGCGCTGGCTCATCAGAGCCAGTTCAGCGCGCATCTGACCGCGTAATTTAGCGTCAAGGTTCGACAGCGGCTCGTCAAACAGGAACGTCCCAGCATCACGTGTTAATGCCCGTCCCATGGCAACACGCTGCCTCTGGCCGCCTGACAGCTCACCCGGCTTGCGGTCAAGATAATCAGACAACCCGAGGGTCGCCGCAACATCGCGCACCTTCTGATCGATCTCAGCCTTTGGGCGTTTTTGCAAACGAAGGGCGAAAGACATGTTCCGTGCCACATTCATATGCGGGTAAAGAGCGTAGTCCTGAAACACCATCGCGATGTCGCGGTCCTTCGGCTCAAGGTGTTTTACCGGCTTTTCGTCGATGTAAATCTCACCATCCGAGACATCTTCAAGACCCGCAATCATCCGTAAGGTCGTGGATTTACCACAGCCCGAAGGCCCGACCAGAACGGTGAATTCATTGTCGGCCATATCAAGTTCGATCCCGTGCAACACCTCAACGTTGCCGTATCGCTTGATCAGCTTCTCTAGTCGGATATTTGGCATTTCGTCCCTGCCCCAAGCATTGTTACCGGTCACATTAACAATTGTGACCGGTAACACAATCATTTTTTCGCATGCTAACTCATTGATTTCTTAGAGGTCAGATTATCGCGTGCTTTCGCGCAGGCTGATTTCGACTTCGATCTTGATGTTTTGGGGAATCGATTGTGTCTCGTGATTCAGAACCTTAGCCAGCAATTTACCAGTGGCCTGACCAATGCGACGCGGGTCGACTGTAACGGTCGAAATCGCAGGTGTAGAAAACCGAGAGACTTCGAAGTTCCCGAAACCAGCGACCCCGATGTCCCCAGGAACTGAGAGACCCATCGCTGACAGCGCGGACAGCGCGCCAAATGCAGGTGCGTCGGAGACGCAAAAGACACAATCTGTATCGGGATGGGCTTCCAGCAAAACGGGCGTCATCTCCGCCCCGTCCTCGATAGAAAGCGGCGGCTTGCCCAGCTTCAGCTGCCGATGCGCAGACAGCCCCGCCTCCTCCATCGCTGTGACAAACCCTTTGCGCCGCGCCGCGCCACGGGTCCAATCATCATCCTCTTCACCGAGAAACGCGATGTTGCTGTAGCCCCGCCCGATCAGTGCACGAGTCATATCGGCCGCGGCCTCCCTGTTCGAGAAACCGATCGTATGACCGATCGGTCCTTCGGGTTTTTCCCAAAGTTCAATCACAGGAACCTGCGCATCTGACAGAAGCTGAACCGTCCTGTCCGAATGCCCGTCATAGGAGAGCACAATAGCTTCAGGCCTACGGCGCAACATCGCCTCGACCAATTGTTCTTCGCGATCCTGCGCGTAGTCGGTGTGGCCCAATAGGATTTGTTGCCCGATCTCTTCCAGCTCCTCAGTCAGCGCTTGGACGGTCTCGGCGAAATGCAAGTTGTTCAATGAGGGAACCAACACGGCTACGAAGCCAGAGCGTTTGGTCGTCAGACTGCCAGCCATCTGATCGGGCACGTAATTCATCTCGCGCACGACCTTAAGGATCCGGTCGCGCGTTTCTTTGGAAATGGGGCTGTCTTTTTTGAGCGCCCGGCTCACCGTCATCCGCGACACACCTGCGGCCCGTGCGACTTGTCGCATGGTTACGGGTCCAGTGGGTTTGGAAGGCGTTTCGGGCATGGCTGATAAATTGTGCCCGGTCACATTCGGCGTCAAGGCCTTTGTGAATGGGACTGGCGCGGCAGAACCCGCCGCGCCAGTCTTTTCGCTTTAGCGCTCTAGCGCGCCCACGCCGGAGAAGCGGAAAGCTTCTTGCTCAAGGGCGTCGATTTCATCGGCGCTCATCTGATCATGGGCCACAGTAATCCGACCGAGGAAGACAAACGGCAATTCATCAGCCCGCCCTTCCAGATCAGCCTTGATGGCCTCGGCCGTCGCGGCACCAACGTCGTCGCCCATACGCATGGGAGTCGCATCCAGCTCACCACGACGGATCGCGTCCAGCTCCAGGCCAGTACCGCCCCAGCCAGTTGAGAATATCTCTTTCTCTTTGCCAACCGATACCTGCGCCTCGACCGATCCCATGGCCATCGCCGTATTGGCGTTGTGGATGATCTTGGCCTCAGGGTAGGATTGCAGGATCAGCGACGTGCCGGCAAAGCCGCCTTCACGCTGATACTCGCCATAGTGCTCATAGACGGTGTTCCAGCCGGCCTTCTCTTCGACGCATGCCTTGAAATCACCGGAACGCTGATTGTCGGTGATGCCCGGGATACCGCGGTTCATCGCCATCGTGACGCCCTCGCCCAAACGGCTGATCATGTAGTCGCACATGGTCAGCGCACCCGCAGCGGAAGAGAAGTCGAACCAAGCCGCAGGCTGATGCTCCAGCTCTTTGAGTGGCGTGTGGAAGGCCCAGACATAAGTGGTCAGGTCATCCGTTTCAGCTGCAAGCTTCGAGATGTTATCCGCCTGAATTGCCAGCTCCGAAGGGCCAAAGATCACGTAGTCATAGATGTCTTTGTCCAGCACGACCTGGTTGGCATAGGTCGTTTGTAGCGAATGCTCGATCTGGCGCGACGCGAATTCAGTCGTCTCGTATTGCACGCCAAGCTCATCAAGGCGTTTTGTCATCGCCAGATAGTTGCGCGCCCAGAAATCCGAGGTATCTGAAGACGGATAAATCAGCGCGATCTGGATCGGCGCATCTTGTGACCCTGAAAATTTCACAGCCTCCGCACCGACAACAGCCTGCATTGCGGCCAAAGCGCCATCGGCATTCACTTCGTCTGGCACCCAGTAATCGCGCTCCGCGATGTCAGGCAATTCCTTTAGCGGCAGCTTGGAATGGCCGTCCGCCCATACTGAGCCTGCCATGACCGTTGCCACGAGGGCTGTAGTTGTTAAAAGTCTCATCTTGGTTCCTCCCTTTGCAATGAGAGCGGGACCACCGGCCGGGTTGGGGCTGCACCCCCTGCCCGGCCATCCCGCATGTCGCCGTGCTACCCGCTAGGGGTGGGGTCCACAGCAAAGACGCCGCCAATTGCCAACAGTGCAATCAAAGCGCCAATTATGAGCGCGGAAAACCGCACCAATTTCTGACCTTCTGAGGTCTTGAGGTCGGCAAGCCACCCCCCCGCGCCGTCGCGGTCTTTCTTTTGGATCCAGGCATAAAGCGCTACAGAGCTGATAATTAGTAGAGTCAGGGAGAGGCGCGCCCTGCTGTAGGTGCGGGGAGTTGCTGTTTTCCGGTGGCTTTCGCCCTTTACCGGTGCCTCAATCCTCACCTTGGCCAC
>JAPORH010000175.1 GCA_026710325.1 Litoreibacter sp. | reverse complement strand
GAAATTCGCAACACACATAATCGCAACCTACGCCAAATAACTTGGCAATGCCGTACCAAGCCTTCTGGCCTGGACTACTATCCTCTCTCTAAACCGGGTGAGCGTTTTCCAACTGCCGACCCTGATAAAGCGCCGCGTCTGGAGCCTCGTCCCACGGATGATGCGGCATTCTTGCATGGGATTTTGGATGGGCTCGGGGCGATTGAAGCGGCCGCCTACGCGAAGCTGACTGCGATGGGCGCCCCAACCGTGGCCCGCATTTTCGCAACTGGTGGCGGCACCAAAAATCCGGCCTGGATGCAGGTGCGCGACCGGCTTTTGGCTGCCGAGTTGGCAGAGCCAGTTTCCATCGAGGCCGCTTTTGGAACCGCGCTTCTGGCCAAACGGGCGCTTGCATGAAACCTGCCAGTCTCAGCGATTTGGCGGACAAGTACGATGTTTTCCTGGTCGATCAGTTTGGTGTCCTGATTGACGGGGCAGGGGCTTATGATGGCGCGATAGAGGCGATGCACGTCCTTCTTGAGGCGGGAAAGACCGTCATTGTGCTGACAAATTCGGGGAAACGTGCAGCCCACACCCGCACGCGGCTTGAAGGCTATGGCTTTTCGATGCCCGGCGCACAGGTTGTCAGCTCGGGCGAGGTTGCCCGGACCCTCTTGGCCACGCGCTTTTCGGGGCACGCTGCACCGTGCGCGGTTTGGTACGAGGCAGAGAATACGGATGCGTCGCCGCTCGAGGGGCTTCAGGTGCGATATGTCGACGACATGCAGGACGCGGATCTGGTGATGATTGCCGGGGTGCGGTCAGAGGATGCGACCCTCGGCGCTTTTAAGGCCAGATTTCGGCAGGCGATTGAGCGGGGCGTGCCTTGTATCTGTACCAATCCCGATCAGCGCAGGCTCACGTCCAAAGGCGTTCGTTTCGCCGCCGGTCGCATAGCGGCGCTGTATCAGGAAATGGGTGGCAAAGTGGAATGGGTCGGCAAACCGTATCGCGCCATGTATGATCACGCGACCGACTTGGTGGGTCCGGCGGCGAAAGTGATCTGCCTCGGCGACAGTTTTGCCCATGACATAAAAGGCGCTGCCTTTGCCGGATTGCCGTCGGTTCTTGTTAAGACCGGGCTTGCGCGTGATGTATCCGATGAAGATCTGATGTTGCTTTGCGAGCAACATGGTGCGTCGCCGGACTATCTGCTTGCGTCGTTCAGATACACTTAGGCGGCCGCGCGCGTCTTTTCCTCCAACATCCAATGATCCAGCGCATCAACCTCTGTCTTTGACATGCGCAGGCCCAGTTTGGTGCGACGCCAAACGACATCCTCGGCCGTCACGGCGAATTCATTGTGCATTTGCCAGCGCACCTCCCGTTCGGTCAACGTGGCCCCAAACTGTAGTCCAAGGTCTTCGGCAGAGCCGGCGTCGCCAAGCATAGACTGCGCTTCGGTCCCGTAGGCCCGAACGAGGCGAAGGGCCCATTTTTTGTCTAAAAAGACATACTTTTCCACGAGACGATCCACGAGAGGCGCCACGCCATCGACCGGGAAATCGCCCCCGGGCAGCGCTTTCCCGGCTGTCCATTTCGAAGGCATTTCAATGTAGTCCGCAAGCTTGACCAGCACGTCTTCGGCAAGGCAGCGATAGGTGGTAATTTTGCCGCCAAAGACATTGAGGACGGGGGGGCCGTTGGCCTCGACCGTCAGCACATAGTCGCGTGTGGCAGCAGAGGCCGAGGCCGCTCCGTCGTCATAGAGCGGGCGGACCCCGGAATAGCTCCAAACCACATCATCGGCCGCAATTGGATCTGCAAGGAAGGTGTTTATGAAGGCAATCAGGTAGTCGCGTTCGGTATCCGTGCACACAGGCTTTTCGTTCGGGCCACCGTGATCCTCGTCTGTCGTACCAATGAGCGTGAAATCCGTCTCATAAGGGATAGCAAAGATGATGCGGCCGTCGGTCCCCTGAAAGAAGTAGCACTTGTCGTGGTCGAAAAGGCGTTTGGTGACGATATGGCTGCCTCGGACCAATCGCACATTTTCGGATGAGTTCAAACGCACAGCGCTTTGGATCACCTCGCCGGCCCATGGCCCGGCAGCGTTGACCAAAACCCTCGTTTGAATGGTTTTTACATGACCGTTTTGATCCCGGAGCGTGACGGACCACAGATCTGCGTCGCGTGATGCAGAGGTGACCTGCGTGCGCGCAAATAGCTTTGCGCCATGCGCGACGGCATCGCGCGCGTTCAGCACGACCAGTCGATTGTCTTCGATCCAGCAGTCGGAATATTCATATGCCCGCTTGAATTTAGGGTTCAGGCCCACACCCTCCGGTGCGCCGTCTAGCCGCATGGACTCGGTGGCGGGTAGGATTTTTCGACCGCCCAAATGGTCATAAAGAAAAAGGCCCAACCGGATTAGCCAGGCCGGACGCCGCCCGCGCATCCACGGCATAACTGTATTCAGAAGCCGAGAGGTGGGCGTCGTATTCTCGAACCGCATGTCCTTGTGATAGGGCAAAACGAAACGCATCGGCCATGAGATGTGCCGCATAGCCCGCAGCAGCGTCTCGCGCTCTTCAAGCGCATGGCGCACAAGCGAGAACTCGAAATATTCCAGATATCGAAGACCGCCGTGAAACAGCTTGGTCGAGGCAGAAGAGGTCGCACCGCCAATATCATTCATTTCCGCCAGGCCAACCGAAAGACCGCGACCCGCCGCATCCCGGGCAATGCCGCAGCCATTGATTCCGCCGCCGATAATGAAAATGTCAAAGGGCATATCGTTTGCCATGAGGTCCTCTTAATCCGAAAAAAGGCGGGCGCTGATGACCAAGCGCCCGCCAAAAACTACCTATCCGACAGGGAGGGTTGTGGTCAGGCAGCGGTCTTCAGGTCGTTATAAAGCTCAAGCGCCACTTGCGGTTGTTCAAGCTAGTGAACAACGCGGCTCACAGCCTGAATCATCGCAACCGGGTCGTCTGCCTGGAAGATGTTCCGGCCCATGTCGACACCGGCAGCGCCTTGGTCGATTGCTTTGTAGGCCATCTCAAGCGCTTCGAGCTCGGGCAGCTTCTTGCCGCCCGCAATCACGATTGGCACCGGGCAGGCCGCGCAGACTTTCTCAAACCCTTCTTCGACGAAGTAGGATTTGACGTAATGTGATCCGATCTCGGCGGCGATCCGGGTTGCGAGACCGAAGTAGCGTGCATCGCGGGCCATATCTTTACCGACGCCGGTCACGGCGAGGGTAGGAATGCCGTATCTTTGGCCTGCATCGATCAAATCGATGACATTCTTAATCGATTTGTGCTCGTAATCCGAGCCGATGTAGACCTGTGCGGCCATGGCACAGACCCCCAGGCGCGCGGCGTCCTCAACGTCCACGGCCACAGTTTCGTTCTCCAATTCCTTCAGGACGGAATTGCCTCCCGAGGCGCGCAGCACCACGGGTTTGGTACAAGTGGGCGGCACCACAGAGCGCAGGATCCCGCGCGTGCACATCAGCGTGTCTGCATATTCGAACAAGGGCGCAATGTTCAGATCGATGCGTTCAAGCCCGCGGGTCGGGCCCTGAAAGTAACCATGGTCAAAGGCCAGCATCACTGTCCGTCCCGTCTCGGGGTTGAAAATCCGGCTCATCCGGTTCTTCAAGCCCCAGTCGTAATGCGCGTTGCCCTTTACAATGAAGCCATGCTTGTCCTGCGGACGGTCCAGGCCAAAATCCTTGCCGTCTTTGATATCATCAACGTCTGCCATGGAAAGTCTCCTCTCGTTTTACTGCGTGGCCGTGGCCACGATCGTGTTCATTTCATTGAAGGCCGCGCTGCGGTCCTGTGCTTTGAAGATGGCGCTGCCACTCACGATCAGGTCCGCGCCGCTGGCGGTGATCTCTGCAATCGTGTTCATCGTCACACCGCCATCAAATTGAATGACCGCATCTGAGAATTTGCTCCTGAGTAGCTGCACGCGGTCACATGCGGCGCTCACATCCACCGGGTCGGTCGTCCGAGGGTCCAGAGCAAGCACAAGGATGATATCCGGTTTACTCGCTGACAAAGCCTCAAGCGACGTGAGATCTGTGCCTGGCATCACTGCGTAGCCGGCAAGTATATTTTTGCCCAAGTCCTGAGCTGCCTCGCGCGCCTTGGTGAGAGCCGCAGCCGGTTCGTAAGATTCGACATGGATCGTCACGATGTCTGCGCCAGCTTTCACGAAAGCCTCGACATGATCAGCCGGCCGCTGCACCATCAAATGTACGTCCATCAACAGATCGTCCGAATGTCCTGCGACAAAGCCGGGGCCGCCGGTGAAGTGCGGTACAAATACGCCATCCATCACGTCAAAATGCAGCAGTTCCGCCCCCCAGCTTGCCACGTCGCGGCCCACAGACGCCAAAGCCCCCAAATCCGCAGCAAATATGCCAAGGCTAAGCCGTGACTTTTTGTGTTTCAGCTTGGGGGCCATCGGGCCAAATTTCCACCGCATCAGTTTCTCGGCGACTGAGATACCCAATCACTTTACAAATGTCTATCTTTATTTTGCAAATGTAATCTTGCTGATCTATGCTTGTTGTTGAAGACGGGGATCGCCCTATCTAGACGGTCAAAAGGGGAGGACGAGATGGCCACAGAGCTTGATATCAAAAAGGACCTAGTTTCCGCGTGTATCGAGATGAACGCGCTAGGCATTAATCAGGGAACATCCGGCAATATCTCGGTGCAGTACGAAGACAGGATGCTCATCTCTCCATCAGCGACGCCTTATTCGAAAATGACGCCAGAGATGGTCGCTTCGGTCGACCTGAGTGGCGAGATGCCGGACACATGGGACGGGCCATTGAAACCCTCCACCGAATGGCGCTTTCACTGGTACGCAATGAAGCAACGTGACGATTTAACGGCTGTGGTGCACGCGCATCCGCCTTATTGCACGGCGCTATCTATCCTACGCAAGCCAATCCCCGCTTGCCACTACATGATTGCAGCTTTCGGCGGGATGGATGTGCGGGTCTGTGACTATCATACCTTTGGATCCCCCGAGTTGGCACGATATGTCATGGACGCCCTGGAAGATCGCAGCGCTTGCTTGATGGCAAACCACGGGATGGTCGCCACCGGAACCGGGCTGGAGCAGGCCATGTGGCGGGCGGGCGAACTGGAAGCAATCGCACGTCAGTATCATCTCGCATTGTTGATCGGAGAGCCGCACATACTGAGCGAGGAAGAGATCGACGATACCTTCAGGATGTTTGCAGGCTACGGGGTGCAGGATGGTTGATCTTTCGGTCAACCTGAATGTCGCGGCCTTGTTGCGCAATCGGCGGGGCCATCACTGGCCAGATGTGGTTGGGCTCGGCCGAATTGCACTGGAGGCGGGCGCTGCCGGGCTAACAGTTCACCCCCGGCCTGATGAACGGCACGCCAAGGCCAGCGATGCGTACGCGCTGCGCGCCCTCATCGCGGATGAGTTCCCGGATCGTGAGCTGAATGTGGAAGGCTATCCGGACAAGCGATTTCTGGACTTGGTGGGCGAGGTCGCTGCGGACCAGGTTACCTTGGTGCCAGACGGTCCGGATCAGGAGACCAGCGATCATGGCTGGGATTTTGTCAACAAAGGAAACGAACTGCGCACCATCGTGGAAGACCTTCGATCCTGCGGGCACCGCGTGTCGCTCTTTGCCGATCCCGACGCCAGGGTCATTCCGGCCGCCGCCGCAACCGGCACAGACCGCGTTGAGCTATACACCGGGCCTTTCGGCGCCGCTTACGGTGTTGATGCCGCCCAAGCCCTCGCGCTGGATTCCCTTGAGGCGGCAGCAGAGGCGGCAATTGCGGCGGGCATAAAGGTCAACGCCGGGCACGACCTGACCGTTCCGAACACAGCGATCCTTGTGTCCCGTATCCCCTATCTCTCAGAGGTGTCTATAGGCCATGCCCTGTTTTGCGACGCGCTCAGCTATGGGATGAAAGAGACCGTGGAGCGGTACCTATCCTCTTGCCGCTCGCACCCGGATAGTTAAATGGCGGCGGTTGTTTTTGACCTCGATGGAACTCTAATCGACAGCGCCCCGGACATTCAAGTCGCGGCCAGTGCTGTACTTGATGCGGATGGCTTCGATCCCTTATCCCTTGAAGAAACGCGCCACTTTATTGGAAAAGGCGCTGAGAATTTCGTCACTCAAATGTGCAATGCACGCGGCGTACCAAATGCGATGCGTCAGTACGCATTGTCGCGTTTTCTGCAGACCTACGAAGGCGCAGTGGAGCACACGGTGATCTATCCCGGGGTGAAACAGGCGTTGAGGTCGCTGAAGAGCAGTGGGCATATGCTGGGCATTTGCACCAACAAGCCGATGGCCCCGTGCAAGGCGGTGCTGGCTCACCTGGAAATGGATGGCTTTTTTGAGGTGATCGTAGCGGGCGATAGCCTTGCAAAGCGCAAACCTGATCCCGCTCCACTTGAGTTAGCCGTATCGTTGCTTGGTCAGCCCCAGGCGTATTTCGTCGGCGACAGTGAGGTTGATGGGCAAACAGCTGCTAACGCCGGTTTGCCCTTTTTCCTTTTTTCGGAAGGGTACCGAAAGCTCCCTTCACATGAGATTACTCATCGCTCGGCATTCTCTCATTTTGACGCACTCCCTGCTCTCTTGACGGGCTCTCTGCGGGATGACACGAGCACCCAAGTAGAACAATGTCACGAGGTTTGAACCATGCTGCTAGAAGGCATTGCCAAATTGATTTTCTGATCTGACATGGGTATAGTTTGGGAATGAAAATACCTACCAACATGCCCCGCCTTAAGGGATTTCGGTTCCCACGAGAGATCATCGCCTATGCTGTTTGGGCGTACCATCGCTTTGCGCTCAGCTGCGCCGATGTTGAAGACCTGTTAGCAGAGCGCGGGGTGATTGTCAGTCGTGAGGCGGTGCGCCTGTGGGTCAATCGCTTTGGCAGCTTTTTTGCTCATAGGATCAAGCGTGACCGACCCGCGACGGCGGACAAATGGCATCTTGATGAGGT
>JAPORH010000098.1 GCA_026710325.1 Litoreibacter sp. | reverse complement strand
GTTTTCCAGCCATTGCTGATCCTCCAAGTTACGGGACAATCTATCCCAGTTGGTGGACCACTTTCAGGGGGCTATTCCAAACGTCCATAGCGACTACAGCCAAAGCGGTGCCGAGCAACGCTTGGTCGATCTGCTTGGCTCCGATGTCGCCGCGGTTTGGGCCAAAGGGCATTACGCGTTCATCAATGTCTGGCGACCGATCGGGACGCCGATCAACTCGGCGCCGTTGGGCTTTATCTTGCCTGACAGTGTTGCGGAGGCTGATTGGATCACGCTTGACCTGATTTACCCAGACCGCATGGGTCAGATCATGGGTTTGGCTGCCAATCCGGATCACCGCTGGCTTTACATGTCAAAGATGACCCCCGACGAGGTCGCCTATTTCAACATTTACGACAACTGCGGTCAGCCCTCCATCGCGCACAGCGCGTTGGATATGATCGAGGACCCCTCCATTCAAACTGTACGCAAAAGCATCGAGAGCCGCACACTCGTGCGCTACTAGACACATCATCCTTGGAAAGGGATTTCTATGACAAAAACTGTACTCATCACCGGTGCGACCGATGGTATTGGGCTCCTCACGGCCAAAAACCTTGCCGCTGAAGGTCATACTATCCTGCTGCATGGTCGCAACAAGGGTAAGCTAGAGGCTGCGGCGAAAGAGGTTGGAGGCACAACGCAAAGCTATACGGCCGATCTGTCGCGCATGTCCGATGTGACTGCCATGGCTGCCGCTATCCGCAAAGATCACACCCATCTTGATGTCGTGATCAACAATGCGGGCGTGTTGAAGATCAAGGATACGATGACCACCGATGGGCTCGACGCGCGCTTTATGGTCAATACATTTGCGCCATACGTTCTGACCCGCGCCTTGTTGCCGATCATCCCCAAGGATGGACGGATCGTGAACCTGTCTTCTGCCGCACAAGCGCCTGTTGATCTGGACGCCATGCACGGGCGCAAGCAACTGGACGACATGGGGGCTTGTGCGCAAAGCAAGCTCGCGATCACCATATGGTCGCGTGAATTGGCAAAAGAGTTCGCGGATGGCCCCGTTTTTGTCGCGGTGAACCCGGGCTCACTTCTTGCTTCAAAGATGGTGAAGGAAGGCTTCGGCGTCGCAGGCAACGATTTGCAGATCGGCGCCGACATCCTGAGGGAAGCCGCTTTGGGTGCGTCCTTTGGCGATGCGACAGGCAAGTACTTTGACAATGACAGCCAGAGGTTTGCACAGCCGCATCCGTCGGCTTTGGATGCAGGTCACAGTGCTGCCGTGATGCAAGGCATCAAAGAGATCACAAACACTTTGGCCTAGAGCCAATCAGGAAAGAAAAAGACTATGGAACGCAATTCACTTGAAACAGCACGTGCAATCGCCCGCCCCTCCCGCGACGCGATGCTGCAACGCGATATCTCTGTCCACCATTTCTGGGGCCAAAACCGCGATCTCTTCCAAGACGCTTGGGCGGACTGGGAACGGGACGGAAACGGGCACGCCTTAGACGCCTCGCTCTATGATCCAAAGTTGCGCACCGCAGTTGAACAGGCGTGGGCCGATCCAACCAAAGAAACTGCCGTCAAAGATCTTTGGAAAGAGGTGTTCCCCGGCGTTTTTGAGGCACAGTTCTTTGACCCTGCCAAATTGCAGGTGCTTCGGGATTACATGGCCAAGGTTGCCGATGCAGGCATTCCGCTCCGCCCGCCTTACGGCATCTCGCTGAACAGAGGCGGCGCGATGCTCGACAGCCGCTCCGAGGGCTATCTCGCCGCGCCAAACTTCCAAAACTTCTATCGCAGTTTGATGGACAACTACATG
The DNA here is from genome assembly GCA_026710325.1 of Litoreibacter sp. GTDB lineage: Bacteria > Pseudomonadota > Alphaproteobacteria > Rhodobacterales > Rhodobacteraceae > Litoreibacter. Next base: position 5,213 of record JAPORH010000098.1, on the reverse strand, counting down.
CGTCCTATCTCGCGGCTCTTATTCCCGGATGTGATTGGGTACGATACGCAGACCTTTGGATTTTCGATTCAATGGCAGGCCGATGCGGACACGTCGCTGCGTGCCCACACCGATGCGTCGTCCGTCACCTTGAACATCAACCTTAACCTGCCGGGCGAGGACTTCGCGGGCTCAGGCGTGCGCTTCTTTGATCGCGAAACGCGCCAAGTGAGCGAGCTGACATTCGCGCCGGGAACCGCGTTGATCCACCACGGCAGCGTGCCGCATGAATCGATGCCGATTACAGAGGGTGAACGATCGAACTTCGTGCTGTGGCATTATGGCGATCAGGGTCAGATCCCGCCACTTGGGGCAAAGCCGGAGCAAGTTGACCCGCACAAACGATGGACCAAAACGTCTGCTAAAAGTGACGGCTTTGCACCATTTTGAGCCGATGAGACCTCTGTTGAGTGGCTTGTTGGCTGATATATACAAACAAAGCTGACCTTGCTCGGGGCATTGCCAAATTCAGATCTGCCTGGCTACACCCAACCACATTTTGCTCGTGCTGCGAAAGTCTGGTTGGGTGGGCCGCCGTGCAGCATCGCATGTCTCTTTTGGGCCGTCCTTGTCGACAGAAACGGCATCTTGCCTATCGGATACCGAGCCGCATTTGAAGTCCGCGAGAGGTGCATAGCTTCCAATGCTGTGTTTTGCGACAAACACGGCTTGGTGCTAACGCGGATAAATTGAATAGACGCCTGATCTTCGGCGGCACCGGCTCTTTCCCATGCTATTAACGCGGACATGTTGTTTGATCTTCCTGACCCCGATACGCTCTACAAAGCCCTTTTGGAGCGAGACGCCTCTTATGATGGGCAGGTCTATGTCTGTGTGTCGTCAACCGGCGTCTTTTGCCGCCTGACCTGCCCAGCCCGCAAACCTAAGCAAGAGAACTGCACCTTCCTTGGAACTGTCGGTGAATGTATCGAGGCTGGCTACAGGGCGTGCAAGCGCTGCCATCCTCTTGAGCCTATGGCCTTGGCCGACCCGGCGATTGCAGCACTGCTCGCAGCCCTGGACGAACGTCCCGACTATCGCTGGAGGGAAAGCGATATCGAACGGATGGGCTTCGATCTTTCTACCGTCAGAAGAAGCTTCAAACGACAGTTCGGCATGACCTTCCTGGAGATGGCGCGGCAGAGGCGGCTTCGAGACGGCTTTGAAAAACTCAGTCAAGGCGGCGCAGTGATCGAAGGCCAGCTTGAAGCGGGTTTTGACTCCGCCAGTGCATTTCGGTCGGCGTTCCTGAAGTTGCTCGGAAAAGCGCCCGGCACTCTTTCGGCAGACCCGCTACTCTTCGCTGATTGGGTGCCAACGCCCCTTGGTGACATGATCGCTGTCACCAGCAAGTCCCAGCTGCACCTTCTTGAATTCATTGACCGCAAAGCGCTGCCGAAAGAACTCGAGAAACTGAACAATTTTGCGAAGGGCCATCTGGGCATTGGGAGGACCGAACCTGCGGAGAGGATCAAAGAAGAGCTGTCGGCTTTCTTTCAAGGCTCTTCTTCAGAATTTCGGACCCCGCTGGCCTATCACGGCTCGCAGTTCAGCGACGCTGTTTGGGACGCGTTGCGACAGATACCGGCGGGAACCACGCGTAGTTACAGCGACATCGCTGCAAGCATCGGTCGGCCTGAGGCTGTTCGGGCTGTCGCACGGGCGAACGGGGCGAACCAGATTGCTTTGGTCATTCCCTGTCATCGCGTCATCGGCGCAGACGGATCGCTGACCGGCTACGGCGGCGGGCTTTGGCGCAAACAAAAGCTTTTGGAAATCGAACGAAAATACCTGCCGAAAAGGGCGAAGGGTACTCATCATGTCACAGGCTGAAAAAGCAACGCGCCTCGCAAACCTGCATCAAAAAGGTAGACCGCTGGTTCTCTACAACATTTGGGACGCCGGAGGAGCGAAAGCCGTGGAGAAAGCTGGAGCGCCGGCCGTTGCGACCGGAAGTTGGTCCATGGCTGCCGCGCATGGCTATGACGACGGCGAGGCTATACCGCTCGATTTCGTGCTGAGGATTGTCGAGCGCATCTGTGCCAGCGTCGATGTGCCCGTGACTGTGGATTTTGAGGGTGGTTACGCGACGGATCCAGACGAGGTCGCCGAGAACGTCCGCAAGGTCATCCGCGCCGGTGCAGCCGGGGTCAATTTCGAAGACAGGGTGGTGAAGGGCGAGGGCTTGCACCCGATCGCCGCCCAAACGGCACGCATCCGTGCAATCAAAGCTGTTGCCGCTGACGAAGGTATCCCGATCGTACTGAACGCGCGAACCGACCTTTTCCTCGGAACTGACCCAGCCAGACATGAAGGCCATTTGTCAGAGGCGTTGGAGCGCGAAGCGGCTTACGCAAAGGCGGGCGCTGACTGCTTCTTTGTGCCGGGTCTCACGGACACAGGGCTCATATCCAAGGTCAATGAGATAGCAAGTTTGCCGATAAATGTCATGATGATGGGGGAACTGAACTCAATTAAACAAGTCGCGTCTCTGGGAGTGTCCCGAGTAAGCTACGGCCCCGGTCCGTTCTTTGAGTTCCTTGCCAACGTAACGAAGGCGTGTACCGCTATCGAATAGAGAAAAGCAGAAATTGGTGCAGCTGTGGTTGGCGTGACTATTTTTTGTCCGAATTGACTTTTCCACAACTGCAGGAACACAAGTTCTAAGTCTTTCGATGTTTAGGCGGAGGGCAGCAAAGAAATCCCGGCCGTTAAGCCAAGCTTCAAGATTTTGCCCTATCCCGGTCGCGTCATTGAGTTGGGGTTTACATGTCAGACGATTCAAACCGCCCAATAATAATCAAAAAGAAGAAGGTCTCGGGCGGCGATGGCCATCACGGCGGCGCTTGGAAGGTGGCCTATGCTGACTTTGTGACCGCAATGATGGCCTTCTTCATGTTGATGTGGCTTCTCAACGCGACAACTGAAAAGCAGCGGAAAGGTCTTGCCGACTATTTCAGCCCAACCATTGCTATCGCACGGGTTTCAGGCGGTGGCGATGGAGCATTTGGTGGCGATAGCTTGGCGGCTGCGGAAACGCTGGCTAATACCGGGCGTGGTGGTGTTCTTGAGCTTCCTGCACTCGAAATCAGTACGGACGCACCGGAAGCGGCAGAGGTCGGTGCCGACGGTGGCGCAGATCAGGACGCGCTTGACGAGGTTCTGCAGGGTCTTGTCGGGAAGGGCGGCGACAGTCTCGTTGAAGAACTTGCCCTCAAACACATTACAGCCAAAATGACCGATGAAGGACTTGTTATCGAGATAACCGATCTCGAGGGGTCACCACTTTTCGACGAAACGGAAAACCAACCCACGGAAGTCCTTAAGGTCATAAGCCAAATACTCGTTGAGTCGTTTGAGCTTGTAACCAATCGCGTTTCTATTTCGGCGCATAGCTCGGCGTTTCCGGGTGTACTAAGAACCAAACCTGCATGGCAGATTACAACAGATCGTGCCCAAGCGACGCGAATTCTTCTTGAAGAGGTGGGGCTTGAAGAAGCCCGAGTTGCACGGGTGGTCGGATTTGGTCAAACAGAAACAAGTCCGAGTGACCCGATGGCCGTTGAAAACAACCGTATTGAGGTCACGCTGCTGCGCAACCCGCCAAAAAAATAGATAAGTTTTGAATCATTAGCGCCGAATTAAGGTTCGGTATGCAATCTAGTTTTAACTTCGTTTCTTCGTTTGAAAGGTGTCACCATGTCAATGTCGTCTTCCCTAAATGCTGGCGTAGCCGGTCTCGCGGCAAACGCGAGCCGTCTTTCGACAATCTCAGATAATATCGCTAATTCAGGAACCTACGGTTACAAGCGTGCTGAATCGACCTTTCAATCGCTTGTAATTTCAAATGGTTCTGGAATTTACTCGGCAGGTGGTGTTCGCGTTACGAGCCAAAGATTGGTCGACCAAGCTGGCTCTCTACTTACGACCGGCAATTCGACAGACCTTGCAGTCAGGGGTCGTGGGTTCCTTCCAGTGACGAACAGCGCAGCGGTCGGTGCTGAGTTTGACCAAGATGTCCCTTTCCTGCTGGCAACCACAGGGTCTTTCAGGACGGATTCGCAAGGCTTTTTGAAGACCGAGTCAGGTTTGACACTTCTTGGATGGCCTGCGTCGGCAGATGGAACGGTACCGTTGTTTACGAGAGATACTGCCGTTGACTTGGAGCCTGTGAGAATCAATGTAAACCAATTCGCAGGTGACCCCACAACGCGCCTTGAACTTGGTGTGAATCTCCCGGCGACTGAGACGGACTCTACCGCATCTGGTACACCCTTTGACCTTTCAATCGAATACTTCGACAACCTCGGAACATCCCAAAACTTAGATGTCGAATTTTCACCAACTATTCCCGTTACGGGCAGTTCGAATGAATGGACAATGACCTTTCGCGACTCTGCATCTGGCGGCGCGGTAGTTGGCGAATACCGAATTGAATTCGATGACACGCGTGGCAATGGCGGAACCCTCGACAGCGTTACACTTCTGTCAGCTGGCGGTGCGTATGATACGACAACAGGAAGCTTCTCTGTGAATGTCGCTGGTGGTCCATTGGAAATCAGTGTGGGTGGCTTGAATGAAGGGGTCGGCCTGACACAATTGTCAGATAGCTTCGCACCCACTCAAATTTCGAAAGATGGTTCCCCGGTCGGAAACCTTATCTCTGTTGACGTAGACAAAAATGGTTTTGTGCAAGCTACATTTGACATCGGCATCACACGAACAGTCTATCAGATTCCGCTTGTTGATTTGCCAAATCCAAACGGACTCGCAGCGCAAGATGGGCAGGTCTATCAGACAACTATCGAAAGCGGATCTTTCTTTTTATGGGATGCTGGAGATGGGCCGACTGGTGATATCCTCGGTTTTGCCCTTGAAGAGTCAGCAACCGACGTTGCGAATGAGCTTACAGATTTGATCCAAACTCAGAGAGCATATTCCTCAAACGCAAAAGTAATCCAAACTGTCGATGAGATGCTTCAGGAAACAACGAATTGGTTGTGTCTCGAAAGTGGTGGAAATTATTCCATGGCGTTTCCGAGCGGCTTATTGTTTGGCTTTGTTATGCTGCGAGGTCAAGGATTTCGTTGAGCGGCTGATCGAGGGTTTCCCAGCCATCGACCTTGCGCATCTGGATTTGGCCCGATGCCATCAATGCCCAGAACAGCATTGGC
>JAPORH010000112.1 GCA_026710325.1 Litoreibacter sp. | reverse complement strand
CAGGCTTTCTTCGCACTGGGCAACGACTCCGCTGCTGAGCGCCACGTGAAATAAGCCACCACCACTCTCCCCCACTGGTGACTTCAAACGCCCTCCCGACTGTCCCCGGGAGGGCGTTTTCTTATGAAGCCTTGCGCAACGCGTTGAGTGCGTCTTCGGAGCGATAGAATACCGGGTTTTCTGGCGTCGATTGGTCGGGAAGGTAGCTGTAGCCGCCCAAATCAAAATCTTCGAGTCCAGCACGGGTCGTGACGCGGTTTTGAACAATGAACCGCGCCATCGCGCCGCGGGCCTGTTTGGCAAAGAAGCTGACGATCTTCGGTCCGCCGGGCTTTTCCTCCAGGAAAGTGGGGGTGATGACCTGAAGCGTCAGGGCCTTTTGGTCAACAGCACCGAAATATTCCTGGCTGGCGCAATTTACGAGAAGATCGGTGCCTTGGGTTTCGCCGAGCGCGTTCAGAGCCAGTGCCAGCTTGTCGCCCCAATACTCATAAAGCGAATTTGCGCGGCCCGTCTTCAACTTGCTGCCCATTTCCAATCGGTAGGGCTGGATCGCGTCTTTGGGCTTCAAGAGCCCGTAGAGCCCTGACAGAATGCGCAGGTGATCCTGAGCGTAATCCATTTCATCGGCGTCCAGCGACGCTGCCTCCAGTCCGGTATAGGTGTCGCCTGCGAAGATCAGTGCAGCGGCTTTCGAATTCTCGGGGGTAGAGCTTGCGTCAAACGCCTGAAACCGGTCGAAATTCAACTGTGTCAGGCTGTCAGACAGGCCCATAAGCGCACCCAGCCGTTTTTTGGAAAGGCGGCGCGCGGAGGAGGCGAGCTTATTGGCGTCGTCCTGAAACTCGGGAAGGCTGACGTCGAGCGTTGCCAGCGACATATCCAGTTTCTTGGCTGGTGAGATGACTGTGAGCATCGGTGTTTCCCCTTATTCCAGATCTTAATCTAGCCGCTCGGGCGCAGGTCTCAAGAGGCTAGGCCTGCGCCAAAATGTCGAGGAAGGCTTGACCGAAGCGCTCGGCCCTGCGGTCCCCCAATAAATGTTCAACCGCCATCTGGTCGCGTGGACGCAGCTCCGCCAGTTTTGCCAGTTGGGAGGCAGAGCAGCTTAGCGGCTTGTGGGTCCCGTCCTCCCCGCATTTCAACCGGGTCTGCGCCTCGTTGAGCAAGTCAAACAGGTCACCCGCGTCTTGGCCCGCCAGCTTACGACGTGCCGGATGGGGCAGGGCGGCCTCAGCGCCATTGATCACCTCCAGAAACCCTGCGCCATAGTTTTCGAGCTTCTTCGCACCAACGCCTGAGATGCGCGCAAAAGCGTCCAAGTCCTTAGGGCGGCTCTGTGCCATCTCGATCAGGGTTTTGTCGTTGAAGATGATGTAAGCGGGGACGCCCTGCGTCTCGGCATAGGCGCGGCGTTTGGCTTTGAGGGCAGACAGAAGCGGCGCGTCCTCCTCGGAGACGAGCTGGCGCACGCGCGGGCCTTTGGCGGTTTTGGTGATCGTGTCGCGGCGCAGGGTGATCGTCTCCTCGCCCTTCAGGATGGCGCGCGCTTTGTCAGTCATGAAAAGCGCGCCGTGACGGTCGGGGTTGGGGCGGATCAGGTCATGGCCCATCATTTGGCGGAAGATGGCACCCCATTCATGCTTGGTCATGTCATCGCCCAGACCAAATGTGGGCAATTGGTCATGGCCGCGCGCTTTGACCTTGTCGGTCATTTGCCCGCGCAAAATGTCGATCAGATGGCCCGCGCCGAACCAGCTGTCGGTGCGCAGGATAGCGGAGAGCGCCTTGCGCACAGGTGTCGTGGCGTCGAAGGTTTTGGGCGGCGTTTCGCAGAGATCGCATTTGCCGCAAGGCTGCGCGTCTTCGCCGAAATAGGAAAGGAGCGTTTGGCGGCGGCAGGTGAGTGCTTCAGCCAGACCAAGCAGCGCATTGAGCCGCGCGTGATCAGCTATTTTGCGGTCGGCATCGGCCAACCCCTCGTCAATCTGTTGACGGCGGAAGCGGATGTCATCGGCGCCGAAAAGCGTCAGCGTATCGGCGGGCGCACCATCGCGACCGGCGCGGCCGATCTCCTGGTAATAGCCTTCGATGGATTTGGGCAGGTCGGCATGGGCGACCCAGCGGACATCGGGTTTGTCGACACCCATCCCGAACGCCACAGTTGCAGCAACGATAAGGCCGTCCTCGGACGCGAACCGCGCCTCGACCCGGCGGCGGTCTTCGGGGTCCATGCCGCCATGGTAGTGGCAGGCGCTGTGCCCGTCCTCCGAAAGCGCACGCGCGAGGCTTTCGGTTTTGGCGCGGGTGCCGCAATAGACGATGCCGCATTGGCCGCGCCGCGCGTTCGCGAAATCCAGAATTTGTTTGCGGGGGCTGTTTTTGGCCGCGAAGGCCAGATGCAGGTTGGGGCGGTCAAAGCCGTGCAGGAAGGTGGTGGGTTGCTGCCTGTCAAAGAGCCGTGTGACGATTTCGGCGCGGGTTTCGGCGTCGGCTGTGGCGGTGAAAGCGGCAAGGGGGACATTCAGTGTCTCTCGTAGCTGACCGATGCGCAGATAGTCGGGGCGGAAGTCATGGCCCCATTGGCTGACGCAATGCGCCTCATCCACGGCGATCAGGGAGACGTTGGCGCGGCGCAGCATGTCCTGGGTTGCGGTTTTGGCGAGCCGTTCCGGGGCGAGGTAGAGCAGCTTCAGATGCCCCTCGCGCAGGGCGGCGAAGACGGCATCGCTTTCCTCTTCGGTGTTGCCGGAGGTCAGGCAGCCGGCGCTGACGCCAGCCGCTTTCAAAGCGCGCACCTGGTCGCGCATGAGCGCGATAAGCGGGGAGATGACGACCGTCAGCCCGTCACGTTGCAGGGCGGGCAGCTGAAAACAGAGCGATTTGCCCCCGCCCGTTGGCATGATGGCAAGCGTGTTCTCTCCGCGGGTCACAGCCTCGACAATCTCCGCCTGACCGGGGCGGAACTGGTCGAATCCGAACACATCTGACAGCAGATCTGTGGCGTCTAGCATCTTTGATATGGCCTGTTGGGCGTTTGATTTTTGCTCGATTTTTATGGATCATCCCATATTAGCATTGGGTGAACAAGCGCAGCTTGATACCATATGTTGTTGCGAGTGACTTGCAACTGGCGCGAAAACGCTTACATAAGCCACGCGGCGCGGCGGGGATCGCGCCGTTCATATGACGTTACATGGAGGTCTGAGCCATGACCTTTTTCCAAACCACATCCGCAGCTTTGATCGCGCTGGCCACCGCCAGCGGCGCTTATGCGCAAGAGGTCACGCTGCGCTTCCAGCATTTCGTGTCGCCCAAATCGGCGAATCCGACCTATTTCATGCAGCCTTGGGCCGACAAAATCGAGGCGGATTCAAACGGCCGCATCAAGGTGGAGCTTTACCCTTTCATGCAATTGGGCGGCAAAGCGCAGAACCAGTATGACCTGATCCGCGACGGCGCGGTGGATGGCGGATGGGTGATCCCGGGCTACCAGCCGGGCCGGTTCCCTGAGGCCGAGGCGATGGAGCTGCCCTTCATGGTGACCAAATCCGGTGAGGCCGCATCGCGTGCCGCTTGGCAATTCACCGAGAAATATCTGATGGATGATTTCCGCGACGTGAAACTGATTGCAGCCCACATGCACGGGCCGGGTATCGTCCATAAGAAAGGCCCCGCTTTGACAAGCGTTGAGGACCTGTCTGGCTTGAAACTGCGCGGCCCGTCACGCCCTGCGACCTTGCTTCTGGATAAGCTTGGCGCGGTGCCTGTGGGCATGCCTGTGCCTGCCTTCCCGGAGGCTTTGTCGAAAGGCGTGCTAGATGGGGGCGTGATCACTTGGGAGATGTCACCGTCGCTGAAGCTGAATGAGCTGACCGACAGCCACACGGATGTGGCGGGGGATAAATCGCTCTACAACCTCTACTTCATCTGGGCGATGAATCAGGCCAGCTACGACGCGTTGCCAGATGATTTGAAAGCAGTGATCGATGCCAATTCCGGGTTGGAGGCCAGCGCCTGGGCCGGTCGCGCGCATGACCAAGGGGATGTTGTGGGCCGGGAGGCGATGATCGCGGATGGCAATGAGATCGCTACTTTGAGCGAGGCGGAAACCGCACGCATCAAGGCTTTGGGCGAGGAAGTCACCGCAGAATGGATCGCGGATATGACCGCCAAAGGGCTCGATGGTTCGGCTTTGGTCGAGGATGCGCGGGCCTTCGTCGCCGCGAACTAAACGCACCTAATGACTGGATCGAGGTCGTCCCAAAGGGGCGGCCTTTTCATTGACGCCTAGCCTTCCCGAACGCGCGCGCGCCAGAGGGTGAACAGCCCGGCGGCGATCACTAAAAACACGCCAAAGGCAATGTTAGGCTCTATTGACTCGCCAAAGACACTCACCCCGATCACGCTGGCAAAGGCCAGTTGGAAGTAGGCAAAGGGTTGTACGGCTGAGGCCTCCGCCAGCTCATAGACCCGGATCAAAAGGTAATGCCCGGTGGCGCCGCTGACGCAGAGTGCCGCCATCCAGAGCCAGTCGCGCCCGGTCATCGGCTCCCAAAACCAGATGCCCACCACTGTCATCCCGGCCGCCCCGGCAACACCGGTCCAAAAGAAGGAGGTCGCGGCGCTGTCCTGGCGCGCGGCGTAGCGCGTGAGCAGCGAATAGAGCGCAAACATCGTGGCTGAGGTCAGCGCTATGAAAGCCGCCGGGCTGAACACTTTCAAACCGGGTTGCAGCATGATCAAGACGCCCACAAACCCCACGCTAATTGCGGCCCAGCGGCGCGGGCCGACTTGTTCGCCCAGAACGGGGCCGGACAGCGCCGCCACGATCAGCGGGTAGCTGGCAAAGATCGCCAAGCTTTCGATCAGGCCAAGAAGGGTAAAGGCCAGCACCATGACGCAGACCTCTGCGGCCAGCAAAAGCCCGCGGAAAACCTGCAAACCGGGTTGGCGGGTGCGCGCGGCATTGGCGATTGAGCCGGCCTTCCGCGCACTCACGGTCAGCACGAAGGCGGCAAAAAACCAGTAACGGATCATCACGATCATGATGACGTTGTATTCGCCGGCCAAGTGGCGCGAGATCCCGTCCTGCATGGCGAAGATGAACATGGTCAGGATCATCAACCAGATGCCGCGCCTTGTATCTGTGCGCGTGTCGCTCACCGCTTCACCCCCACTGACATATGCCGCTTGCGCCCAAAGCCCGGCACGCGCGTGACCTCGAACCCCGCAGCGTCGAGCGCGCGACGGACATGGCCAGCAGCGGTGTAGGTCGCGAAAGTGCCGCCCGTCCGCGTATGTGCACCCACCCGCGCCAAAAGCGTGTCGTTCCAAAGCTCCGGATTTTTGGCGGGGGAGAACCCATCGAGAAACCACGCGTCGGAGTTTCCGTCCCAATCCGCGACTGTTTCATTGGCGTCGCCCATGATCACCTCAGCGCGGAGGCCATCTGCCTCAAAGACGAAGCTGTCCTGCGACCAGGCAGACAGCAAAGGCGCGGCGCGCGCAGCAAGTTCCGGGAAAGCAGCCAAAGCTTGTTCGGCTTCCTCGCGAGTAATCGGAAAAGCCTCGAAGCTGCTAAAATACAGCCTGCCAGGGCCCTCAAAAGCCTGCCACGCTGTCAGAAGGTTCAACCCGGTGCCGAAGCCCAGCTCGGCGATGTGAAACCCGTCGTGAAACCGTTTAGGCAGCCCGTTGCCCTGCAAAAACACGTGGCGCGTCTCCGCCAGACCGTTGTCCAGCGAGAAATAGGGGTCATCAAACCGGGTGGAGACCGGGACCGCGCCGTCGCGCCAGTTTAGCTGGTCTGTCATGGGTGTCTGCCTTACGTTCCGCGCGAGACCATGCGGAAGGAAAGGCAGCTTGTCCATGACGGATGTGACAATTCTGGGCGGCGGGATATTTGGCCTGTCCATAGCCTGGGCCTGCCTTGGGCGCGGCGCGCGGGTGCGCGTGATCGAGCGGCGCGGGATTGGCGCGGGGGCCTCGGGTGGGATCGTCGGCGCGCTGGCCCCGCATGTGCCCGAAAACTGGAACGACAAGAAACAGTTTCAATTCGACAGCCTCATCGCCGCGCTCGATTGGTGGCCGGAGGTTGAGGCCGTTTCGGGGCTCGCAACGGGCTACCAGCGCACGGGCCGTCTGCAACCGGTCCCGGACGCGCGCCAGCTTGAGCTTGCGCATGCGCGGGCCGAGAACGCCAAGACGCTCTGGAAAGGTAACGCGGCGTGGGAGGTCACCCCCGTCACGGGTGCTGGGTGGGAGCCGCCGAGCCCAACGAGCTCTCTGATCCGCGACACGCTAAGCGCGCATATCCACCCGCGCAAAGCGGTGAAGGCGCTGGCGCGTGCTGTCGAGATGAAAGGCGGGGAAATCGTAATCGGCGATGGGGACCGCCAGGGCCAAATCATTCATGCGACGGGCTATGAAGGGCTTTTGGAGGATGCCAAGTCCCTCGGCAAACCTTTTGGTAATGGCGTCAAAGGACAGGCTCTATTGCTAGGGTTTGACGCAGAACCGGAGGCACCGCAGCTGTTCGCCGACGCGCTGCATATCGTTCCTCATGGCGATGGAACGGTTGCGATTGGCTCCACTTCGGAGCGCGAATTTGATGATCCGTGCGCAACAGATGCGCAACTTGATGAGGTTCATGCGCGGGCGGTGAAGGCATTTCCGGTGCTCAACGACGCGCCGATTGTCGCGCGTTGGGCGGGCATCCGTCCGCGCGCCAAGAGCCGCGCGCCAGTGCTTGGCGCGCATCCAGTTCATGAGGGTGAGTTTATTGCCAATGGCGGCTTTAAAATCGGCTTCGGCATGGCCCCGAAGGTGGGGGAGGTCATGGCCGACCTCGTGCTGGAGGGGCGTGACGCGATCCCGGCGAGCTTTCGGCCGGAGGCGTCCCTGACTTAACGCGTGAGCGCGACCTCGGCTTTGAGCGCGTTCATCAAATCCGTCAGAGTTTGCTGATACCGCTCGCCTGTCAGCTGCCCGTTCTCGTCAAACTCATTCATGTTGCCGCCGACCAAGACCTCTGGCCCCTGCAAGATGCGCGGACGGAAGGGCATCATGGCGTGGCGCAGGTTGAACTGTGTGCGTTCGCCGCCCGCACGCCCCGCGGTGGCCGACATGATCGCGACCGGTTTGCCGGCCCAAGGCCCGCCTTTGGTGCGGCTGACCCAATCGAGGGCGTTTTTCAAAACGCCGGATATGCCTTTGTTATATTCGGGCGTCGAAATCACCACGGCATCAGCCGCTGCAATTTGGTCGGCGAGCGTCTGGACGCTAGCAGGGATCCCTTCCGCCTCCTCTAGGTCGCCATCGTAGAGCGGCAACCGCAGGTCGGCCTCTATGAAAGAGGTTGCGGCGCCCAATCGGGCAGCCTCCCGGATCAGAAAGCGGTTGGTTGCGCTTTTGCGCAAAGAGCCGGAAATGCCGAGAAGGTCGAAAGAGGACATATGAAAGTTCCTGTCTTGGGGCAGTTAGAGATCAGTTGATAGCTGAGCTAGCCCAGCGGCACGCCAGTTCAAAGACCCTGCGCGCAATAGGGCTGCTGCGGAAGGCGAAACGGGACCGTTACTGGTCATTTGTGTGCGCAAAACTACCCTTTTTAGAGTCACAATGACCAATGGGAGGAAGAAGATATGTTTACACGTACCATGGTAGCGGCCACCGCAGCGACTTTTGCTTTTGCGGGCACCGCGCTCGCTGATGGTCATCTTGCATGGCCTGCCAGCGAGGGCGCTTATGTCTATTTCATTGACCTCGAAGATGGCGCGACGGTCAGCGCGCCAGTTTTGGTGCGCATGGGCGTCAGCGGTATGGGCGTGGCCCCGGCGGGCACCGAGAAGGAGGGGACCGGCCACCACCACATCCTCTTGAACCGGCCACCTATGGGCGAGGGTGAGGATGGGGCCGAGGAATGGACCTATGGCGTGGCCGCCGATGACAACCATATCCACTATGGTGGCGGGCAGACCGAGACCACGCTGGATTTAAGCGCCGGTACACATACTCTGCAGCTGGTGTTCGGCGATATGAACCATGTGCCCTTTGGCCCGCAAATGGTCTCTGACGTGATCACCATCACCGTCGAGTAACCGCAAAAACCTTGGGGTGGGGAGCGGCGGCGAGCGCCTAATACTCCACCCCGATCTGCGCCTTGATGCCGGAACGGAACGGGTGTTTGACCAGCTCCATTTCGGTCACAAGGTCTGCAATCTCGATCAGCTCCTCCTTGGCGTTGCGCCCGGTGAGGACGACATGGGTCATCTCAGGCTTCTCTTCGCTGAGGAACTGAACGACCTCATTCACGTCGATGTAGTCGTAGCGCAGCGCGATGTTGATCTCGTCCAGCAGCACCATGGTGTTGGCCTCGTCGCGGATCAGCTCTTTGGCTTTCTCCCAGGCGGCTTGCGCCATTTCGATGTCGCGGGACTTGTCCTGCGTCTCCCAGGTGAAGCCTTCGCCCATCGTGTGAAAAGCGCAGATGTCGTTGAACTTGCCCAGGATCAGGTCACGCTCCCCGGTGGACATGCCGCCTTTGATGAACTGAACCACGCCGCATTGCATGCCATGCGCGATGCAGCGGAAGATCATCCCGAAGGCGGCGGAGCTTTTGCCCTTACCCTTGCCGGTATGCACGATCACCAGGCCCTTTTTGTCGGTCTTGGTCGCCATGATCTTGTCGCGGGCGGCTTTCTTTTTGGCCATCTTCATCGCGTGGCGGTCGAGCTCTTCTGGCGTGTCGCTCATCTTGTCTCTCCTATATCTTGTGTGGAAGCTGGTGGTGGCTACAAAAAGATGCAAGCAGTAACGCTTTCTTAACCACGTTTGCATATTCAGAGGATGTTGCCCCAGACAGGAACGACCCGATGACGAACATCCTCCCATGTATCGCGGCGCTTGCGTTTGCAGGTTGCGCAGCGCCCGGGGTCGATGTCTGGGGCGGCGCGAGCTCGGCGCAGGTGGCGGACGGGCACAGCTTTACCGTCAACCACACGCGTAAGAATGCCGAGGCGTATCGCACCAACCGGGCCTGGCGTTTGTCTGAGACAGAAGTCTTTGCGAGTGCCGCGCTTGCGATGGAGCAGGCCTCGGGCTGCAAAGTCGCGCGCGATACGATTTCGGGCGATGTGGCTTTGGTCAAGGCGGAGCTCATCTGCTGACCGCCTTGCGCATGGTGATTTCTGTAACCCTGTCGAACCCGGGATGACGCCCTTCGCTGGTTTTGACGAACCCCATTTTCGCGAAAGCCGCGTGGTTCTCCGTCAGCTCGATGCGCGTTTGCAATTCGAGATGAGTGCGACCCTTCTCGCGTGCCAGCGCCTCAGCAAAGTCAACAAGGCGCCTGGCGAATCCCCTTCTGCGAAACGCATCCGAAACCGCGAGCTTCCCGAGATACAGTGCGTCTGGCTTATCACGCAGAAACACGCAGGCTGCTAGCGCGCCTTCCTCTTCTATCACGACCACAGCGTGCGCGTCGGCAAACTCAGCTATGTCTTGGGCGCTCATGGCGTGGAGAGAGGAGGGCGGATCGATGCGCCCCTCCATATAGGCGAAACTGTTCTGGAGCAGCCTCAGCAGCGCGGCCCAATCATAGGCCCCAGCGATGCGCTTGACCTCACCCATGGGCGAGCCGTTCCAGTAGCGCACGGGCGGAGTTTGACTTTGGTACCCAAAGCCCACGCTCGATGGCCTCATTCAACCTCTCCGCCATCTCGCGCAGGGCGGGCGGGTTATGCTCGGCTATAAAGTCGCGCGTGTCGTCATCTTCCAGAAAGGCCTGATGCACGAGATCAAAATGGTGCCCGCGCACGGCCCCTGTCGTGGCCGCAAAGGCGAAGAGGTAATCCAGCGTCGCTGCCATCTCGAACGCGCCTTTATAGCCGTGGCGCTTGATCCCTTCGATCCATTTCGGGTTGACCACGCGGGAGCGGACGACGCGCCCGATTTCATCTTCAAGCGTGCGGATGACAGGGCGCTCGGGGCGGGAATGGTCGTTGTGATAAATGGGCCGGTCGCGGCCTTGCAACATTGCCACCGCCGCCGCCGCGCCGCCTTCGAACTGGTAGTAGTCGTCACTGTCCAGGAGGTCATGTTCGCGATTGTCTTGGTTCTGCACTACTGCTTCGACTTGGGAAAGGCGCGCGGTCAACGCGGCGCGGTCCTGCACTCCGTCCTGATCTTTGCCGTAAGCGTAGCTGCCCCATTCGATATAGGCCTCCGCCAGATCGGCTTTGCCGGCCCAGAGCCGCTCGTCGATCATGGCTTGCAGCCCCGCGCCATAGGCGCCGGGTTTGGACCCGAAGACCCGAGCCGGGCTTTCGCCTGTTTTGGCCTTGGCCGCGGCTGGGTTGAGATTGGCGGGCTCGTCGAGTGCCTGGATGGCGCGGGCGGCGCTGTCGACCAGCGCGATTTGCTGCGGGAAGGCGTCGCGGAAAAAGCCTGAGACGCGCAAGGTGACATCGACGCGGGGGCGGCCAAGCACGGATTGGGGCAGGATTTCAAAGCCCGTGACCCGCCTGTTTGCGCTGTCCCATTGCGGCTTGCAGCCCATCAGGGCGAGGGCTTGGGCGATATCATCGCCGCCGGTGCGCATATTGGCGGTGCCCCAGGCCGTCAGCAGCAAGGCGCGTGGCCAGTCGCCGTGATCTTGCAGGTGCTTTTCTATGAGCAGGTTGGCCGATTTCCAACCCAGGGCCCAAGCGGTGGGGGTGGGCACGGCCCGGCTGTCGACGGAGAAAAAGTTGCGACCGGTGGGAAGCACATCCAAGCGCCCGCGCGTGGGCGCGCCGGAGGGTGCCGGGGCGACGAAGCGCCCTGACAGGGCTCTGAGGAGGCCCGCTCCTTCTTCCTTGCCGCATAAAGCGACTGTTGGGCGGATGGTTGTTTCGATCTCTGCTAGTATGTCGGGAGTCGCGCGGCCTGCGCCGACGCCCCTCCCACCATCCCGTAGAAGTTTGATGGCCAAAAGCTCGATCCGTTCCAGCGTGTCACCATGGCTGCGCCAGGGATCGTCGCTGACCGCTTGCAAGTCTGCAGGCCGCGCACCGGCCCAGGGCGCGGCCATGTCGCAGTCCAACGGATCGAACCCTAGCTCCAAATCATCGGCAATCGCGCGAATGAGCGATGCGTTGGAGCCCTTGCCATCGCCGCGAGGGACGCGGGTCAGCGCAATCGTAAGGTCGCGTGCCAAGTCGGCCTTCGGGGCTTGGCCGAAAACATGCAAGCCGTCACGGATCTGCGCCTCTTTCAGCTCACACAGATAGGCATCCAGCTTGGCAAGATCGCCTTCTTCATCTTTACCGTCGAAACCGGCATCTTCGTCGAGACCCGTTGCGCGTGTGAGGCTTAGTATTTCTTTTCGCAAATGGGTGATGCGGCGCGGATCGACGCCTGCGGCTTCATAGTACTCGTCGATTAGCGCTTCGAGGTCGCGCAGGGGGCCATAAGTCTCAGCTCGGGTCAGAGGCGGGGTCAGGTGGTCGATAATGACAGCTTGCGCACGTCGCTTGGCCTGGGTCCCTTCGCCGGGGTCATTGACGATGAAAGGGTAGATATGGGGCGTTGGGCCGAAGACAGCCTCGGGCAGGCATGCGTCCGACAGCGCGGTCGCTTTGCCGGGCAGCCACTCGAGATTGCCATGTTTGCCCATATGGGTGATGGCGTCTGTGCCCCATGCGTGGCGCAGCCAGAAATAAAAAGCGAGATAGTTATGCGGCGGGACGAGGTCGGGGGAGTGGTAGGTCTCGGTCGGGTCGATGTTGTAACCGCGCGCGGGTTGCAGGCCGACCACCGCGTTCCCGAAGCGGTGGATTGAAAGTTTGAACGCGCCGCTATTTGCCGCTTTGCCCTCCGGGGGGGATATTTTTGAAGCAATGAAGAACGGGTCGTCTTCGGGTTTGCCCCATCGGTCTTCAATTCTTTGCCGCACGGCGTAAGGGAGCGTTTGATAGCTTCGCAGATAGTCTTCGAGGGGGAGGGTTTCGCCGCCGGTAGTCTCAGCGCGGTCGGTCAACCAATTGGTCGGCCCGGCCATGATCTGGTCCATAAGCGCCTTGGCGTCTTTAGGAGGTGAAACCGTGTAGCCTGCCTCTTTGAGCAGGTTAAGCGAATGCACGGTCGATGCGGGCGTATCCAGGCCCACACCGTTGGCAAGGCGCCCGTCCTTGTTGGGGTAATTGGCCAGAACCAGCGCTACTTTGCGATCCTTGATGTCACGGCGCCTAAGCTGCGCCCAGTTTGCGGCGAGCCGTGCCACGAAGGTGATGCGGTCGCCGCGCGCGCGATAGGTGGCGATGGGGCATTCGGTGGCCTCATCAAAAAACGCCTCGCCTTTGAAGCTGATAGCACGGGTCAGGATGCGGCCATCGACCTCCGGAAGAGCCACGTTCATCGCGATGTCGCGGGCGGAGAGGCCGGATTGGCCTTCTTCCCATGCCGCTTCCGAGCTTGCGGCGAAGACCACTTGGAACACGGGAGCCTCGTTCGCTGCCTCCATGACCAGCGGGTTGGCCGGGCCCTCATCGCCTGTATGGGGCGAACCCACGGCAAAGGAGGTAGCATTCAGGATGACCTCCGGTGAGGCTTGCTCGAAAAGGGTTTGCAGCGTCGCCTGGCTCACTGGATCCTTGAGCGAGGCCACAAAGATAGGCAATGGGTTCAAGCCCTCGCGCAGCAGGGCTTTGACCATGCGGTTGATCGGTGCGAGCCCGGCGCCCTGCACCAGAGCGCGGTAGAAGATCAGTGGGACAATCGGCGCGCCCTCGATCCAGTTGGACTGTGCCGCGGCAAGATCGGCAACGCCCGCGCCCGGCCAGTAGACGCCCGCGCGCAAAAGCGGGGTCGCGGCGGGCGGCATCTCGCCCCCATCCAGCATTGTCTTTGCATAGTCCAGAAAGTTGGACGCGTTGGCGGGGCCGCCTTCGACCAAATAGGCCCAAAGCGCGTCATAGGCCTCGTTCGAAACGGTGGACAGCGCGCGCAATTCCGGGTCGGGTTTGTCATCGCCGGGCAGGGCGGCAAACGGGACCCCTGCCTCCTGCAAATGAGCTGCATATTGCACGAGCCCATATTTCCAATAGCCCGCCCCGCCCAGCACGCGGGCGATGACCAGTCGGGATTTTGTGGCGCAGTGTTCGATATGCAGATCGACCGACATTGGGTGCTGTAGATGGGTGAGATTGGCCAGCCGCAGGCTTGGAGGGCCTTCCATTTCTGCACGGGCCTGGCTCAGCGCTGCGAGCTCCGTGTCGGCGGCGGAAATAAAGACCAGGTCTGCCGGGGTCTGCCCTAAATCGACGGGTTCAGTCCCGTCATCAATGCTTCCGGGCGTGGCTGCGAGAAGGTGCATGTCAGTGGCCTTGCGCGTCGCGCCCTAGAGCGGTTTTTCCATGAAGTGACTGGTGTCGTTTGGGCGGTAGTCGCCGAAAATGCCGCACTGGGTGAAGCCGTGGCGGGCATAGAGCTTCACCGCCGCGGCCAGCTTCTCGGCCGTTTCCAGCTTGAGCAGCGTGACCCCTTCGTCGCGGGCCGTTTGTTCTAGCCCGTCAATCAATGCGTCGGCGATCCCCTCGCCGCGCCGGTTTGGTGCGACGAACATGGATTTCACCTCCGCATACCCGTCTTTCAGGGACAGCGCAGCCGTGCCGGTGATCGTCTCGCCATCTTTGGCGACAAGAAACCGGATGGAGGGGGCGCAAAGCTCCTCGATATCCAAGAAATAGTTTTCTTCGGGTTCAAACAGCTCCTGCATCAGCGCGTGGCTTTGCCGCAAAAGCGCTGTGGCTTGCGCGTCGCGCGGGTCGCCGGGGACAACCCTCATGCTTGCAGCGCGGCAGAGATCGCGATGTGGTCGAGCCCGGATTGCCCGATGACGACCAGCCGTGTTTCACGCGGCTCGCCTGCGGCCAGCGGTCGGTCAAAATAGGTCTCGATCCGCGGTCCAACAGCCTGCAACGTCAATCGCATCGGTTTCCCCGAAACGGCGGCAAAGCCCTTGAGGCGCAAAATATCATGGGTGCGGATCACCTTTGCCACCTGCTCTGCGAAGGCTTTGGGGTCGGTGATTTCAGCGCGGGTCACGACGAAGCTTTCAAACTCGTCATGGCCATGTTCATGGGCGTGATGGTGGTGGTGGTGGTGATCATGATCATCGTGGTGATGGTCGTCGTGGTCGTGGTCGTGGTCGTGGTCGTGGTCGTGATGATGGTGATGGACCTCATGACGGGCATCCAAATCCGCCTCTGCGCCAATGCCTTGGCCCAAAAGCACATCGACCGGAAGCTTGCCCATGGCTGTTTTTAGCACCTGCACGCTGTCGCGGCTGTCGGACTTCAGCTGCCCTACTAGCGCTGTGCTTTCTTCCTCCGACAACAGGTCAGACTTGTTCACAACGATCATGTCCGCGCAGGCGACCTGATCTTCAAAAAGCTCGGACAAGGGCGTCTCATGGTCGAGGTTCTCGTCCATCTTGCGCTGCGCGTCGACGGCCTCGACGTTATGGGCGAAGCGGCCTTCGCTTACGGCCTTACCGTCGACCACGGTGACCACGCCGTCGACGGTGACCTTGGTCGATATCTCCGGCCAGTTGAAGGCGCGCACCAGCGGTTGCGGCAACGCAAGGCCGGAGGTCTCGATCACGATGTGGTCGGGCTTGTTCTCCCGCGACAACAGCTTCTCCATCGTCGGCACGAAATCATCGGCAACGGTGCAGCAGATGCACCCGTTGGAAAGCTCCATGATGTCATCCTCGGTGCAGGTCTCGTCGCCGCAGCCCTTAAGGATGTCACCATCGACGCCCAGATCGCCGAACTCGTTGATGATCAGCGCGATGCGTTTGCCATTGGCGTTTTCGAGCATGTTGCGGATCAGGGTGGTTTTGCCGGCGCCAAGAAAGCCTGTGACAACGGTGGCGGGGATTTTGGATTGCATGGGGACACTCCTGCAGGAGACGGTGCCCTTGAAGGCACCGGTTGCGAAAAATGAAAAACGGTGGGCTTAGCGCAGCAGAGCTACGACAAGGGCGGCGCCAAAGGCAATCTGCAGCGCCAAAATGGCCTGAGCTTTGGCCGCTTTCGGCGTGGCTTTCGCGATGATGCGCGGCTTGCGCGCTTCGTCAGAGCGGCGCTTGAAGTTCTGTCTCATGTCTCGTCTCCCTTGCACCGTCACACCCGACGGCGGTGATAATGGTCATGCAAGGCTGGTCTCCTGGCTCGCGGGTCAGGGTGCTAGGGCTGGCCTTCCCGGGGGTCACCCAGTGGTGTTGTCAGCCCGCACTCTCCGCTCACAGTCGCGGGGGCGGCTTCGGCTTGGCGTCCCGGTTTGGGTCACGCGGCCCGAATTCCCATTTCAGCCCCGGCTCGCTTTGCGCAGGCCAAGGCACCATGCAGCCAAAACCATGCGCCGGGGGCGGCGCATGGTCAAGGTCGATTACGACATGTTTGGAAGCAATAAAGGTCTTAGGTGGCGGCGGGCATCAGGCTGACGAGCGCCAAAGCGACAAAAGCGGCATGCCCGAAGGGAATCGCCGTCATCACGGCAGTAAAGGGCTGTTTGCGCGTTTTGTGGCGGAAGACCTTTTGGCCCAGCTTTGTGCCAACCCAGCCGCCAAGGGCTGCGAGCGCGATAAGATTGCTTTCCGGAATGCGCCAGCGTCCTGTGCGGGCGCGGCGTTTGTCCATGGCAACGACGATAAAAGACAGAACATTTACGACAACAAGATAGCTATATGCGAGCAGAATCAGAAGCAGCATTGGTTCATCCAGTTTTTGTCCCCAGTAACGAAACATTAACCATGTAACCGGGCCAAAATGTGAAAGAGGCGGCGCATATTTAGGGCAGGGCGCCGCAACATCCTGTGGATAAGAGAGGCCTTGCGACCAGATGTGGGGGTTTGGCGTTGACTCACGCGGTTCACGCCCGGAGAATTGCCAAACTCTTGCCCGATTCCGTGGATGGACGCGTTTTGCGCTTTTCGAAACTCAGACTGAACGGCTTTAAAAGCTTCGTGGACCCCACGGAGCTGATCATTGCCGACGGGCTGACCGGCGTGGTGGGGCCGAACGGCTGCGGCAAGTCCAACCTACTGGAAGCGCTGCGCTGGGTTATGGGCGAGAACCGCGCGAAATCGATGCGCGGCTCTGGCATGGAGGATGTGATTTTTGCTGGCGCGATGTCGCGGCCCGCGCGCAACTTCGCCGAAGTCTCGCTGCAGATCGACAATGGGGAGCGGCTGGCGCCTGCGGGGTTCAATGACCTTGATACGCTGGAGATCATCCGCCGCATCACCCGCGATGCAGGCTCCGCCTATAAAACCAATGGCAAAGACGTGCGGGCGCGTGATGTCCAGATGCTCTTCGCAGATGCGTCCACCGGTGCGCATTCGCCTGCGCTTGTGCGGCAAGGCCAGATTTCCGAGCTGATCAACGCTCGCCCAAAGGCGCGTCGCCGGATTTTGGAAGAAGCTGCGGGCATCTCTGGCCTTTATCAGCGCCGGCACGAAGCAGAGCTGAAGCTGAATGGCGCGGAGACCAACCTTGCCCGTGTCGAAGACGTGTTGGAGCAACTGGCCACGCAATTGGCTCAGCTTGCCCGCCAGGCCAAACAGGCAGCTAGGTACCGTGAGATTGGTGAACAACTGCGCCGCTCCGAAGGGCTGCTGCTCTACCGTCGCTGGAAGGAAGCCGATGAGGCACGTGCCGCGACAGCCGCCGAGCTGACAGAGCGCACGCAAATCGCGGCGCAATCCGAGCGTCAGGCCCGCGAAGCGGCAAAGCTGCGCGAGACACAAGAGGGCGCCTTGCCGCCGTTGCGCGAAGAAGAAGCAGTTGCCGCAGCGATATTGCAGCGCCTTGCCGTGCAGCGCGACACGCTATCGGACCAGGAAGCGCAGGCGGTGCGTCAGATCGAAACGCTAACCGGTCGCATCGCCCAACTTGGCCAGGATATCGAGCGGGAAGCCTCGCTTAACAAGGATGCAGGTGAGACTATTGCCCGGCTCGAGTGGGAGGAAGGCGAACTCGCTAAAGCCTCCGAAGGGCATACGGAAAAGCTGGATCAGGCCGGAACCGAGGCGCGGGAGGCCGCGAACATCCTGTCCGACCGTGAAACGTCTTTGTCTGAGCAGACCGAAGACGTCGCCCGCCTCGCCGCCCGCCACCAATCCGCACATCGTTTGCTCGAAGACGCCCAAAAGACCCGCGACCGCTACGAAGGCGAGGCCGAGAAGGCCCGCGCGAGCATGGTTGAGGTGGCCGCAAACGTCGCCAAAGCGGCCGATGATTTGAAAGCTGCGCAAGACGCCTCCGCTGAAGCTGCCAAATTGGCTGAAGACGCGGATGCCGCTTTGAACGCCGTAGAGGCAAAACGTTCAGATGCGCAGTCCCGAGAGGAAACCGCACGCGCGCAACGCTCAGAGGCCGAAGGCGAAGCCAATGCGCTGCGGGCCGAAGCCACAGCGCTTGCCAAATTGGTCGAACGCGACACGGCCGATGGCAATCAGCTTCTCGACGTGGTTCAGGTGAAATCCGGCTATGAAAAAGCGCTCGGCGCCGCCCTGTCTGATGACCTACGTGCGCCGCAAATCGGCCCTGAGGATCCAACAGGTTGGGCTGTTTTGCCGGGTTATCCGAAACCGCAGGAACTGCCCTCCGGCGTGAAAGCCCTAACGAGCTATGTCACGATACCCGAGGTGCTGGCGCGCCGTATGAGCCAGGTGGGCCTTGTCGACGCGGCTGACGGTGCGCGATTGCAAAAGGATCTCAAGCCCGGTCAACGCCTCGTCTCGGTCGAGGGCGATTTGTGGCGTTGGGACGGGTTTCGGACAGATGCCGAGGACGCGCCAAGCTCTGCCGCGCTTCGACTGCAGCAGCTCAACCGTCTTGAAGAGTTCAAGCAAGGCGTCGAGCGTGCCTCCGCAGCCGCAGATGGTGCCCGCGCCGCACATGAACACCTGACACGTGAGTTGGAAGAGTTGACCGCGCAAGACCGTGCAGGCCGCGAAGCCCGGCGCGATGCGGACAAGCGCATGGCCGATGCCGCCCGCGCCCTTTCGCGTGCCGAGGGCGAGCAATCCATGGCGCAGGGCAAGCAAGAGACGTTGTCGCTCGCCGTGACCCGCTATGAGGAAGAGGCGATAGCCGCGCGCCAGCGCCTTTCCGAGGCCGAAAAAGGGGTAAGCGACCTAGGCGATCTCGATGCCGCCCGCGCCCAGATTGAAGACGTCAAAATGACGGTCGAGGCCGCGCGGATGACCATGCTCGCCAAACGCTCCGCCCATGACGAGCTGCGGCGCGAGGGGGAAGCACGGCTGAAACGCTCCCAAGAGATCACGACCGAGATCAGCGGCTGGAAGCACCGTCTGGCGACGGCCGAAAAGCGTATCGCGGAGCTGGAGGAGCGGAAGGTCAATTCTGAGGAAGAATTGAAAGCCGCCAGCAGTACGCCCGATGAAATTGCCGCGAAACGCGAAGAGCTCACGGGTGCGATCTATGAGGCTGAAACGCGCCGCCAAAAAGCCGCTGACGCTCTGGCTGAGGCAGAAAATGTCCTGCGTGAAGCCATCCAGACCGAGCGGGAGGCCGAACGCAACGCGTCCGAGGCCCGCGAAGCCCGCGCTCGCTCTGAGGCGCGTGCCGAGGCCGCGCGCGAAACCGTCTCCGTGGCCCGCGACCGCATCACCGAGGAGATGGAAACTACGCCAGAGGCGCTTCTTGAAACGCTCGATGCTGACCCTGAGAAGATGCCCGCGTCCGAGGCGATCGAGAATGACGTCAACCGCCTCAAACGTCAGCGCGACGCGCTTGGCGCTGTGAATCTGCGTGCCGAGGAAGACGCGCGCGAGGTCCAGGAAGAGCATGACAACCTGGAAAAAGAAAAATCCGACCTGCATGAGGCGATTTCCAAGCTGCGCACCGGCATTGCGTCCTTGAACAAGGAAGGACGTGAACGTCTGCTGACCGCGTTTGAGGAGGTGAACTCCAACTTCGCCACACTCTTTACGCACCTGTTTGGCGGCGGCGAAGCCAAGCTTGTGATGGTCGAAAGCGACGACCCATTGGAGGCCGGACTTGAGATCATGTGCCAGCCGCCGGGTAAGAAGCTTTCGACCTTGAGCCTGCTGTCAGGTGGGGAGCAGACGTTGACAGCGCTCGCCTTGATCTTTGCAGTGTTCCTGGCCAACCCGGCGCCCATCTGTGTGCTCGACGAGGTCGACGCGCCGCTTGATGACGCCAACGTCACGCGCTTCTGCGACCTGCTGGATGAGATGACGCGGCGGACCAACACGCGCTTTCTGATCATTACCCACCACGCTGTGACGATGGCGCGGATGGACCGGCTGTTTGGGGTCACGATGGCAGAGCTTGGCGTGTCACAGCTCGTATCCGTCGACCTAAAAAAAGCGGAGCAATTGGTGGCCTAGGCCATTCACCTTACGTCATGCAAATTGCGACCATAAATCTGCCACAAACCCTACCTAACGCTTAACGCCATGTTACGCGTATTGATAGCTGCTCTATGCCTGCTTGCCGCCCCTGCTGGCGCGCAGACAAAAGCCCCGCTCGAGGCTCTTAAAACCCCTGACCAAGCCCTGCCCTGGCAGGCTGTGGGGCGTCTGGACATGCGGGACGGGACCTGCACTGGCGCGCTGATCGCCCCGAAGCTGGTTTTGACCGCCGCGCATTGCGTTTTCGACAGCGACGGAAATCTGCGGGAGGCCTCTTCGCTGATCTTCCGCGCCGGGTTCCGGCATGGCCGTGCCGCCGCGACCAAACGCGCTAAGCGCATCGTGGTTCATCCCGACTATGTTGACGATGGCAGCGAAACCAGTTCGATGGAAGCCATCGCAGCCGACGTCGCGGTGATTGAACTGGTAAGCCCGATTCTGAACGCGGCGGTCGTTCCTTTTGACCGTCATCGCCAACCACCAATAGATGCGCGGGTCGTCGTCGTCTCCTACGCCAAGGGCCGCAATGATGCGGCATCGCTGGAGGAGGGATGCCAGATGTTCGCCCGGTACCAAAACGTGTTGCAATATACCTGCGACGTAGATTTCGGCGCCTCAGGCGCACCTATCTTCGTGATTACCACCGCAGGACCCAAGATTGCGTCGATTATTTCTGCGATGACAGAGCGCAATGGCAACCGGATCGCGCTTGGCGCACCGCTTGGTCCGGCTGTGGACCGGCTGGTGCGTGAGCTTCAAACCACAAATGTCGAGCCGCGTTTCCTTGCCAGCGGGTCTGCAAATCGCCTGCCAAATATTCGCAAGACATCGACCCGGTCAGGCCTGCCGCAAATCAAGCGATAGCGACGAGAACGGCAACCCCGAAAAGGACGGCCCATGACCGCCAAAGCATTGCCACGCAGGCGTCAATGTCGCTTGGCCTGAGGTCTTTGCGCCCTTCCGGGTAGACAAACGGAAAGTCTTTGCGTTCCCCGTGATAGCTGCGTGGCCCTGACAGGGATGTGCCAAGGACGCCCGCCATTGCCGCCTCCGGCCACCCGGCATTGGGCGAACGGTGCAACGGCGCGTCGCGGCGGACGAAAGACCAGAGGTCAAACCTGAGGCTCGCGATCAGGATCAGAATGGCTGTGAGCCGCGCGGGCACCCAGTTCAAAACATCATCGAGCTTCGCCGAGGCCCATCCAAAGGCCGCGTAGCGCTCGGTGCGGTAGCCCACCATGCTGTCGGCCGTGTTAACGGATTTGTAAATCAGGATGCCGGGCAGACCTGCAATCAGGAACCAGAAGGCCGGGGCCACGACCCCGTCGCTGAGATTTTCTGCCGCGCTTTCGATCGCGCTGCGCGCCACGTCCGGCACCTCCATGGCGTCTGTATCGCGGCCCACAATCATTGCGACCGCGCGCCGCCCGTCGCCCAGGCTGATGCGCAATGCGCGGGCGACGTCGCGGACATGTTCGGCCAGGCTGCGCTGTGCCAACAATATTGCCGCCAGCACAATACTTAAAACGCCGCCGCCGGGCAGCGCTTCAATCGCCAGTCCCAAGACGCCCGAGACGAGGCATAGGATGACAACCAGAATGACGCCCATAAACCGCCGAGGGCCACGGTTTAGTTTGCGGTCAAACAGGGCAATGGCATTGCCAATTACGACGGCCGGGTGCGGGATCCGGGACCAAAGCCAGCGTGGCTCCCCGAAGATTGCATCCAAAACCATCGCAATCGCCAGCATATGCCTGCGCGTCCCTTTAGTTTGATGTTGGCAACGGCGGGTGGCGGGTCACGAAATGGCCTTTGATTGGCTGCGGCCACTCCCGGTATGGCACCTGGCCGCTTTCGCTTTCCGAATGCTTGCGCGCATATTCGACGACCGCCGCGGCGGCCTCCTCCGAAGGCTCAAACTCTCCAAGGGTGTAGTTTAGATTGCCCTCGCCCTGGATCGCGACATTGCAGGACCGATTGCAGCCCATCAGGCAGGAGTGGCGGCGCGTTTCGACAGTACCGACGCCTTGCGCAGCTGCTTCAATCATTTCGGCGAAGCGCTCGCCATCGGGGGTCCCGGCCTTCGTGTTTTCATCGTGCTCATTTCTTCGGCACGTGTCGCAAATCGTAATCCAGCTGGTCATCCTGCGCCCTCCTTGAAAGCCCCCATCAAGCGTATTTCCGCCGGACGCGCAAGAACCTGCTCGCCTGCCACAATAGTTAAAATCACTTTACGCTTTGTTAACTTACGTAAAGGACACTTTGCCCAGTATCTTCACGGGGAAAGGTACCGGCCAAAGCCACAAGAGGGTCGGCTATCCAATGAGAGTCCTAATTGTCGAAAGCGACCCGGGCCTGGGTCAAATCTGGTGCAATCATATCCGGCGCCTTGGCGCAGATGTGGGTTTGCTCCGCTCCCAGAGCAGCGCTGTCGAGGCGCTGCAAGAGGCGGTTTATGACGTCTTGATCCTTGATCTTGACCTGACGCTCGGCAGCGCCATGGCCGTGGCCGACTATGCCAGCTATCGCAGGCCCGATTGCAAGGTGATCTTTGTGACGTCGAATAGCTTCTTCTCAGACGGGACAATCTTTAATTATATGGCCAATGCGGCCGCTCTGATCCCCTTGGCCACCAAGCCAGAGGACATGGCCGCGCTGGTCGAGCATCACGGTCGTTAAAAAAGGGGCGCTAAACCCCGCGCCCATGCGGCGCGGTCCAGTCGAGCACCGGGTTCACCGGAATAATCCGGTGCGGATTGATGCTCTCATGGCTGTAATGGTAATGCCGAACGATATGGTCGAATTTGACCGTCTCGGCAACCCCGTCCCATTGATACAGTTCCCGCGTGTAGGCCCATAGGTTCGGGTAGTCGATCAGCCGCTTCCGGTTGCATTTGAAATGTAGGTGGTAGACCAGGTCAAACCGCACCAATGTCGTAAACAACCGCCAATCTGCTTCGGTGATCTGGTCGCCCATCAGGTAACGATTTTCGCTCAGGCGGGTTTCCAACCAATCCAGCGTATCAAACAGTGGATGCACGGCGGCGTCATAGGCCTCTTGCGTGGTGGCAAAGCCGGATTTGTAGACCCCATTATTGAGCGTGTCATAGACGCGCGCATTGACAGGTTCCATCGCCTCGCGCAGCGCTTCCGGCCAGAAATCCAACGTGTTCCCGGTCAGCGCATTAAAAGCGCTGTTGAACATACGGATGATCTCGGAGCTCTCATTGCTGACAATTGTCTCGTTCTCGCGGTCCCACAGGATTGGCACTGTCACCCGGCCAGAGACATCCGGGTCCGCCTTCAAATAGATGTCACGTGCAAAAGGGAGGCCATATAGCTGATCCCCGGTCGCACCATGATCATCGGTCTCAAAGGTCCAGCCATCGCCAAGCATATCCGGGTGGACAGCGGAGACGCCGATCAGCTCTTCGAGGCCCTTCAGTTTGCGAAAGATCAGCGCGCGATGCGCCCATGGGCAGGCATACGAGACGTAGAGATGATACCGCTCGGCCTCCGCCTTGAACCCATGCGTGCCAGAGGGGCCCGCGCTGCCATCGACGGTGATCCAATTCCGAAACGCAGCCGTTGTGCGCTTGAACGCGCCGCCTGTCGATTTGGTGTCGTACCAGTGATCTTTCCAAACGCCGTCAACCAACAGGCCCATCGGGGTGCTCCTCTTTTTCTAACGGAACTTGGGGTAGCGCCTGTGTGGCCCCATGTCTTCCCAAGCTCGCGCACAGAAACTGCGCACCGCGTTTCCGAATGGCGCAAATCGGCGTCGGAGTGACGCATCCCCCATTGCCGCCGCCCCCGTGCCCCGCTACACCCGTACACCAGACGAGAGGGGTGTCCCCCAGAGCGGTTGGCGACCTAAGGATCGACCCAAACAGGGGGTCTGATGGTGGCTTCGTCCTAAAAAGGCTCAGAACGGGTCCTCTCTTCCTATTTGAAATTGACGAAGGTGCGCCCGATGACCCGCTTGCTCTTTATTGCCCTCTTCTTTGCCGCGCCGGCGCAGGCCCATGTCGGTCATTGGGGCGAGGCCGCAGGGCATGATCACTTGATCGCAGGCATCGCGATCGGGGTGGCCATCGGCGTGTCTTTCTGGGGGGCGCTGAAAGGCAAGAAAGAGGAGGAGCCCGAAGAAGAGGCTGAAGACATTAAAGGCGAGGAGGAAGCGGCATGAGTCCATCTGAAAAAATCGGTGTGATGATCTGCGGGCATGGCTCGCGCTCCCAGGCTGCCGTGGACCAATTCTCTGTCCTCGCGGAAAAGTTGCCCGCCTATTTCCCGCCCGAATGGGAGGTTGATTACGGCTATCTCGAATTTGCCAACCCGGTGATCCGCGACGGGCTCGATACTCTGCGCGAGAAAGGCTGCACCAAGATCCTCGCCGTGCCCGGCATGCTCTTCGCCGCGATGCATGCCAAGAATGACATCCCGACGGTCTTGAACACCTATGCGGCCAAACATGACATTGAGGTCAGCTACGGGCGAGAGCTGGGCGTTGACCCCAAGATGATCGCCGCCGCCGCCGCGCGCATTCAAGACGCGGTTGATACAGCCAACGCAAAAGAGCACGTCCCGAACGAAGAAACCTGCCTTGTTGTGATCGGACGTGGCGCCTCCGACCCCGATGCCAATGGCAATGTCGCCAAGATCGCGCGTATGCTGCATGAAGGCATGGGCTTTGGTTGGGTCGAGGTCGGCTTTTCCGGTGTGACTTTCCCGCTGGTCGAGCCCTGCCTGACCCACGCCGCCAAGCTCGGCTACAAGCGCATCGTCGTCTTCCCCTATTTCCTCTTCACCGGCATCCTGATCGACCGCATCTACGGCTTCACCGATATGGTCGCCGAGCAGCATCCAGAGATCGAATTCGTCAAAGCGGGATACCTGAACGACCACCCCAAGGTACTG
Organism: Litoreibacter sp.; assembly: GCA_026710325.1. Taxonomy (GTDB): domain Bacteria; phylum Pseudomonadota; class Alphaproteobacteria; order Rhodobacterales; family Rhodobacteraceae; genus Litoreibacter. Next base: position 15,047 of record JAPORH010000112.1, on the reverse strand, counting down.
GAAACCTTTGCCGAGCGGGTGAAGGAGCAGATGGGCACCAACCCGCCCCCGAATTGCGGGATCTGCGCCTACCGTACGCAGGTACTGGCGGTTGAGACTGGCAAGCAGATCACCATCCCGGCTGATGCCCGCAATCACCCGGCCTTTGCCGACACCCCGCCGCCTACATGTGTTCTGTGCAAATACCGCACGCAGGTTCTGGGCTTTGAGGGCGAGGTTGGCGCGATCCAGGAAAGCCATCACCACCATGTCGAAGGGCAGGGTGCCTCCGCGCCCGGCTCCAACGTGGAGGAGTGCAACCATTGCGATACATTCTGCACCGGCATGTGCCGATTGCTGATGCAGGACCACCATCATCATCACCACCATTCCCACGATCATGAGCACCACCACCATCATCATGATCACGACCACCATCACGCGCCATACCCGCATGCCAAACATCCGCACGGTCCCGAAAGCGCCCGCAAGTTGAAGGCCTGATGGGCTTCGTTTTGTCAAAAATACTCCCGCCGGAGGCACAAAACTAATGCGGCCTTACGAAAAGGATCCAGCTGCGATCTACGCGGCCAGTTTTGCCACCGTCGCGGCGGAGGCCAATCTCGCGCGTTTTCCCAATGGGTTGGATCAACTCGCCACACGGGTGATCCATGCTTGCGGAATGGTCGAGATCGCAGATCGTCTGGCCTTTTCAGATCATGCAGCGCTTGCGGGGGAGGCAGCCCTTACGGCAGGAAAGCCAATCTTGTGCGATTGCGAAATGGTCGGCGCAGGGATCACACGGCGGTTTTTGCCTGAAGGGGTTGAGGTCATTGTCACGCTCAACGAGCCGAGCGTGCGCGAACGCGCCAAGTCTATCGGCAACACCCGCTCCGCCGCCGCTGTAGAGCTGTGGGAGCCGTATATTGACGGCGCGATTGTTGCTATCGGCAACGCGCCAACAGCACTTTTTCATCTGCTGGACTTGATCGACAAAGGCTTCCCACGCCCCGCTGTCATTCTTGGCTTCCCGGTCGGCTTCGTAGGGGCGGCTGAGTCGAAAGCGGAGCTCGCCGCCAACCCGCGCGGATGCGAATTCGTCGCTTTGCGCGGTCGCAAGGGCGGCTCCGCCATGGCCTCGGCAGCCGTCAATGCGCTCGCCCTCGCGCAGTCGGAGAAATCACGTGTTTAATTTTGTACAAAATGGGATAGGCCCCTCAGAATTCTGTACAAAATGGGGTAATTCTCATGTCTGAAGCGCCTTGGCTCCACATCGTCGGCATCGGCGAGGACGGAATGGATGGCCTCACCCCCGCCACCCGCGCCGTCGTCGAGGCAGCGGAGATCATCGTCGGCGGCGACCGCCATCATGAGCTCTCGCCCAATGTTCAGGCGGAACGCGTCGCCTGGCCCTCGCCCTTTGATGCCCTCATAGATAAGCTCTTGTCTTACAAGGGAAAACGGGTCGTGGTCCTTGCCACTGGCGACCCGCTTTGGTTCTCGGTCGGTGCACGGATTGGCCGTGCGATCCCTGCGTCACAGATCGTCTACCACCCGCAGCTTTCCGCCTTTCAACTCACCGCCGCACGCATGGGATGGAGCCTCGCAGATGTGGAAACCCTCACCGTTCATGGCCGCCCCGTTCACCAGATGGTGGCGTTTATACAGCCAGATCAAAGGCTTATTATCCTGACTACCGGGTCAGAGACGCCGGGGCAGATCGCCAAATTCTTGGCTGATCGCGGCTTCGGTAAGTCGGAGATGACAGTTCTTGCCAGTATGGGGGGCGAAAAAGAGCAACGTTTCGAAGGGGTTGCGGAGACTTGGGACCATGATGTCCCGGCTTTCAACACCCTTGCTGTCCATTGCGTCGCCGCCCCCGATGTGGCCCTTCTGCCGCGCGTCCCAGGCCTTGCCGACGACCTATTCCAATCTGATGGAACGATGACAAAACAGGAGGTTAGAGCCGCCACGGTCGCCAAGCTCATGCCGATGCGTGGTGCGCTCTTATGGGATATCGGGACGGGATCCGGCTCGGTCGCCATCGAATGGATGCGCGCCGCACGCTATGCCCGCGCAATCGGGATCGAACCACGCGCCGACCGTCGCGCCATGGCCGCCGAGAATGCCTTGGCTTTGGGCGCGCCCAAGCTGGAGCTGGTTGAAGGCTCTGTGCCTGCTGCATTGTCGGGTCTAGAAGCGCCAGATGCCATCTTTATTGGCGGTGGCCTTTCTGAGGAGGTCTTTGATATCGCTTGGGAAAACTTGCGGCCACTGGGTCGCTTGGTCGCCAATGCGGTGACGCTGGAGAGCGAGGCACTGCTTATCGCGCTACGTGCAAAACATGGCGGCGATCTGGTCAAAATCGGCGTTGAACGCGCCGAAGCCGTGGGGCGTTTCACCGGCTGGCGCCCGGCCATGACGGTTACCCAATGGAGCCTCGTGAAACGATGAGAGGAACGCTCTACGGTATAGGTCTTGGCCCCGGCGATCCTGAGCTGATCACGCTGAAAGCCGCGCGATTGATCGAAGAAGCTTCTGTTATTGCTTACCCGACGCTCGCGGGCGGTGACAGCTTTGCCCGCGCCATTGCACAAGACCTGATCCCGATCGGCGCGCGCGAAATCCGCATGGACGTCCCCATGACGACCGAACGCGCGCCCGCGCAAGCGGCCTATGATACAGGCGCGGCAGAGATTGCCACGGCTTTGGAAGCGGGTGAAGATGTGGTCTGCCTTTGCGAGGGCGATCCGTTTTTCTACGGCTCTTTCATGTATCTTCACGCACGATTGGCCGAAAAGTTCACCGTCGAGATTATCCCTGGCGTCACGTCCGTGACGGCGTGTGCTGCACGCGCCGCCATGCCTCTGGCCGCGCGCAATGAGCGTCTGACGGTGCTGCCCGGGCCCTTGCCGGAAGATGAGCTGCGCAGCCGGATTGAGGGCGCTGAAAGCGTCGTCATCATGAAGGTTGGGCGCCATTTGCCTAAGCTGCGTGCGGTGATTGACGGGCTGGGCCTGACCGATCAGGCGACCTATGTCGAACGCGCGAGCCTGCCGGAAGAGCGGGTCTTGCCCCTGGCGCAAGCCCCTGAAAAGGCGCCGTATTTTTCCATGATCCTGATCACGAAAGGGGCCGACCCATGGCTCTGACCAAACCTGCTGTTTTGTGTCTCAACCGTGCGGGTGAGGCTGTCGCGCATCGGATCGCCCAGCTTTTGGACGCACCTGTGCATGGTCGCAAAACCCGCGTCGATGTGTCCGATCTGTTCTTTGACAACGCGCTGGAACATGCGCGGATGCTCTTTGCCGCCGGAACGCCTGTTGTCGGTGTCTGCGCGTCGGGCATTTTGATCCGCGCGGTGGCGCCTTTGTTGGCCGATAAAACGACCGAGCCGCCAGTGCTGTCGGTCTCTGATGATGGGGCCGTGGTGGTGCCGCTTTTGGGCGGGCATCGCGGGGCCAACAGGCTGGCGTCGCAGATATCAGATGCGCTCGGGGCGACCTCCGCCGTGACGACTGCCGGCGACGTGGCCTTGGGCGTCGCTTTGGATGAGCCGCCTGAAGGCTATCGTTTGGCTAACCCGGATGCGGCGAAGGAGGTGATGGCCGGTCTCCTGTCCGGCAAAACCGTATCCATCGAAGGCGACGCGCCTTGGCTTGAGGGTTTGCCAAAGGGTGATGATCTGCGCATCTCTTGCGGCCTGGCGCCCTCTGACGCGGATTTGGCGTTCCACCAGCAGCGCGCTGCCCTTGGTGTCGGCTGCGCCCGGAATTGCGATCCGGCGGAGTTAGCTGCTTTGGTCGCGGAAAGCTTGGCGGAGGCAAATATTGCGCCCGGGGCATTGAAGGCGATCTACACGCTTGATCTGAAAGCTGATGAGCCTGCGGTCAATGCGCTTGCGGCCTCCTTGGGCCTGCCCGTGCGGGTCTTTGACGCTCCGACGCTAGAGGCCGAAACGCCACGCCTCGCCACGCCGTCAGATGTGGTTTTTGCCGAGGTCGGGACCCATGGTGTCTCTGAGGCGGCGGCTTTGGCCGGTGCCGGCGCTGGCGCGCAACTCGCTGTGACCAAGAAAAAAACTAAGAACGCCACATGTGCTGTTGCTTTGTCCGATGCTCCCATCACCGAGCTTCGGGGTCGCAGCCGGGGCCGTTTGTCGATCATCGGGATCGGGCCCGGGCAGCATAGCTGGTGTACGCCCGAGGCGTCGCGCCTGGTGCAGGAGGCGGAGGAGCTTGTCGGCTACGGGCTTTACATCGACCTGCTGGGGCCTCTGGCTTATGGGAAGGCCCGATCTGATTTCCCATTGGGTGGCGAGGAAGCGCGTTGCCGTTACGCGCTGGAACGCGCAGGTGAAGGGCGCGATGTGGCGTTGATCTGCTCGGGCGATGCGGGGATCTACGCCATGGGTGCTTTGGTCTTTGAGCTTCTAGACCGTGGGCCGGACGAGATGGGTGTGAGCGATGCGGCGCGGCGGGTAGAAGTCGTTTCGACCCCGGGTGTCTCGGCACTGCAGGGCGCGGCGGCGCGCGCAGGTGCGCCTTTGGGACATGATTTCTGCGCGATCTCGCTCAGCGATTTGCTGACTCCCCGCGAGGACATTGTGAAGCGCCTAAAGGCGGCGGCGGAGGGCGATTTTGTGATCGCTTTCTACAATCCAGTGTCGAAACGTCGCCGGACATTGTTGGCCGACGCGCGCGACATCCTTCTAGAGCACCGCCCGGCGGATACGCCCGTGATGCTTGCGACCTCTCTGGGGCGGCCGGAAGAGCATTTACGCTACCGCAAGCTGTCGGAACTAGACGTCGATGAGGTCGATATGCTGACTGTCGTGCTTGTGGGCTCCAGCCATTCGCGTTTGGCGCAACTGGGCGAGGGACCACGGATGTACACGCCGCGCGGCTATGCGCGCAAGATGGATGGGGATTTGGCGGATAAGAGTGCGTGAGGATGGACGCTCGCGCGTGCCGCGCATCGCCCCGCCCACCCTCCCGCATGCGAGGTGAGAGATGAAAGTTTTCTTTATTGGCGCAGGCCCTGGTGACCCTGAGTTGTTGACGCTCAAGGCGCAGCGGGTGATCGCTGAATGCCCGGTTTGCCTTTATGCAGGGTCTTTGGTTCCTGCTGACGTTGTGGCAGGTGCGCCCGAGGGAGCCTTGGTCATGGACACGGCACCCATGGCTCTCGATGACACCCATGCGGAGATTTTGGCGGCGCGCGACCGGGGGGAAAACGTCGCGCGCGTGCATTCAGGCGATCCGTCGCTTTACGGCGCGATTGCTGAGCAGATCAGGCGCTTGAAGGCGGATGGCATCGATTATGAGATCATCCCTGGCGTCCCGGCTTACGCCGCTGCTGCGGCTGCTTTGGGACAGGAACTGACGGTGCCAGAGGTGGCGCAATCCATTGTTTTAACGCGCATGTCGATGAAATCGACCTCTATGCCTTCGGGCGAAACCTTGGAGAATTTTGCCCGTACGGGTACGACGCTTGCCATCCATCTGGGCATTCGGGCTTTGCGCGAAATTGAGCGGCAGCTGATCCCCCATTACGGCGAGGATTGCCCGGTTGTGGTGGCTTATCGTGCCTCTTGGCCCGATCAACTTTTTCTGCGCGGAACGCTTGGCGATATTCGCGAAAAAGTGCGGGCGGAGAAGATCACGCGCACGGCGCTGATTCTTGTGGGGCCCGCTTTGGGCGGCATCAAGGACTTCAAGGATTCTGCCCTTTACGACCCGCAGACCCCCCATGTCTTGCGGCCGAAGGTGAAGGCCTAACTAAATCTGGAAATGTCATAATCCTGAAACGAAGTTTTAGGAGATTTGCGACAAATTCGCTATGCTTCTCAGGTAGTTAGTGAGGTATCGATATGACCACGTTTTTGTCCAGTGAGGTGCGCGCCGGGTTGGAGCTGGCGCGCAAGTCAGCGCTCAAAAGCAGCTCTAGACTGAGGGTGCATGCGGGCGAGGCCATTGTTCCTGTTTTACAATTTGAGGCCAACCGCTTTGGGGTGGACGCCGAGGCCGCTCCCAAGCTACGCGGCTTGGTCGATATCTACGACGGAGCACGGCATCTGTATCAGGCCTTGATCGTCACCTCGACCGAGGAAGACGGGCTGCGCGTGTATGAATTCAAACGCAACACGATGGCCTCCAGCGGGCCAGCGTTGGATTTTGTGCGCGACGAAGATGCGCCTGCAGGCCTTCTTCCAAACCACTAAAATTGCGCCAGTACCCAATCCGTGAAGGCCGACTTCGCCTTCGAAGGCGGTGTGTCGCCTTCGATAAGATAGTAGGCATATGGGGTGTCCCAAGTATGGGCGTGCGCGCGCATGAGAGCCCCGCTTAGCAAATCCTCCCGGTTGGTCAGCTGGTCCCCAAGGGCAATGCCTTGCCCGGCCCGCGCAGCGGCGCTCATGATCTGCATGTCTTGAAAAACAATACCTGGTAACGGCTGTGTGTTGCCGCCTGCATCGGCGCTCCATTTGCTCCAATCTGCCTTGCTGTCGAGATGCAGCAGAGGGAAGCTCAGCAGCTCACCCAAAGGCAATGGCGTGCTTTTGGCGATCAGCTTTGGCGCAGCAACAGGGAAAAACGCCACCTCATAGAGCAACTGCGCCGACAGCGGACGTTGGTCTTGCGTCAAAAAGCTGATGTAGAGATCATCTTCGCGTCGTCCCAACTCCCCATATCCACGCGGTGTATTGAGCGTGAGCGTTAAGCTAGGATGCAGCACGGTAAAATGGCTGATCCTGGGCGCGAGCCAGCTGGCCGCAAACCCCGGGGCGACGTTTAAGCGAAGCGTACCGGATGTCTCGGTCGTACGGCTGGCACGCGCGATGACGTCCAAAGCCGGTGCCACCTCCATCACGTAGCGCCGGGCCTCCGCTGTCAGTCTGATTCCGCGACCTTGTCGGGTCACAAGTTTGTAGCCCAGCATCTCCTCAAGGGTGCGCATCTGGTGGCTGATGGCCGATTGCGTCAGGTTCAGCGCTTCGGCGGATTTGGTCATGCTTCCGGTTTCAGCGAGGCTGATGAGGCTTCTGAGCATGGGGAGGTTCGGGAGCATCTATGAGCTGTCTTCATGTAAAATCTGAGAATTTAGCGTATGACATATAAATTCATTCATGTCATTTTTTGTGAGAACACAGAAGGACCCGTGCATGGACGCCAGCTTTTCCCGCCGCAAGATTTTGACACCGCAGGAACTTCGTAGCTTGTCTGAGCGTTCAGATGCGCGGGGGTTTCTTCAGCTCGGGTCTCACTTTGGGGCGATTGTCATCGTCAGCATATTGCATTGGCAGGTTATGGGCAGCTGGTGGGTTCTGGCGACCGGGTTCGTGCTGGGGGTGCTTTTGAACTTCCTTTATGCGGGGCAGCATGAGCTAAGCCACGCCACCGTCTTCAAGACGCGCAAGCTAAACGAGGTTTTTGGCCGCATCATCGGTTTTGTCCAGATTTTTCCGCGCGATTTCGATCAGGTCATGCATTTCGCTCATCACCAATACACCCAGGATTGGGAGCGGGACGGGGAATTGGTGCGCGAGCCCTACACGCTGACCAGCTACCTGCTTTGGCTGACCGGCGTCACCTATTGGCGCAACCGCATCGTGGGCAATATCCGCCGCGCGCGCGGGATCATTTTGGAGCCTTACATCCGGGCGGAGGAGGAAACGAAAATCATCAATGAGGCGCGCATTCACTTGGCGCTTTACGCAGTGATTGCGCTGATCAGTGTCGCTGCTGGCAGTTGGGCTGCGCTGACATTTTGGATCATCCCGATGATGCTGACCAAACCCGTGCATCAGCTGCAGAACACGATCGAGCATCTGGGTCTCAGCCATGAGCAGGACATTCTGGAAAACACCCGCTCCACCCGCACCAATGCGCTGATGCGCTGGCTGTGCTGGCAGATGCCTTACCATACCGCGCATCATACCTTCCCGGCCGTGCCCTTTTGGAAGCTGAAAGAGCTGAACGACAAGATCGAGGCGCAGGCTGGTGAGGTTCACCGTATGGGCTGGATTGAGTTCCAGATCGAGGTGATCAGCAAACTTCACGCCAAGGATGAAAGCCAATACCCGATGGATGAGGTCTGGATCGTACCGACCACCGGCGGGCGCTCGGCGCGTATCCCGGCCGAATGAGGCAGCTCAAAACCTACACCTCGCTTTGGGCGATGCAGCCGCACGACCAAACGGGTGTCAAACTGCCGCTCGATCAGGTGTGTGAGATGGTCGCGGGCGCCGGTTATGACGGGATGGCGATTGATCTTGGCGCCTCCGACGTCGCGGTCGCCCATGCAGTCCGCCCGTATATGGAGGCCAATGGGCTGACGCCACTGATCGTTGCTTTCCCGAAGACAATCGAAAGCCTCGAAGACACCCTGATCATGGCCAAGGATTTCGGCGCGCCTTTTGTCGATGTGATCGGGCAGGTGATGCCAATTGCTTTGGATGACATGGTGCCCGTTATCGAGACCTGGATGGAGATGTCGGAGCGGATCGGCATGCCTATTCAGTTCGAGACTCATCGCAATTGCATCACCAACGATCTTTACACGACGCTGCAGCTCATCGACCGGATCCCGGAGATGCGGATTTGTGCCGACCTGTCCCACTACGTTGTGGACCGTGAGTTTTGGTTTCCGCTCTCAGACGATGATCTGGCCCTGATCTCCCGCGTGCTTGCTCGCTCTGACAGTTTTCAAGGTCGGGTCGCCTCGCGCCAGCAAATTCAGCTGCAGCTCGACTTTCCGCAGCACCAGAAATGGGTGGAGTTGTTCAAGGGCTGGTGGCGCGAAGGGATGGCATCGTGGCGAGGCCGCAATGCCTCGGGCGATTGCATCTTTGTCTGCGAGCTCGGTCCCCCGGAATACGCGATGACTGGGTCCGATGGTCGCGAGATGTCCAACCGTTGGGAGGAGGCGCTAAAGATCAAGTCCTGGGCGGAAGAGATTTGGCAGGAGCTTGGCGGCAATTCCTGATTTGCCGAAGAATCTTCGACTTCTTGCAGGAATTTCCTGCAAACGTTGCTACAAACTGCCGGGCCACGCCTGATTTTGCAAGAGCATTTCTGCCTGTATCGAGCTAGTGTCGCGCGACAGATAGAATCGCAGCCTCGGGGGCCCTTGCCATGATCCAAACACCTTATCTCCTCTTCCTCGGCGACGCGCCGGACGCATTGGCCGCGAAGGTCGCGCAAGGCATCAAGGACTGGCGCCCAGAGAACGCAGTGGGCCAGTTCCGGATGGAGGGCTGCAAGGCCGATATGGGCATCACCAATATGACCTTGCAAGAAGGTTTGGACGCGGGCGCAAAGACGCTGGTGATCGGTGTTGCCAACCGTGGTGGTGTGATCTCAGATGCTTGGAAAGCGGTGCTCGTTGAGGCGTTGGAAATGGGCTACGACATCGCCTCCGGCCTGCACAACTTGCTGCGTGATGAGGATGAGCTGCAACGCGCCGCCAAGGTGCATGGCCGCACCCTGCACGACGTCCGCATCCCGACCGTCGCCTACCCTATTGCCAATGGCAAAAAGCGCAGCGGCAAACGCGTGCTGGCCGTGGGTACCGACTGCTCTGTTGGCAAGATGTATACCGGGCTTTGCATGGATGCGGAGATGCGCAAGCGCGGGATGAAGTCCACCTTTCGCCCCACTGGCCAGACCGGCATCCTGATCACTGGTGGCGGCGTGCCGCTGGATGCGGTGATCGCGGATTTCATGGCGGGCGCGGTGGAATATCTGACGCCGGACAATGACCATGATCACTGGGATCACATCGAGGGGCAAGGCTCGCTGTTCCACGTGTCATACTCGGGCGTGACGATGGCGCTGATCCATGGCGGCCAACCAGACGCATTGGTGCTGGCGCATGAACCGACCCGTGCCCATATGCGCGGCCTGCCCGAATACCAACAGCCGTCGCTGGAAGCACTGCGCGACATGGCCCTGCCGCTGGCCCAAGTGGCCAACCCGAATTGCAAGGTCATCGGCATCTCGATCAACACCCAGCATATGGGCGAGGATGAGGCGAAGGCCTATATCGCCGAGGTCGAGGACCGTATGGGCCTGCCCACCACCGACCCGTTCCGCTTTGGGGCCGAAAAACTGGTCGACGCGCTGGAAGCGCTGTGATCGAAACACGTTTTGACAGTTTCCGGCTCGCGGAGGTGTTCACCATCTCCCGCGGGTCACGAACTGAGGCCAAGGTTCTGACTGCGATGGTCACGCGTAATGGCGTGACGGGGCGCGGTGAGTGCGTTCCCTACGCCCGCTATGGCGAGACGATGGAAAGCGTGGCGGAGCAGATCGCGGGCCTGCCTGCTGATATTTCACGTTTGGTTCTGCAGACGGCGCTTCCCGCCGGCGCTGCCCGCAATGCCGTGGACTGTGCGCTTTGGGACTTGGAAGCAAAAGAAGCCGGTAAACGAGTATGGGAGCTGTTGGATCTGCCTACGCCGCAACCCGAAATAACCGCTTTCACTCTCTCCTTGGCTGAGCCGGATCAGATGGAAGCCTCTGCCCGCAAACACGCGCATCGCCCGCTACTGAAAATCAAACTGGGCACACCCGATGACATGCCCCGGCTCGAGGCCGTCCGTCGTGGCGCGCCTGAAACGCCGATCATCATCGACGCCAATGAAGGCTGGACGGCTGACGTCTATTCCGAGCTCGCCCCGCATCTGGTCCGCCTTGGCGTTAAATTGGTGGAGCAACCAATGCCTGCCGGACAGGACGAAATGTTGGCGGAGATTGAGCGGCCTTTGCCCGTCTGCGCCGACGAGTCCTGTCATGACCGTGCCTCGCTGCCCGACCTGAAGGGAAAATACGACGTGATCAATATCAAGCTCGACAAGACCGGTGGTCTGACTGAGGCGTTGGAGCTGAAACGCGAAGGGCTGGCCCAAGGCTACGAGCTGATGGTCGGCTGCATGGTTGGCAGCTCGCTCGCCATGGCACCGGCAACGATCGTCGCCCAAGGTGCGGCTTTCACCGACCTTGACGGCCCGCTGCTTCTGGCCGAAGACCGCAACACGCCTTTGACTTTTGACGCGGCCGGGGTGCATGCCCCCGCCGCCAGCCTATGGGGATAGAAGAATGAGCCGCATCGTTTACGTGAACGGAGAATACCTGCCGGAAGAAGAGGCCAAGGTCTCCGTCTTTGACCGCGGGTTTTTGTTTGCCGATGCCGTTTATGAGGTGACGAGTGTCCTCGAGGGCAAGCTGATCGCCTTTGACGGACACGCGGTGCGCCTGCAACGCTCCTGCGATGAGTTGGGGATGACCAACCCCGTCAGCAAGGATGAGCTGATGGAAATCCACCAGGAGCTGGTCAAGCGCAACGGCGTTGAAGAAGGTATGGTCTACCTGCAGCTGACACGCGGCAACCCGGGCGACCGCGACTTCGCCTATCCTCCGGAAGACACAAAACCCACACTGGTTTTGTTCACGCAAACCGCGAACCTGCTCAACAACCCAAAGATCGAGAAAGGCATGAAAGTCATTTCGGTCGAGGACCAACGCTGGGCGCGCCGTGATATCAAGACGGTGCAGCTTCTGTTCCCGTCCATGGCCAAGATGATGGCGAAGGCAGCAGGCGTCGATGACGCTTGGATGGTCGAAGACGGTCACGTCACCGAAGGCTCATCCAACAACGCTTATATCGTAAAAGACGGCAAGATCATCACCCGCAACTTGGGCAATGAAATCCTGCACGGGATCACCCGGGCGGCGGTGCTGGAATATGCGCGCTCCGCTCAGATGGAGGTCGTCGAGCGTCCCTTCACCATCGAGGAAGCAAAGCAGGCGGATGAGGCGTTCATCACATCCGCATCTACTTTTGTCATGCCCGTGGTCGAGATTGACGGGGTTGCACTCGGCGATGGAAAGCCCGGAAAATCAGCCGCGCGCCTTCGTGAGCTATACCTCGAGGAAAGCCGTAAGCAGGCGGTCTGAGTCGTTTCTACGCATACATTAGGCTTAACTTCGCGTCACCTTTGGTGTGCAAGGGCGGATTACCGCCCAAATTTCGAAATTCGCCATAATTTTCGCGAATTTGCGCCAAACTGCCGACGCAACCAGCACCTCTAAGCCATTGCTTACGTGATTTTTGACCAGTCGCTTGTTTCCGACCCATTTCAAACGGAGCGACACATGCTTTCTACTATCAAATACACAGCGCTCGCTGTTTCCTGTGCGGTTGCGATGCAATCCGGAATAGCTGTTGCCGATGAATCCAAACTGGTTCGCGTGGCCCTTGCACCCCAGGACAACGCTGAACAACGGATCAACCTTTCAGGCAAGCTGCGGATGCTGTCCCAGCGTATTCCGTCCGTTGCTTGCCAGATCAGCCGCGGCGTCGATGTTGAGGGTGCGGGCAAGCTGCTCACAGCCGCTCAGACTGAGTTCGACAAGATCCTGAATGCCCTGGAACATGGGGATGAGGACCTCAACATCATCAACCCGGAAACGCGGAAAAAGACCCTGATCCGCATCCACGAGTTGCGTGCGCAATGGGAACCCCTGCGCATTGCCGCCCAGGCAATCGCAAACGGGACCGGGTCTGACGAAGATGTAGGCGTTGTTCTCAGCCAAAATGCTGAAGTGCTTGAGGCAGCTGTGCGCTTGGTGCCAGAACTTGTGAAGCAATATTCCAACCCGAACGCGGTGCCTTATGACAAGTTGTTGCTAATCGACATTTCAGGGCGGCAGCGGATGTTGACCCAAAAGGTGTCGAAAGAAGCCTGCATCATTGGGACCGACCACGAGACAGCCAAGACACCAGCTGACCTTGAAACGACGATCCAGATTTTTGAGGCCTCCTTGAACGCGTTGCGTCATGGCATGCCGGAGCTTGGCCTGTTGCCGCCCCCAAATGCGAATATTGAGACCGGCCTCGAAACCGTTCTGAACGAGTGGAGCGAGGTGAAGCCGTTGCTCGAAAAAGTGCTCGGGGGTGATGCGCTGGCGTCAGAGGCGTTGGAAAAGAAGTTTAAAGGTCTGAACGTCACTATGTCGGACATGAACAAGGTTGTCGGCATGTATGCTGATGCGGCGAAGCCAGCTGGTTAACCATCTGCCCAAACTCATGTGACGCGCCGCGACAGGCGCGCCACCCTGCAAAAGTGCTAGCGGGTCTTTGTCCGCTAGCCTTTTGCTTTGCCATCGTCGTTTCCTCGACCTTCTGACAAAAACCACTGTCCAGCGTTCGCTTTTTTGCGCGGCCACCGCGCACTAAGAGCAAATCGCGGTCTTTCAAACGCCCTCTAGCAAACACTTTGACACGATTGCTTCCTAAATTGGCCTCTATTTTTCGCTAATCCAAAAATGGTACCGGTAACATTATCGGTTTTGACCGTTTAGTTTGGAGAATGAGATGAAAAAACATCTAATTGTGGCAATGGCAGCCTTGCTCGGTGCGACCGCTGCCTTTGCCGATGCCGCAGATCGCTATCGTGGGACGACACTTACAGTGTCTTGGCCAAGCCTTGGACATTTTCAGAATGCTGAAGCTGTTATTGAGACCTTTGAACAAGAGACCGGAATCAATGTCGAAATTGACGCGCTGCCTTATCTTCAGTTGCGCGACCAGCAAATCGAGGAGTTGTCAAAAAGAAACGGAAAATACGACTTAGTTTCCTGGGTGATCATGTGGAAAGGCGAATATGTTGACCGCGGGCTTCTATCACCGCTCGCGCCGTTCTTTGAAAACTCGGCGCTCGCCGACCCCGATTATGACATGGATGATATCGCAAAACCCTATCTCGTCAGTGGCGGGCTTGTTGGCGGAAAAAAAGGATATCTCGACGGTCCGGGTGCCGTTCTCTACGGCGTTCCCTTTGGTGCCGAAACCTCCCTTCTAGCCTATCGCAAAGACATATTTGAAAAGCATGGTCTTACCGTACCCCGAGATTATGAGGAGCTCGAAAGAGCGATCCTAAAACTGCAAGAACTGGGCATTCCAGCCCTCACCAGCCGCGGCAAAAGCGGAAATGACGTCACCTTTGCGTGGCTTTTGCATCTGGGGCCCTTGGGCGGCAAAATTTTCGACGATGACTGGAATCCGGTGATCAACTCGCCAGAAGCTGTGGAAGCGGCTGAGTTCTTGCGGCTTGTTTCCCAAACAGGGCCTGAGGGCATGTCCGATTTCAATTTCGGCAATGCGGCTTTTTCTTTCTTGTCGGGCGAAGCGGCGATGTATTTGGACAATTTCAAGATTGCCTCGGCGGCACGCGACCCGAATTTTTCGCATTTCCAAGATAAAATAGGATATGCGCGCCACCCTGTCGGTTCGCGATGCAGCGCGGAAACGGGCGGATTTGCGATCGGTATTCCGGAAAACAGCCGAAATAAGGAAGCGGCGTTCCTGCTTTTACAATACCTGACCTCCAAAGAAGGCGATCAGCAGATGACCGATCAAGGCGGTGACCCTATTCGCATTTCCACCTTCAATGAAAATCAGGAAAGCCGTCCTGAATCGAGCGCAGTAATCGGCTCGCTTCTATGCGCTGATACTGATTGGCGTCCGCTGATCCCTGAATGGAACGATATTCAGAACAAGGTGCTCGGCCCTGCATTGCTGGAGGTCACCCGCAGCAGCAGGCCCGTTCAGGAGATTATGGACCAAGCAAATGCCAAACTGACGCTGCTTATGGGGCGTGCAGGGTACTAAGTTGCATGGGATATCAAGGCTGCAAAGCGCCTGCATCGGCGCTTTGCTCCTTCGTGCAGAGTTGAGCCTACTTGAAGAAGCTTCGGATCAGGCTGTCGCCCAGAACCGCGCCGATCTGGCCACGAATTTCGGCACTGCCTTTGCCAGAGAAAAGCAGGTGGTGAATATGGGCGATCTGACCGGTTGAGAGCTCGCGCACATCGACATCATCGAACCCGTAGTTTGGCAACTCCATCGCCACGCTGGCTTCGAGACTGTCCAGAGGGCGCTCCGCCCAGCTTGGTGACGCGAGCGATACGGCGAGCCCAGTGGCGGCAAGAAATTTTGTAAAGCTCACCACGGTACACGACTCACGGCGAAATAGCCTTCGATTTTGGGCTTGAAAGCGCCCG